>MEWP01000068.1:3543-27025 GCA_001775395.1 candidate division Zixibacteria bacterium RBG_16_53_22 | reverse complement strand
CTGAGTGAGAAGGAGGCCGAGCGCGCCGCCCGCATGGCGATCGATATCGCCCGGGCATCGAATCTCGTCAATAAGACGCCGGTTGACCTGGCTCCCGTTCAAGCTTATGAGGACAATTACAAATCGAATTTCAAAATTGATCCATTCACCATCCAGTTGGCGCAGAAACTCGAATATTTGGCTAACCTCGATCGGCTTATGGCGCAGAACAGCCGGATAAGCGTGCGAAACGCCGGCCTTGATTTTAGAAAGACAGAGTCATTTTTCATTTCCACCGTCGGTTCGCGCATCTATCAGACCATCGTCCACAGCGGAGTCGGAATTGGCCTGGGTATTTCCAAATCGCGCCGCGAACGATTTGTGCGAAGTTTTCCTCAGAACGGCGGGCAGTACGAATCCAAAGGTTACGAGCTTCTGGACGAATTCGATTTCGCATCGGCGATACCGCGCCTGGCCGAGGAGGCTATCGCCCTTTCGACTGCGCCCGATTGCCCGGCGGTCAACGCGAATGTCGTTCTTGAAAGCTCTGTGGTCGGCCTTGTCATTCACGAGCTTATCGGCCATCCGCTCGAGCTCGACCGTGTCTTTGGCTCGGAGCGAAATTTTTCCGGCACCAGCTTTGCCACCACCGACCAATTGGGCAAATTGCAGTACGCGGCCCCAATCGTTTCTCTCGTTTCCGATACGACGCATCCCTACGGCCTGGGGTCGCTTGGGTATGACGATGAGGGCGTCAGAGCGAATAAAGTTGATTTGATTGAAAACGGCGTTCTGACCGGCTACCTATCCTCGCGCGAAACCGCCGCCAGGATCGGCCGGGCCTCTTCCGGGGCCATGAGAGCTGATGGCTGGGGTAATATGCCGCTCGTCCGCATGACCAACACGAATCTTCTACCCGGCGATAAGACTTTGGATGAACTTCTTGCCGCCGCCGGCGACGGCATCTACATGTCTACTATCTCCTCCTGGTCGCCATCGGATGACCGTTCCTCGTTCGAATTTGGGTGCGAGATCGCCTGGGAGATCAAGGACGGCAAGCTCGGGCAGATTTATAAGAATCCCACGTTCTCCGGCCGCACGGTAGAGTTCTGGAATTCGGTTGCCGCAATCGGAAATGACGGCACATTCCGAGTCTGGGGCACACCCAACTGCGGCAAGGGGCAACCGGGCCAGAACGCCCGCACCGGCCAGGGAACCTGCCCGATTCTTGTCACCAATATCAAGGTAGGCCGCGCATGATTACCGAAAAAATCCTCGATATCTTCAAAGGCGCGATTAAGAATTCGCCGGCTGACCAGACAGAGCTTGTCTGCGAATCGGAGGAGTTCTATCTCACACGTTTCGCCGAAAACCTGATTCACCAGAATATGGGCCGCTCCGATTCCACGATCTGGTGTCGCGCCATTTTCGGAAAGAAAGCAGGCGTGGCGCGTTCCAATGACGCTACCAAGGAGGGGGTGGCGGAACTTCTCAAAATCGCCGGCGATGTGGCTCGCAATGGCAACGACGACCCTGGTTTCCAAAGCCTGATACGATCCGACAAGGCACAGAAATCTCAAGGATTCTACAAGACTACATTCGATTACCCGGCGGCCTCGCGCGCTGGGGACGTAGCAGCCATCATTGATCGGGCCAAAGCCGCAAGCCTGACTTGCGCCGGCACGTATCAGACCTCGGCTACAGCCTTGTGCGTGGCCAATTCGCTCGGCACAGAGCAGTTCGACAAGACATCAGAATACAGATTCTCATTGACGGCAGTAGCGCCGGGTGGTCGTTCGGGATGGTCTCAGGCCGCGGGGCGAGATATAGAGCAGTTTGATTTTCTAACGGCTGCCCAGCGCGCTCTCGACAAGGCTGCCTATCCCGGCGAGGCGGTCCAACTGCAATCGGGCACTTATAATGTGATACTCGAACCCGATGCCGTCGCCAATTTCCTGCTCCTGACAGCCTTTCTTGGATTCGGCGGCAAGACGTTGCATCAGGGCAGAAGCTTCATGTCCGAAAAAATCGGCCAGGCCATTATGGCAAGTGGCATCACGATCACCGAGGACCCATTCCATCCCGCGATGCAGTTCATGCCATTCGATTACGAGGGTGTTTCCAGGCGGAAAATCACGCTTGTCGAAAACGGCATCGCCCGCGAGGGTGTCTACGACAGCTATTATGCAGTTCTGGCAGGGAAGACCTCCACCGGCAACGCGCTGGCGCCCGATAATAATTACGGGCCTTATCCCAAGGCTATGGTGATAGCGCCTGGAAATTCATCGGCCGATGAATTAATCAAATCGACGCCGTCGGGAATTTATGTTACCCGCTTCTGGTATCTGAATTATATCAATCCCATGAAAACGATGGTCACAGGCTATACGCGCGATGGCACCTTCCTCATAGAGGATGGCAAGATCACCAAGCCTATCGTAGATATGCGCGTTCAGCAATCGATGCTCGAGGCTTTTTCAAATGTCGAGCTGGTCTCAAGCGAGCAGCGCCTGATTCCGCAGTACGGCACATTGATGCTGGTGCCATTCTTGAAAATCAATAATTTCAACTTGAGCGCGACCTGATCTATGAGACGATTCACCCTGGTGGCGATCTGCTTTTGGTTGCTTTTCGCAGCCATATCTGCTGGGGCGGGCGTGACTCTGGGATTGGGCCTGGACTATACACCGATTGTCAATTTGCAGTACGTCAACAACCCCGATCTCGATTATGAGATCGTCGACAATATCGCCTGGCAGGGCCGGGCTTTCTATGATTTCGAGAACGGATTTCGCGCCGGGGGGATTTTCGACTACTTGAGAAAAAGCAGCGGCGAAGGGGGATTTCGATCTATCGAGCTTTCGCAATGGGGAATCGGCCTGGTTGGTGAATATGGCTATGAAATTACGGAAACAGGTAATACCATCCTGGTCGGGGGTATGGAGACCGGTTACGGGGAATTATCTGATAAAACGAACTCACCAACGGTTACCGCCGGCTCAATATGGATTGGCGGACTGGCCGGACTCCGTTTTCATGTCACCCACAATTTCTGGTGCGAATTGGCTTACAGATTTATCTGGCTGGAATTCGAGATAAACAGCCCAAACCTCAAGAAATATCTCTTCTCGGGTTCGAGCCTTCGCCTGACTCTGGAATACCCTCTGCTCAGCAACCGAAAAAATGACACGGACAAGGGAGATACCGATGAATAGAAGGGGCTTTTTCGAATGGATCGGCAAAATGGCTGCCGCGGTTGGATTGGGATATTTGGCTTTCAATACCGGGTCGGCCACCTCTGCCGATGAGACCAATACGCCGCTGGCCGACTTCAACCCCGTGCAAATGCGGATGAATGGCCGCGCCTGCAGCGATTACCGGATGATCTCCGCCAATCAACCGAACTTCCTGGATAAAGATATTTTCGGCGCCTGAGGCCTTTCTTTGCGTGTCACAATTTATTGTGACCGCAATTGATCGTTACTGACATGACCGCAAATCTGCCTGCAGGTCAGGACGCCCGCGTTCTGACACTTCTTATCTGGCTGAAGACGCTCATCGTATCGCAATGAAATAAGATGGAATTTATGATAGACAGCAATCTTAACATTGTCTCAGACCTTCTGCGATGGGGTCGGGAAAGACTCGAAAAGGCCGAAATCGAGGACAGCGCTATTTCCGCCGAACTCCTTATGCGCTCGCTTCTCGGCCTGTCCCGCGCCCAATTCATCCTGGGGCACGATCGATTGGTCGATCCCAAAACCGAAAGCGAATATAAGGCCCTGGTCGAGCGGCGAGCCGCCCGCGAACCGCTCCAGCACCTGATTGGCTGGGTCGATTTCTACAATATTACGCTGAAAGCAGACCGCCGCGCCCTGATCCCTCGTCCCGAGACCGAAATTCTCGTCGAAACAGTTCTCGGTATGCTCAAAGGTCAATCCTCGCCCGAAATTCTCGATATTGGGACCGGCTCGGGTAATATCGCGATCGCCATTGCCAGGAGCCTGCCAGGATCGCGCCTGGTCGGCCTGGATATCAGCCCCGAGGCTCTGCAGTTGGCCGAGTTCAACGCCACGCACAATGGAGTCGAGGATCAGATCAAACTTGTCAGGGGCGATATCCTCGATCTCCCATTCGTCAGGTCGCTGGAAGCTTTTGACTGCATCGTCTCCAATCCGCCGTACGTGTCAAATCTGGATAGGGAGATCCTTCAACCGGAGGTCGTCGATTTTGAGCCCACGGTAGCCCTTTTCAGCGGCGATGATCCCCTAATATTTTTCAAGACAATTGTAATTAATATATCATATATTCTGAAGCCGGGGGGACTCCTGGCATTTGAAGTCGGCATGGGGCAAGCCCGCCTTGTAGCCAAAATGATGCGGGATAATTTTAAGAACGTCGAAATCGCCAATGATCTTGCTGGAATCGAAAGGGTGGTAACCGGAATCTATGCCCGGCCTGATAAGCAATAAGGCGCTCGGACTGATCGAAACCGTCGGCCTCGTGGGGGCAATCGAGGCTTGCGACGCCGCCGCCAAGGCCGCCGACGTCGTCATCAGCGCCGCCGAGGTTATCGATCCCGCGCATGTCACGCTCAAAATCTTCGGCGAGCTCGGCGCCGTCCAGGCCGCGGTCGAATCCGGCGCCCGCGCCGCTGCGAGCGTCGGTCAGCTTCTGGCCGCTCACGTAATCCCCAACCCCGATGATGAACTCGATATCATCATGGGCGGTAAATATATCAGGCGCTGGCCGACAATGCCGGTGGCGGACAATACATCGCGGCCAGGCGCCGACAGAAATAAGGAAGTGCGACACGCACAAGAGGATCTTGACGCGATGTCTGTTACCCAGCTTCGACGCTACGCCCGAACTGTGCCCAACTTGGCCATCAAGGGACGAGAAATCAGCCGCGCCGACAAGCAGACGCTTCTGCGGGAAATCCGCGCCGCACTCAAGCGTCGGAGTGAGTGAGAATGCCCGACCGCAGTTTATACGACCTGATCCGCGACGCCGGTGTAGTCGGCGCAGGTGGGGCCGGCTTTCCCACGCATATTAAATTCGCCAGATCCCCCGTCGAGACACTCATCGCCAACGGCGCCGAATGCGAGCCGTTAATTCACAAAGATAAGGAGCTAATGAAGCGATTTGGGGCACAAGTGATAAGCGGCCTTGCCCTAACCTCCGAATGGCTTTCGTCGAAGAACCTCATTATCGGTATCAAGGCGAAAAACAGGGCCGAGGTCGATTCGCTCAAAACCTCCGCCGATGGCCGCGTCAAATTCTGCCTTATGAAAGACATTTACCCTGCCGGCGACGAGTTCATATTGGTTTACGAGGCCACAGGCAAGCTCATCCCGCCCGGCGGCATTCCGCTTGAGATAGGTTGCGTAGTTGTCAACGTCGAAACGCTTTATAACATCTCCCATGCCGCCGAGGGTGTCCCCGTGACCGAAAAGATAATCACTATTTCGGGCGCGGTGAAGACCCCGGCAACGTTCATGGTTCCAATCGGAACGGCCTACGCCGACTGCATCGTGCTTGCCGGTGGGGCCACCGTGGGTAATTACGCTGTCCTCTCCGGCGGCGCCATGATGGGCGAGCTGGTCACCGACATGAGCACTCCAGTCACCAAGACCACTGCCGGCCTGATTGTGCTGCCGGTCGAACACCAGCAGGTAGTGCGTCGTTCATTGCCGCCTAAAGCGGTCAAGCGTATCGGGGCCTCATGCTGCGATCAATGCTACCGATGCACCGAGCTCTGCCCGCGCTGGTTATTGGGATACCAGATCGTCCCGCATGAGGTCATGCGCTCGCTTCTTTTCGCCGGCGGTGAGCGTCAGAAATTCTTCAGCAATTATTCTCTGCTTTGTATCGAGTGCAACATCTGCTCTCTCTACGCCTGCCCCGAGGACCTCGACCCCAAAAATATCTGTACCTGGTCCAAGCGGGAACTATTCGCCAGTGGTGTCAGGCCCGACAAGAGCCGCGCCGTCAAAGCGAATCCGATGAGGGACGGCAGGCAGGTGCCCACGAAACTCCTGACTCGTCGCCTCGGTCTGGCGCCATACGATCGCGATGCCCCTTACACCGAAATCGAATTCGCGCCCGAGCGGGTGCGGATTCCTCTCAAGCAGCATGCCGGTTCGGCGGCCGTGCCGGTGGTGCAGGTCGGCCAGGCAGTGACGAAAGGGCAGCTCGTCGGAGATATATACGGTGACAATCTCGGCGCGAAAGTCCACGCCTCTATCTCGGGTATCGTCGAAGCGGTCGATAGCTTCATAACAATCAGGCGCAAATAACGAGGAGTCTATGGCATATACGGCAATAGGGCTGGTCGAATTCACCTCCATTGCGGTCGGTATCGAGGGTACCGACGCCATGCTCAAGGCCGCCGAGGTGGAGTTGGTCCTCAATCGCACTGTCTGTTCCGGCAAGTTCATCACGCTGGTGGCCGGCGATGTTGCCGCCGTGGAATCGTCGGTTCGGGCCGGTGTTGCCACAGGCGGGGAGACGGTTATAGACAGCTTCGTCATACCGAATGTCCACCCGCAGATTTTCGAGGCCCTCTCCGGCAACGTCGTTGTGGAGAGGCCCGACGCGGTAGGCGTTGTTGAATCCTATTCCGTAGCCTCGCTGGTCGAGGGGGCCGATGCCGCCGCCAAAGCCTCCGATGTCCAACTCATACGGATCCACCTGGCCATGGCCATAGGAGGCAAGGCGTTCTTCACAATCACCGGCGATGTCGCGGCTGTTCAGGCCGCGGTCGAGGCCGCCAGGGAGGTCATCGGCCAGCGCGGTCTGTTGACATATGCCGTAGTAATTCCTGGTCCCCGGCCGGAGCTATTCGAAAATAACATTTGATGCTTATGGATCTCTCCGAAGGCCAAATAAAGAAGATCGCCGAGATTATTTCATCGCGCCTCGGCCCCGATGCGTCCCAAAGCCGAATCAAGAGCCTCGCCGCGCGTGTCATCGATGAGATGACGAGAGGCGGAATTGAAGCCAAGGAAATTCAATGGTCAGCCCGGCCTGTATCAACGCAAATCTCCAGGAGCCTGGTTGTCAATGCTCTCGGACAGGATAAAGAAGGGTTGGGCGAAAAGCTGAAATCCTTTGTCGATGGCCGCGCCCTGCGCCTGACCGCCATTTCCGATACCAAACTTGAGAGCCTCCGCAGTGTCGTTGCCATAATCGATTGCGCCAATTACGCCGCCGACCTCAATCGCTTGAAATTCGAGCTCAGCGCCCTCTGCGAGGAAGCGGGCTTTAAGGCGATCGTGCAAGATGGCGGCTACTATGGGGCCTTTTGATTCCCGGGCGTCACTAACTTATATATAGGTGGCGGCAGGTCCTGAGACCTGATGCATTTTCCTGGCGCTTGGTATATCATATGCCTCGGGATGTAAGCATCCTCCCGGCGACGATCATTGTTTCAATTGCCAGCGGATATGATATAGATACAATCCCCATGTGACAAAGACCAGGATGGCGGGGTAATGCTCCCAGAAGATCTTGAAGACAGGGTCGATGAATGGCAGGTTGACGGAGCGAATAGACGAAAGTATGAAAAATACGAACAGGGGCCCAAATGCATTCGCTTTGCCGATTCGCAAAATGATGAAATACGCGGGTAATAAAAGAAGGACATACGAGTACTCCTTAAAACGGGGCAGGATGAGCGCGTAGACCACGCAGGTCAGGAATATAGCGAAGATATCTCTTTTGTCGGCGGAATATCTTTCCAACGCCTTGAAGGCCCACAGGCTCAAGAGGAGCACCGCTGTGCCGGCAACTATAGATGCGATAATAGCCGCCGGCCCCGGCAAACTCATCTTAACGATACCCCCCAGCAACCCTGTAAACTCATTTATCAATGAAAAAGTCGACGGGTTATGCATGCGTTTTTCTGAAATCGAGGTAGAATTATGCAGGAATCCCATGAACAGGTCGGGAGCAGTTAAGTATGTAGCAATCATAATAATCGAATAAAGCAACAGGGAGGATGCAAAGTATGCGTATTTCTTCCTGCCTTCCGCAAACCAGAGCAGAACCAGGAAAAATAGAGGGGTCACCTTGAACAGCGCCGCCAGCAGGATCAAGCCGCAGAATAGAAATAATTTTCTTCTAAGAAAGAAATAAAAACCTGACCAGATGAGAAACTGCTCGACAAGGGAGATGTTGCCGGAAATTAAATCGATGCAAAGCGCGCCGTTGAATCCAATAAGGCAGAAAAGCGCGAATAAAGGGTCAAATTGCTCTTTGAGGAATACTCTGGTCCAGAGAAAAAGCAGCCCGAGCGCCAGAATACATTTCATTAAGAGGAAAAGATGGCTGGCCGACCTGTAATCGAGCGCCAGAAAAACTCGCATGATTGGCAGCGTGATCGGGGGGTAAACAAAATTCAGACCGGGGGGGAGTTGCGCAATCTGCGATAAGGCCTCGGTGTCATAGGGATTGACCCCCTGCGCATAAGCTTTGGCGCTGTGATAGTACATATAGAAATCCCATTGCAGCTTCTCGGAATTCCATATCTGGATTATCAACAAGGCAAAATAAGAGGCCAATAATCCGAGCAATAGGTATTTAAGGACTCTGGGAATCTGCGGCGTCAGCACTATTCTTCTCTCTCGAATCTTGTTAGCTGCGGCCAATTTGCTCACCGCGAGTCAAGTGGCAAAAGCCAAAACGACGCAATAATTGTTGATAGCCTGGCGAATGTCAAGTTGCTTTGTCAGACATCGAATGAACACCGTTTGTATTTCTTCTTGATTGTATCGGATAACCTGCTTTTATTGCACTCAAATGAGCCCCGTTATGAAAAGCCGATGCGCCCGGTGCGGCAAACGCCTCAAAAAAGGTGGTTGCGCCTATCGCCTCAAAGCGGAGCTGATATCCCATTATGACGGTTACATCAGAGTCAATCCCAATGACAGCATGACCGCCACGCTCGACAAGATAAACTCCGAGCTCTCGAAGCTCACCGAGGATGAGATCGAAAGGCAGGTCTACCGGAAATTCGAATACCTGGTCTGTCCCGCCTGCCGCGACGAAGTGGAAAAATTCCTTTTGACGGAGGAACGCCGGTGAGCCTGGCCGAATTCGTCCATCTGCATAACCATTCGCAATATTCGCTCCTCGATGGCGCCTGCCGTATCGACGACATGCTCAAGACCGCCGAGAAAATGAAGATGCCGGCCCTGGCTATTACCGATCACGGTAACCTCTTCGGCGCCATCGACTTCTATACCAAGGCGCGCAAGCACAAGGTCAAGCCGATTATCGGCATCGAAACCTATGTTGCGCCCGAGAGCCGTCATAAGAAAGCCGGACTTAAAGGATTCACCGAATCCGGATATCACCTTGTCCTCCTGGCCAAGAACGAAACCGGCTATAGAAATTTAATCAAACTTTCCTCGATCGGCTATACCGAGGGATTCTACCACAAGCCCAGGATCGACAAGGAGGTCATGCGGCAGTACGGCGATGGCCTCATCGCCTGCTCGGCCTGCCTTCACGGTGAGGTCGCACGAAACATTCTGAACGGCCGGCTCGACGATGCTGAAAGGGCTGTCAGAGAATTCCTCGATATTTTCGGCAAGGAGAATTTCTACCTGGAGTTGCAAGACCATGGTATCGAAGAAGAATATCGTGTGCGTCAGACGCTCAAACAAATAGCCAAACGCGACGAGATTCGCCTGGTGGCCACCAATGATTGCCACTACATGAAACGCGAGCATGCCAAGGCCCATGATGCTTTGCTTTGTATCCAGACCGGCAAGCTGCTTTCCGAGACCGACCGCATGAAATACAACACCGACGAAATCTATTTCAAATCGGCCGAGGAGATGATCGCGCTGTTTTCCGACACGCCGGAGGCTATAGAAAACACTCTCCGCATCGCCGAGGCTTGCAGCCTGGATATCGACCTGTATAAGAACAAAGTCCCGAAATTCCCGATCCCAACCGGATTCGAAACCCTCGAGGATTACCTCAAATTTCAATGCGATCAGGGGCTCCGCGTTCGCTACGGCGAACCACGCCCGGAGCTCGAGCAGCGCCTTAATTACGAGCTTTCAGTCATAAACCGCATGGGATACGCCGGGTATTTTCTCATTGTCAAGGATTTCATCGATCACGCCCGCAGCCAGGGAGTCAGGGTCGGGCCGGGCCGTGGCTCTGCCGCCGGCTCCATTGTCAGCTATTGCCTGGGTATTACCAGTCTCGACCCCATCGAGTACGGCCTCCTATTCGAGCGCTTCCTCAATCCTGAGCGCATCAGCATGCCCGATATCGATATCGATTTCGCCGACCGCGGCCGCGACGAGGTCATCGACTACGTAACACAGAAATATGGCCGCGCCAATGTCGCCCAGATTATCACTTTCGGCAGTATGGCCGCCCGGGCGGTCGTGCGCGACGTCGGCCGCGTCATGTCGCTGCCCTATGGTGAGGTTGACGCCATCGCCAAGCTCATCCCGAACGAAATCGATATGACCCTCGAAAAGGCCCTTGAAAGAGAGCCGGAGCTTAAGAAAAAATACGAGGGGGACGAGCGCATCAAAGAGCTCATCGATTATTCCAAGGTGCTCGAGGGCCTTTCGCGTCACGCCTCTAC
The DNA here is from genome assembly GCA_001775395.1 of candidate division Zixibacteria bacterium RBG_16_53_22. Classification (GTDB taxonomy): domain Bacteria; phylum Zixibacteria; class MSB-5A5; order UBA10806; family UBA10806; genus UBA10806. Next base: position 16,431 of record MEWP01000068.1, on the reverse strand, counting down.
CCACGCCGCCGGGGTCGTAATCGCCCCGGGCCCGATAACCGACTATGCCCCGCTTTACAAGTCGAACAAAGACGAGATCACAACTCAGTACGATATGCATGGCATAGAGGCCATCGGCCTTCTTAAAATGGATTTTCTCGGCTTGCGGACATTGACCGTCATAGACGACTGCCTGCATCTCCTCGAGAAAAACGGCATCAGTGTCGATCTCGACCATATTCCCCTCGACGATCCGGAAATATACAGGCTTTTCACGCGCGCCGAGACGGTCGGCATCTTTCAGTTCGAGTCGGCCGGCATGCGCGAATATTTGAAGAAGCTCAAGCCCACAGTCCTCGAGGACCTGACCGTCATGAACGCGCTTTATCGTCCGGGTCCGCTCGACGCCCATGTGATCGATACCTATATCGAATGCAAGCACGGCAAGCGCGAAAGAGCCTATATCCATCCGAAACTGGAACCGATTCTCAGGGAAACCTACGGCGTCATTGTCTTCCAGGAGCAGGTCTTGAAGATTGCCCAGGAATTGGCCGGATACACCCTCGGCGAGGCCGACATCCTGCGCAAAGCGATGGGCAAGAAGCAGGCCGAGGTCATGGCCAAGCAGAAGGGGATCTTCATCAAGGGCGCGGCCGGACGCGGCCTCGACAAGAAGACCGCCGAGCGTATCTTCGAGCAGATCGAAACCTTTGGCCGTTACGGCTTTGTCAAGGCCCACTCCGCCTGCTATGCCTATATTGCCTATCAGACTGCCTATTTGAAAGTCCATCATCCGATCGAGTTCATGGCCGCCCTGATGACCTCCGAAATGTCGAATACCGATCGAATCATGGAGTTGCGCAACGAATGCGAGCGGATGGAAATCGAGCTCCGCCCGCCCGATATCAACCGCGGATTCGGCCATTTCTCGGTCGACAGCAAAGCGATACTTTTCGGGCTGACCGCGGTCAAAAACGTTGGACAGAGCGCCGTCGACTCCATCGTCGCCGTCAGGGAAAAGGGTGGCCCGTTTAAGGACTTGTTCGATTTCACCAGCCGCGTCGATCTTCGCCTGGTCAACAAACGCACCATCGAGAATCTTGTCATGTCGGGCGCCATGGATTCAATCGGTACTCACCGCGCCGCGCTTCTGGCGGCGGTCGAACCGGCCATGGCCTACGGCTCGGGCATACAGCGCGATATCGAAAGCGGCCAGTCGACTCTATTCGGAGACGCCTCACCAGGGGAGCTTGCCAGGCCCCGGCTCCCGGACATTCCGTCCTGGTCCGACATGGAGATACTGGCCCGTGAGAAGGAGTCGCTCGGCTATTGGATCTCCGGCCATCCACTCGACACCTACAGGGAAATCTACGATTGCTTCGTCGATTTGAAATTGGGCGAAATGGAAAATGCCGCCGATAACATGAAAATCAAAGCGGCCGGCATCCTGAGTAAAATCAAGATACAGGCCAGCCGGGCGGGGAAGCAATTTGCCGTTCTCTCGCTCGAGGATTTCACCGGTACCGGCGAGGTGATTATCTTTTCCGACATTCTCGAAAAGCGCCGCCTCCTGCTCAAAGAGGGCAACGCCGTTCTGGTTTTCGGCTCGATCTCCGTGCGGGACGATAAGCGCAGCATCAAGGGCGACGACATGACTCTCCTCGATACCGCCGCCCGGGAGTACCCGGTCGCCCTTCGCGTCAGGATTGAAAACGCCCTCGATGATGAACGCAGGCAGGCTATGTTAGACTCTCTTTCCCAGAATCCCGGTGAAAGCGACGTTATCATCGAACAAAATGGCAATGGCAAGCGGGTCGTTTACAAATCAACCAGGTATCGAGTCAATCCCAATCACAAGCTTCTCAAGCATCTAAAGAACATCCTGGGAGCCGAGAATATCAGGCTTCAACCGCTCACAAACAGCGCCACTAAGCGTTCCTGAAACTCCGTTGTCGATCGATCTTGGGGCAATTGTGATGGAACAATGGATATATCATGCGAGTTTAAATTGATGATATTCGAGGAGTTGACGTGTTTTGCTTGCGTCGGATTATGGCGAGGATTATATTGAATCCATGGATAATATGAATTCGCCGCTCGGCCTGCAATTTGACACTTCAGCCTGCGCCGACCCCGGCCGATATTCTATCTGGAATGACATTCGATGATAATCAAATGATCGACGATTCCTCGCTTGCTTCAAAGGAGAATACAGGATGAAATTGAGGAAAATGGGCGCGATTATTATAGCCGCGACATTGGTCCTGTTTGGAACCGCGGCGATTTCCAAAACCCAACAAACCGAGAGCATTAAATGGTTGAAATATGACGATGGCGTCAAGCTTGCCGCCAAAACCAACAAACCGCTGATAATCGATTTTTACACCGATTGGTGCGGCTGGTGCAAGAAGATGGATAAGACCACCTATGCCGATCCCAAAATCATCAAGTATATCAATAAGGCCTTCGTGGCAGTCAAGGTGAACGCCGAATCACGCGACAAGCTCAACCTGGCCGCCGGGCCCAGCGATGGTATTAAAGTCGCCCGCTCATTCGGAGTGAATAGCTTTCCCCAAACATGGTTCGTCGAGTCGGATGGCAAGAAAATCAATAAAATGCCGGGTTTCGCGCCCCCGAATCAGTTCATGGTCGTTCTCAAATATGTCGGCGACGGTATATATAAGACACAAAACTGGACTGAATATCAGAAGGCCCAGGTTTCGTCTGATTGAGATTATTTCAAATTGAGTAACTTGCGGCACATTTTATCGAGGCTGATGACATGAGACCGGGAAAAATTCTGTTGATGGTGGTGTTGATTATTGGCCTTGTCGGCCAATCGCACGGAGCCAAGTACGCTGGAGAATTCCTGACCCTCGGCGTCGGCGCCAGGCCCATCTCACTTGGAGGGGCTTATGTCGCGCATAGCGGCGATGCTCTCTCCGGATACTACAATCCGGCGGGGCTGGCCACCCTTTCCGGGCCGCAGGCCTTCTTCATGCACTCCGAGACTTTCGGCGCTCTCCTCAATCACGATTACCTGGCCTATGCCCGCCCCGTGGGCGACAGCGAACACCAGGCCGCGCTGGCCATCTCGCTTTACCGCCTCGGTGGTGGCGGCATCATCGTCACCGGCAGCCGTGATGGCAGATTTTACCAGATCAAGGAAGAGTCGCATGCCGACTATGCCGGTTATTTCTCATATGGTCGGGCCTTCAACGACAAGTTCCGCGCCGGCGTTTCGGCCAAATTAATCTATCGGGATATTGTCGATGAAAACGCTTTCGGGCTCGGTCTCGATATCGGCGCCCAGGCTTCGCCGCTGCGCTGGGTTGATATCGGTCTTAATATTCAGGATGCCACTACCACGCTGCTATCATACTCTACCGGCAGGAAGGAAAGCATATATCCGACGACCAGGCTCGGCGCCAAATTCCACGGCCAGAAGGGACGATTCGAAAGCGCTCTGTTTGCCGATGCCGACCTGCGATTCGAGGGCATCGACTATGGAGCGCAGATATCGGCCGGCCCGGCTTCCATCGATACACATTTCGGGGTTGAGATTTCATATATGGGCAGGATCGCCGGCAGGATAGGCTCGGAATATGGCAACCTGACTCTCGGGGCCGGGCTGACACTTGGCCGATTCAATGTCGATCTGGCCATGAGGAATCACACCGACCTCGACAACACTTTCCTGGTTTCGCTTGGCGCCGGTTTCTAAAGAACCTCTCTTTGTTCCTCGCGTATACCTAAATCAATGAAATGCGTTGCCGCGTCCGTCCAACCGGCATTGACTATGCCGAAATTCGAGCATTGGCTATTGACATGCGCAATTATCCGGCTTAATATTATCTGTCTGCAAATATAGGAGAGTGAGGAGACGATGAGGAAATTCATTTTTGCGGTTCTGCCGCTTCTGTTTATGGCATGCTTATTCGGTTCGTCGAAAATTATGAATCCGGGCGCGACCGTCGCCATGGTCGATGGCAGGGTCATTACGGTAGCCAGTTTCGATTCCACAATCAAGCAAATTCAGAGAAATGTCGATCCAATGACCCCGTTCGACTCGCTGAAATACGCCGCAGTCGATAGCCTTATCCGGCTGAAATTGGTCCAGATCAGAATCGATTCGATCAAGAACGAGTTGAACAGCGACTGGGAATTCAGTCAGAAGAAGAACGATGATATCACACAGACTGTCTTCAAGATCGTCTTCGAAAAGCAGATCACCGGGCGAATTCATATAGATACCGCCGAGGTCACAAAGCGTTACGAGGACAATAAAAACAAGTATAACGAACTCGAGAAAGTCTGGGCCAGGCATATCCTTGTCCGTCCCGGCAAACCCGATACAGCCGGCGTGGTCGATGAAGATGTCAGGAAGACCCTGATAGCGGAAGAGGATCAAATTGCCCGTCGGATGGCCGAGGCGGTTCTGGAGAGGGCCCTCAAAGGCGAAAATTGGGATTCGCTGGCCGCCAAATATTCGCAGGACGCTAATAATTCCAACAAGGGCGGCGACCTCGGCTATTTCCTCAGAGGCCGAATGGCGCCGGAATTCGATTCGGCGGCATTTGCCGCGCCGGTCGGATCGATCGCCGGCCCAATTAAGACTAAATTCGGTTATCATGTTATCAAAATCGAGGACCATGCCGCGCCCGCTCCCAGACCTCTGAACTCCACCTTAAGCGCCGAGATTTATCAGGAGATATTAACCGGCCGCGAGCGGGAGATCTCCAACGTCTTCGTCGATTCCCTTAAAAAAGCCGCAAGCATCAAGTACAATGATGAGCTGCTGGCCCAGCCTGATTCTCTTGTCGGAGACCGAGCCTGGATCATGGCGGTCAATGCCACCGATACCGTCTTTGGCTTCACCTACAAGGAATCGATCCCTAAATTTATCCGCTGGAAAAAGGTCGATTCCCTGACCGTGGAGAATAAGAAGGAGATGCTCGACATGATGTCGACCACCCTGCTCCTTCGAAGCGCCGCCAGGAGCCTCGGATATATGGATGATCCCGAGATCGTCTCGGCGGCCGATGATGTTGTCATCAATGAAGCCAATTTGAGAATCATGCGAGTGCTGAATGATGTCGAATACAATCCGACCGAGGAGGAAGTGGCCGCTTATTTTGCCGCTCATGAGGACGACTACAAGGAAAAAAGACCGCTCCAGGTACAGCACATTCTGTTCCAGGATACCCTTATAAACGACACCCAGGATTCGCTTCGGGCGGAGACTGTCAGGGATTCGATAGTCGCCGGCGCCGATTTTATGGAGATGGTCAAACGCTACTACCCGGGGGAACCCGATATCCGCCAAACACTGGCCAATCTCGACTATATCGGCCCCGATGAAATGGGGCGAGAATTCTACGGCGTGGCGGAAACGATGCAGGTCGGAAGTGTCAGCCATCCGGTGAAAACCGCCTACGGCTATCACCTCATAAAACTCATCAACAAAAAACAGGATAGGACGCTGGCCCAGGTGCGCCCGGGAATAAGGCAGAAGCTCAGAGATGCCAAGAACGCCTCGAAGACCGCGGCCCTGGTTGCCGAATGGCGCCAGAGCGCAATCATCCGGGTCAACGATGATGTCGTGAAGAAATTCAAGCCGGAGGAAAAGAAGGTCATTCGGATTGAAGCCAGAGCCTCTGAACAAGAAGGAAGTTAACCTGGTTACCCTGCCGGCGGATGGCAGAGAGGGAATGGCGGCGGATTCGGTTTTTGCGCCGTCCAAGACCAGGGACATCTCCATCATCGGAGAGGTTTTTCGTAAGCTCATACACCTCGGGGCCATAGCCATTCCGATCGGGTATCATTTCCTTGGTATCGGCATTGTCATCCCCGTGCTGGCGTTTAGTTTGGCGGTCTCCTTATACCTTGATTATGTCCGGCTTTTCGGCAGCAGGCGTAGCCGGCATTTTATACGACGGTATATGGGGATAATGATTCGTCCCAGTGAGAAGAGGGACCTTATCGGGGCATCTTATATTTTATCCGGCTCAATTCTGACCATTCTGCTTTTCGACAAACCGATAGCGATCGCTGCCATATCTTTCATAGTCATCGGCGATACGGCAGGCGCCATTATCGGCCGAATCTGGGGAAAAGTACGATTCCGCGATAAGTCCCTTGAAGGCTCTGTCAGCTTCCTGGTTGCCTGCGTCCTGACCGGAATCGTGATACCCGGCATTCCTTTCTGGGTGAAAATCGTCGGGGCCGTTACGGCCACGGTTGTCGAGGCCGTTACGCTCCACATCGACGATAATTTGATCGTCCCGGTAACATCCGGCGCAATTATGCAAGTTATTGTAAGCCAAATGGTTATTTCAAAATATTTCTCTTGACTAAAGGCCCCGGTCGGGATATATTTTAAAAGAACGTGATGAAAACTGGATCTTTTATTGATAAAAAATGCCTATAATTTATGGAGGGTCAAGTGCCGCGAGGGAAGGTAAAGTGGTTTAATGACCTCAAAGGTTACGGTTTTATCACCTCCGAGCCTGATTCGCAGGATTTCTATGTGCATCACTCCGAAATTAAGAAGGAAGGGTACAAAACCCTCAGAGTCGGCGAAGAGGTCGAATTTGAGGTGGCGGATAGCCCGGAGGGCATGGCCGCCACAAATGTAGTTTTATTACACTAAGCTTCGGCCCCGGGCAAACAAAGTTCGGGGCCTTCTTTTATCCATGCATAAGATAATCGATTTAAGATCAGATACTGTCACCAAACCATCGCCTGAAATGCGGCGCGCCATGGCCGAAGCCGAAGTTGGCGACGACGTTTTCGAGGATGACCCGACTGTCAAGAAACTCGAGGAAAAAGTAGCCGCCATTCTCGGCCACGAGGCCGCCCTGTATGTGCCTTCTGGTACCATGTCTAACCAGATATCGCTGCGCCTGCTGGCCGGCCCGGGGGACGAAATTCTGTGTGAATCGGGCTCTCATATATTTAACTATGAGGTCGCGGCGGCCTCGGCGCTCTCAGGGATTCAGCTTCACCCCCTGAACGCCGCTCTTGGCATCCTGTCCCCAGGAATTTTAGCGCCCCAGATCAGATCGGAGAATGTCCATACTCCGCGCACCGCCGTAATAGCGCTCGAAAATACCCATAATCGGGCTGGCGGCACCGTCTATCCCATGGAAACGATCCACGAAATCAAAAAACTCGCCCGCGATAATAACATGCTGTTTTATCTCGATGGGGCCCGGGTCTGGAATGCTGCCGCCTTTCATGGTATTCCGCCATCCGAGATCGCCGCCCATTTCGACTGCGTCTCGGTCTGTTTTTCCAAGGGGCTGGGGGCGCCGGTTGGCTCGGCCGTGGTCTCGACCAAAGAAAGAATCAGGAAAGCCCGTCGCATACGGAAGATGTACGGGGGCGGCATGCGCCAGGTCGGTATCATCGCCGCCGGGGCGCTCTATGCGATTGAGAACAACCTCGGCCGCATCAGAGAGGATCACGTTCGCGCGGCGAAACTCGCCAAGATTCTCGGTAGTTGCGATCTCCTCGACATAAAATCTGAAACCGTCCAGACTAACATCCTTGTTATTAACCTGAAACCGCCGTTGGAGGTGGGGAAACTCGTCTCCAAATTGGCCGAACGCGGGATTCTGGTTGTGCCTTTTGGGGCTGGTCGGATTCGCGCCGTGGCGCATCTCGATATAGACGACGAGGATATCGAGGCCGCCGCGAAGGCGATACTCGATATTGCCGGGAACTGGTAATCGATCCCGACCCTCAAAGAAACCTCATCTTTCGCCGATACTTAGGTGAAGGAGGTTATTTTTATGGGGATTTTCAAAAAGGGCCTTGGCTCCAAGGTTATGACCCTTTTGGCCCTGGGCCTTTGGGGTTTCTCGATGTTTCTCATTTACGACAATAACTACGCCACCTCCAGGACCGTCGAGCTTACCGACGTGCCTATGAACGATGGCATATCCGGCGAATTCCAGAACTGGATGAATGTCATTATGGGTGGCGCCAAGATAGGATATACGATGCAATCCTTTTCCAAATCGCCCCTGGGGTACGTATTGAAGGACTACTCCCTCATAAGGCTTCCCATGGGCGGTGTCATCCGGGAAATTTATCTTGACTCCTATGCCGTTCTCAATGTCGATTTCTCTTTAAAGAATTTCACCTTCGGACTGGTATCGGGCGATTATACCACCGACGTTTTCGGCGAGGTTAACAACAGCAAACTGGAAATAAAATTCCGCTCGCAAAACAGCGAATCAAGGTTGTATTTCGATGCCGAGAGAGGAATATACATTCCCAGCAGCATTCCTCTCCTGGCCAGTGTGCGGGGATTCCCCAAAGGCGAGTTCCAGCTTCCCACGTTCGATCCGTTCTCCATGGCCATGAACGTGATCCTGGTCAACATCGATTCATCCGCGGGAGATGACGCCTATTCCGGTTTCGAGGATGCCCATCGCCTGACACTAAACATATCGGGCATGACAAGCACAATGTGGGTTGACGAAAGCGGCCATGTCTTGAGGGAAGAGGAGGCCGGGGGCATGGTTATGGTCGCGGCGCGACAGGACGAGGCTCTTAACATACCCGATGTTCGACCGGATAATAGGGACTTACTTATCGATTTGGCGGTGCCGTGCATGGGCCTGATATCCGATCCACGCGCGGTAACTCGCCTGCGAGTTCAAATTGATGGTGTCAAGCCGGAGCTCCTCGATCTCGACGATGATTTTCAAAGGATCATTTCCACAGACCCGTTGTTAATTGAAATCGAGCCCGGCCAGCGAATTGCATCCGAGCTGGCCGAACCGCGCAGGTTTTTGAGCGCCGAGCCTTTTCTGCAAGTCGACGACCCCAGAATGGTGGCCAGGGCCTCGGAGATTGTCGGCCAGGAAACCGATCTCGGGGCCAGGGCCAACAAGCTCGGCCGCTGGGTATACGAGAATGTCAAGAAAGATTACAGTGTCTCTCTCCCCTCGGCTATCGATGTTCTCGAGGTGAGAAAGGGCGATTGCAACGAGCATACGTCACTTTACACGGCCCTGGCTCGCGCTTCCGGCATACCAACCAAGATATGTATCGGGCTGGTTTATAAGGATGGCATGTTTTTCTATCATGCTTGGCCGGCGGTTCATGTCGGTGGCTGGAGCCCGCTTGATCCCACGTTCGGACAGGAGATTACGGATGCCAGCCACATAAAACTTCTCGAGGGTGGATTCGAGCGCCAGGCCGACCTCATGCGTGTTGTCGGCAAAATCAAAGTCACGATTATCGAGGAATCTTACGGGCAGAATCTTTAGATGATAGAACTAATAAATATATCGAAATCATACGGCAAAAAGCGCGCGGTGGAAGATCTTTCCCTGACGGTAAAGGGGGGAGAGTTGTTTGGATTCCTGGGTCCCAACGGCGCCGGCAAGACCACAACCATTAAAATCATAACCGGCCTCATGAGGCCCGAAAGCGGTCAGGCCAAGATATGTGGTATCGACGTGGCTCATCAGCCCGAGGCCGCCAAGATGAAAATTGGCTATGTCCCCGATACCCCCTATCTGTACGAAAAGCTGACCGCCCGCGAATACCTGGAATTCGCCGGAGGCCTGTATGGTGTCCCGCATAAAGAACTCTCCGCGCGCATCGAATGGCTATGCGATCTGTTCGGTATGAACGGCTGGGCCGATCGACGCTGCGAGGAATACTCGCATGGCATGAGACAGAAAGTCGTTTTCGGCGCCGCCTTCGTGCATGAGCCAGCGGTCCTCGTGATCGATGAGCCTATGGTTGGCCTCGATCCCCAGTCGATGAAGCTGGTCAAGGATATGCTCAGGCTCTACGCCTCGCGCGGCGTAAGCATCTTTATTTCGACCCATATACTCAGCGTTGCCGAGGAGATGTGTAGCCGCATCGGGGTGGTCAACAATGGCCGCCTTGTGGCCCTGGGGACTCTTGACGAACTGCGTCGCGAGGCCGCCGCCGAGGGCGATAACCTCGAGGGCCTTTTCCTGAAATTAACCGGCGGCATTAAGGCCGCCAACCTGCATGGTTTCGATGGTCAATAACACGCTTCACATACTCCGCTATAAGACAGTCGCCATCGGCTCGTTTTTCAAAAATATGAGCGGCGAACACGTCTTGAGGCTATTGGTCGGGATACTTGTCGGCTGCGGTTTTTTCGCCGGCGGCCTATTCTTCTTTTTCAAGATATTCAGCTATCTCAACGGCCTGGTCGATATCGGCCAGCTATTGATGAATAAGATTATCTCCCTCGGATTCATGGCGATCTTCATCATGCTCGTCATCTCCAACCTCGTGACATCGATAACCACCCTTTACCGATCGCCCGAAACGGCCTATCTTCTTTCCACGCCGGCCAGCTTCCGTCAGGTTTTTGCAGTCAGGTTCATCGATAACATTATCTTCTCGACCTGGGCCGTAATGATTCTGGGCCTGCCGGCAATCGTGGCCTATGGCATGGTTCGCCAATTCGCGGTGTGGGAATATATATTCGAATTCTTCCTCGTCCTGGCGCCATTCGTTATCATCCCCGGATGCATCGGGGTGGCCATAGCAATGTTCATGTTCCTGATTTCTCGCCGGGTCAGCCCCCGGACGCTGTTGATCTGGCTTGCCTTGCTCCTGGTTCTCGGCATCACGGCGTATTTCAAGATTGGGCAGCCGTCGTCACTGGCATTCAATGTCGTTTCTGATTTCAGAGTCCTTAACAGTTACCTGGGCTCGATGGGAGTCACCTCATTTCCGTTTCTGCCCAGCTTCTGGATCTCCGAGACACTGCGGCTGATCTCCGCCGAGGCCGGCCGGGCTCTTCTGGCCTATGTATTGGCCCTGATCTCGACCTCGCTTCTGGCGCTGAATATCCTGTTCGGTCTGGCTGATCGATACTATTACCAAAGCTGGCTGGCCTCGATGGAATACGGTTCCGGCGTCCCTGCTAAAGTATCTGTAAGGAGGAAGATACCATCGTTTTTCAGGCTTCCGGAATGGCTCCCGTCCGACTTCAGGGCGGTCCTGGCCAAGGATTTGAAGCTGTTCTCCCGCGAACCGGCACAATGGGCGCAGTTTTCCATACTCCTGGTGCTTCTCATCATATATCTTCTGAACCTCAAGTATTTCCCAACCGAAATGAAGGACCCCTTCTGGAAAACTCTCATCGGTTTTACAAATTTCGCGTTCTCCGGCTTTATGCTGGCCACCCTCTCGGTTCGCTTCGTCTTTCCCAATATCAGCCTCGAGGGCAAATCATTTTGGGCCATTGTGTCTTCGCCGATGTCGATCCGCAGGGTGTTCTGGGTCAAATTCTGGTCGGCATTTATTATATTCCTCCTGATTTCCGAGGTTTTGGCTTTCGTCTCCAACGCCATGCTCGGCTTGAGGGGGGCTCTGATGGTGCTGTCATTCGTCTCCGTGCTCTTGATGTCGGTCTCGCTGACCAGCCTCTCGGTTGGCATGGGAGCGGTATACCCCAGGTTCGACGAGAAAAATCCGGGCAAGATAGCCTCCTCGGCCGGGGGAATGCTGACCACCATAATCAGCCTTGTTTATGTCGGCCTCATGGTGATTATCGCAGCCCTGCCGGCTCACAGGTATACGATACACCGCATGGATCCGACCATTCCATTTCCTCGCTTCGAAATAATCTTGGCTTTGGCTTTGATGTTCATTTTGAATTTGACAACCACGATAGTGCCGCTTAGATTGGGTCTCCTGTCGATGAGGAGAAGGGATTATTAACAGAGGGCTTTCCGGCCGCGGTTAGACACTTAAAATCGGGAATTTGTCAATGAATATACTTGTAACAGGTGGGGCTGGTTTTATAGGTTCGAATCTTGCTGATGCGCTTCTCTCCGAGGGGCACCGGGTTACCATTCTCGATAACCTTTCGACCGGCCAGCGGTCCAATATTCCCGGCGAAGCGGAATTTCTTGAGCTGGACATCGCAAGTCCCGTGATCGACAAGGTGTTCGAACGCGGCAAATTCGAAACGGTCTTCCACCTCGCCGCTCAGATGGACGTGCGCAAGTCGGTTGAGAATCCGGCTAATGATGCCGAGATCAACATCATCGGTGGTATCAACCTCCTCCAGGCCTCGGTCAAGCATGGGGTCAGGAAATTTATCTTCTCCTCGACCGGCGGCGCCATTTATGGCGAGCAGGAGGAGTACCCCGCGCCCGAAACTCATGCCGCCAATCCTCTAAGCCCCTATGGTATCTCCAAACTCGCTTTCGAGAAGTACCTTTTCTTCTATAATTATCAGCATGGCTTGCATTATGTCGGCCTTCGCTATGCCAATGTCTATGGCCCCAGGCAGAACTCCGAGGGTGAAGCGGGCGTGGTCGCCATTTTCTCCAAACGCCTCCTGAAAGGCGAGAAAGCGGTAATTTATGGCGATGGTTGCCAGACCCGCGATTTCGTTTTCGTCGATGATATTGTTCGCGCCAATCTCATGGCCATCGATTTCGCCAGTTCCATGACATTCAATGTCGGCACCGGAATCGAAACCGATATCAATACCATCTTCGACAAAATTAAGACTGCCGCCCGATCGACCCAGCCGCGCATTAACCTCGAACCCAAGCTGGGCGAGCAGAAACGAAGCTGTATCACGTACGGCAAAATAAAAAAATACCTCGGCTGGTCCCCGGAAGTCACGCTTGACAAAGGTATTGAAAAGACGGTTGCCTTCTTTCGGAATCAACTCGCACAGGGCGATTAGCCGTGCCCGAAATTATCATCCTCGGAAGCTCGTCCGGCGATCCGTCGATAGATCGAACTAATTCCTCGATTCTCATAGGGCAGGGGGGACTGCTATACCAATTTGATGCCGGCGAGGGGTGTGCCGCCTCGATAAAGCGCCACAGAATCGATCACTCCACAATCGGAACTGTCATAATCTCACATAGCACCCCG
>MEWP01000068.1:0-3487 GCA_001775395.1 candidate division Zixibacteria bacterium RBG_16_53_22 | reverse complement strand
GAGCCGCTGACAGTTTATGTTCCGTCCGAGGCCATAGCCGCAATCGAGGGCTTCATGAAAGCCGCATATCTTTTCGATGAGAAGATGGGATTCGAGACCCGGTTCCGTCCGATTGTCCCGGACCCCATCTTCAGGGATGATATCATGACGGTCTACGCCCGCGCCAACAGTCACCTGATAAATAATAAGGAAATCGTCAAGAAGGCCGGAGCCGCCAATCGACTGGAGTCATACTCTTTCGTCATCAAGACAGCCGAAGCCAGAATTATTTATTCCGGCGATATAGGCTCCCTTGACGATTACGCCGATTTACTGCCCGGTTGCGATGTTCTGATAACCGAGGTCATGCATGTCGATCGGGAAGCCCTGTTCGAAAAGGCAGCGGCCAATAAAATCGGACAACTTATATTGACCCATCTTTCCGATGATATGTATCGAAATTCGGAACCCATCATAGCCCTGGCACAAAAATACGGTGTAAGGAATTTATATATTGCCAAAGACGGTATGGTTATTAGTGTTTGATTTTGTATATTGAAGCGTGAGGTGTGAATATGAAAACAGCGCGCGTTAAATGGGTTGAGAATTTCAAGTTTCTGGGCACTGCGCCATCGGGGCACAGCATTGCGCTCGACGGCCCGACCGAAATCGGCGGCGAAGGTTCGGCGGTCAAGCCAGGCGAACTGACGCTGATCGCTCTCGGGGGTTGCACGGGTATCGACGTGGTTTCCATGCTCAAGAAAATGCGGGTCGACTTCCATTCTTTCGAGATTGTGGTCGACGCCGAACCACGAACCGAGCATCCCAGGTCATGGGAGAAGATCCATGTCAAGTATATCATTACCGGGCCGGGGATTGACGAATCCAAGATCAAAAAGGCGATCGAACTCTCCGAGGAGAAATATTGCTCGGTCTCGGCCATGCTCAGGGCCAGCGCCGAATTGACTTACGATTATGAGATAATTTCGGATTAGCGAGTAGCGAGTAGAAAATAGCGAGTAGTTGACAGGGATTAGCCTTCAGTCAACGCCGATTTCGCTTGCAGAGATTTAATAAGGACGTTGAGCATTTTCTTGATTTCAATAATATTTTTCAGAAATGGCTCTGCCATTTCCTTCGAATAGAACCCGATCTCTGAAGAAAGCAAAATCTGGGTCTCCAGTTCCGCAGCGCTTCCTCGCGCCATTGTGAGAAAACGGATGAAGTCCCCTCTGCTTTTTCGGCCCCAGCCTTCCGCTATATTACTCGGAATCGATACGGCAGCGCGACGGATTTGCGACGTCAGCCCATATGTCTCGTCCTTTGGAAAACACTTCGTTATACCGTATGCTTCCTTCGTAAGAATCATTGCCTTTTGCCAAACCTTAAGATCCTGATACGATTCAATTGTCATATAACGTTGCTCTTATCTGCCTGATTTCTCAGTACTCGCTACTCGCTACTCTCTACTCGCTACTCGCTATTCTCTACTCGCTACTCGCTATTCTCTACTCGCTACTCGCTACTCGCTATTCTCTACTCGCTATTCTCTACTTTCCAGCCTTCTCCAAAAACGGCTTGAACAGGTCTATCGGAATGGGGAAGATGGTGGTCGAATTCTTTTCCGCGGCAATCTCCACCAACGTTTGCAAATACCTAAGCTGGATACCGACCGGCGTTTGTCCCAAAACCAATGCCGCCTGATTGATTTTCTCCGAGGCCTGTAGCTCACCTTCGGCATGTATTACTTTGGCGCGGCGCTCGCGCTCGGCCTCCGCCTGACGGGCGATGGCGCGCTGCATCTCCTGCGGCAGATCGACATTCTTGACCTCTACCACGCTGACCTTCACGCCCCACGGCTCGGTCTGCAGATCGATCACGGTTTGAAGCTCGGCGTTGATTTTCTCGCGATTGGACAGGAGGTCATCGAGTTCGACCTGGCCCAGAATCGAACGCAGGGTCGTCTGGGCGATCTGCGAGGTGGCGTAAATATAATCTTCGACGTCGACTATGGCCTTATTAGGGTCCATTACTCTGAAATAAACAACGGCATTTACCTTGACCGTGACATTGTCCCGCGTGATGATATCCTGCGGCGGCACGTCCATAGGCACCGTGCGAAGACTGACCTTCACCATCTTGTCGACAATTGGGATGAGCAGAATTAATCCCGGCCCTTTGGCCCCGACAAGCCGCCCCAGCCGGAAGACCACGCCCCGCTCATATTCCCGCAAGACCCTGATGGCGTTCCCCAGGATGAACAACACCAGAAACACCACGATAATGATGGGGAAAAGCAGCGATATGTTCGTCTGTTCCATCAAATCCTCCCTTTATTCGGATCATTTATTGGCTCAACTTTCACTAACATGCCCTGCACATCGGTGATACGAATCCTGGTATTCGGCTCTATAGCCGTATCCGAGACTGCGCTCCAGTATTCGCCATGTACGAATACCTTGCCGCCGTCAGGGCCAACGACAGTCTTTGCAATACCCGTTTCCCCTCGCAATCCGGCCTCGCCCGTGGTCACTTTTCGACGATGAGTCCGCAGCGACATATAGGCGGCCAGGAAGAAGAAGCCCGTAAATACGATAACTGTCGGGATTATGACGGAAAGCGAGATCCCCTTAAATGGGAATTTCGTATCGTTGACCAGCATCAGGGAACCGATCAAGAAGCTTATCACGCCGCCACCTCCGAGTATTCCGTAACTCGTCACCTTTACCTCGAGCAGAAACAGGATTATCGAAAGGCCGATCAGCGCCGCCGCCGCGAAATTAATCGGCAGAACTGAAAACGAGTAAAGCGCCAGGATCAGGCAGATACCTCCGATCACTCCCGGCAAAATCGCGCCGGGGTTGGCCAGTTCGAAATAGATGCCAAGCATGCCGATCGCCATGAGTATATAGGCGATATTGGGGTTGGTTATTATATCGAGGATTCTGTTGGCGAAACCCATCTCCATCTCGCGCGTTTCGGCATTCGCGGTCCGGAGAACCTCGGTTCCAGTCACAGTCTCGACCGTATCCTCATCTATCAAAGATAACAATTCGTCAAGATCGGAGGCCACGTAATCGATCACGCTGTCCTCCAGCGCCTCGTACTCCGTGATCGAGACCGATTTCCTGACGGCGTCCTCCGCCCAGGCGGCGTTACGCCCTCGCTTATGCGCCAGCGTCTTTATTTTTGCGACCGCATCGTTGGTTACCTTCTCGCTCATGGTCGAGTCGATTTCGGCCCCGCCGGCTCCGACCGGATGCGCCGAGCCGATATTGGTCTGAGGCGCCATGGCCGCAATATGCGCCGCGTAGGCTATGAACACCCCTGCCGAGGCTGCCCGCGACCCCGGGGGACTGACATAAACTATTACCGGCACATCCGAGGCCAGTATCATCTGGATAATCTCCCAGGTCGATTCCATTTGGCCGCCGGGCGTGTTAAGCTCTATTACCAGCGCCTCCGCCCCCAGCTTTTCCGATTCGCTGATGGCGTTCTTGATTATGCG
>MEWP01000067.1:1831-6916 GCA_001775395.1 candidate division Zixibacteria bacterium RBG_16_53_22 | reverse complement strand
GCTCGGTCTGGTTTACTGTGTTGGGGCTGACATATATTCCCCGGTATCGTCTGATAATATGCGAGTGCTTCAGGCAGGCCAGGCCGACTGTGGGAGTGTAGACAATCGGAAGCATCTCCTCGATATGCTGCGCCAGGAGGGCAAAAAAGATCGTTTCGTTGCGGTCGCGAAGAGCGGTCAGGAAAACATACTTGTCGAGGTCGGTGGCCTTGGTCTGATAAAGGGCATAGTCGCGGTTGATCTGCTCCTCGATGGTGCCGACGGAATCGGGCAGAAGGCCAAGGAGGTTGAATTCGACACGTTCGTTCAGCGGAAAGGAGTGCCCCTTATTGAGCAGGGGATCAGCCATTAGCGCGCGCCCGGCCAGGTGGACATCGTAATAGATCTCGTTGGTGAGCGGGTCGACACGCATTTCGAACCGTCTCATAATCTATATCTCCTCGATGGTATAATCTCGGATGGGGTTAATTTTCCTATGACGAAGGTACACATTCGAAACCTAAGATACTGACAGGTTGTGCCATGTCAACCAAAACCACGTTATTGGAAGTGAAAATAAGCACAAGATAGTGGGAAAACGAATTGACTAAACATATGTTAACTGACGTGCCTCGCTTCAATAGTAATGCAAATTCTATTGTATAAAATTGGCATAAGTTGAAGGATTGAATAAAATTGGGTGTATCCAGCTTTGAGGTCCATGGCGTGAAAGGAGGGTATGCCCTGAAACCGTTAAGCTTCAGTTCGCAAGAGATTGTAGATTTGATTTTGTCCGGCATCAAGAATTTTCGGAAGCGGATGATCGGGATCTTGTGTTCGGGAGTGCCCGGCCGGGCGGCCCTTTTTCTATTGACATCTTTGCCGATTAGGATAAATTAAGTTCAGCACTGCATCTTTGAATCCGCATCTTTTTTATCAGCCGTCACTTCGATTGGGCAATAATGCTTCATTGATTGGGAATTGAGAAAAATCCCCGGGAGGTAGACATGAACCCGCGTTGGTTGTTTTTGTCGATTGCGATTTTGTCTTCTGCAGTGCCTGCTATTTCGATGCCGCCTCACCCCGCTCTATTGCAGGAGATTCGTGACGGTCAAGCGCCCGAACCTGTATTCATGACAGATCCCTCATATAGGGCCAGGATGGGGATCGACCAGGGTCTGCCGGAACCCCTATTTGAGCCTGTCACGACGCTGACCAACTTTAATTTCCTGGCCATTGTGGTTGGTTTCTCCGATCGCCCGGGCGTGACGCCCCCGGTATACTTTGACTCTTTAGTATTCGGTGTCAATTCCGGTTCCTGGGGACCGACCCTGCGTGCCTTCTACAACAGGGCGTCATACGGTAATTTCACCATCGTCACGGTTAACTACCCGTCTGCGACAGGATGGGGAGTCGCTCCCGGGACTCGTTATTATTATACGGCCCAGGGCGGCCCCTACAGCTATGGTATGGGTCTCTATCCCAATAACTCGCAGGGCTTATGCGAGTGGGTCGCAGCAGCCATCGACCCCCTGATAAATTTCGCCAATTACGATAACAACGGCGATGGCTGGGTTGATGGTATCATCATGATTCATGCCGGCAGAGGCGCCGAGGTGTCGGGTGACTCTCTGGATATCTGGTCGCACGCCTGGAATATAACCCCCCAAACAAGGGACGGAGTTTTTGTGTCGTCATACTGCACAGTCCCAGAGTATTGGAATGCGCCCCTGGATAATACAATAGGGGTGTTTTGCCACGAATTCGGGCATGTCTTGGGCCTGCCCGATTTTTACGATTATGGAAACGACTCACATGGCTTGGGTTTTTGGTCCCTTATGGCCTATGGCAGTTGGAACGGCAACGGCTGGGGATTCAGCCCGGCATTCCTCGATGCCTGGAGCAGGGTATTTTTGGGATTCGTTACTCCCATAAATGTCGGCTGCAATTTGACCCCCGCAAGTATCCCCGCTGTTCAGGATAGCGCCCGGGTTTACAGGCTCTGGACGCTGGGAGCCGCGGGATCGCAATATTATCTTCTCGAGTATCGGAACCGTAGTTACACCGACACGGCTCTCGTTACGCCCGGCATCACCATATATCATGTGGATGATACACAGACCAATAACAACAATCAATGGTGGCCGGGGATGCCGCCGGCATTTCATTACAAAGTGGCTTTGGAACAGGCCGATAATGCATTCGACCTGGAGCATTTTAATAACCCCATGGATACCGGGGATCCGTATCCGGGCGTGACCGGCAATTTGGCATTCACCGATTTCAGTTTCCCGTCGGCCAGAGATTACATAGGCAGCGCCACCCAGGTAAGCGTCACCGGCATCACATTCCCTACTCCTGGAATGGCAAATGCCAATTTGGGCGTGGGATTATCGGGTGGAACGCCGGCCATGCTGCTTCTATGGTGGCCGCTTACAGGTTATGCTTTTAATTTCGAAAATGTGAGTTTTGGCTGGCAGGCCGATCCCTACGCCATCACATATCATTTACAATTGGATGACGACATTAATTTCGGCTCGCCTCTGCTGAATGACAGCACGCTCACCAATAACTATTATTACAATTATTCCTTCCTGGGACACTCTGATGGCCCTTATTACTGGCGGGCCAGGGGGATTGGCTGCGGGGCAGGGCCGTGGAGCGGTACTCAGACCATATTTCGCGATACTCAGCCGCCATACGGCTGCGTTGCCTCATCGCCGGACACGGCCCATTCTTCGTTCTTCCTGGTTACCTGGAATGCGGCAACCGACCCGCCGCCGTCAAGCGGCATGCTCAACTATTTCGTTTTTTGCGACAGCGGCAACGGCTATCAATATTTCCACATGGATAGCACGCAATTTTCGGCGCTCTACACCGGCGCCCGCGACGGCCACAAATACTATTTCTACGCCATTTCTCAAGATAACGCCTCGAACGTGGAAGCATGGAGTGGATTGGCCGAATGCAGTACATATGTCGATCTCGCCGGCGGCCCCGGTTGTGACTATGTCGCCGGTGATATCAACGACAGCGGTGCGCCCAACGGCATCGACGTTACATACGGAGTCACCTACCTTAAGGGCGGTAGCGCTCCCAAAGACTCCTGCGATTGCCCGCCAATGGCCTTCCCGTTCTATGCCGCCATGGATGTCAACGGCACTTGCTCGGTGAATGGAATCGATATCACATTTTTCGTAGCCTACCTGAAAGGGCAACAGCCGGCGTTGCTCTTCTGCGCAAGTTGCCCGCCGGCGGGGATGGCCGCGCCGCCCGGGCCGGCAGTAATGCCGATAAACAATCCGTCAATAAAGGAAAGGGGAAACCTTAGACCCAGTAACTGAGCCGAAACGAAATCAGGCGGAAGGGCCGCCTGCATAATGGGCGGCCCTTTTAAAATGCTTCTATCATGACACGCCGTAATAAGGGACAAAACGCGATAACGCCAGCACGGTGGCCCCAAGGAATCGAGGAGAAGCATACTGCTCCCCTTTAATTGACAGGAGGAGTTAAGAGAGTATCTTGTGGCTTGATTCACAAATTTTAAAAAATTTGGGAGCTCGAGCCATGAAAAAAAGAATTTGGGATTTGAAGACGAAGGCTAAGATTGTGTTGGAAGGATTGTCGGGCAAGCCGGTCAGCGAGATATGCAGTCAGTACCGGATC
Organism: candidate division Zixibacteria bacterium RBG_16_53_22; assembly: GCA_001775395.1. GTDB lineage: Bacteria > Zixibacteria > MSB-5A5 > UBA10806 > UBA10806 > UBA10806. The sequence continues at coordinate 3,271 of MEWP01000067.1, read as the reverse complement.
AGCCAAAATCAGTAATACCAGTGGCGGGACAAGTTATCGGCGGAGGCGCACCGGGCATTCGACGAGAAGGTGAACGGGGCGGAAGTGTCGCGGTTGAAGGCCAAGAATCAGCGCTTGCAGCAGATCATCGGGGCGCTGACGCTGGAGTTAAAAAAAGCGAGGACGAGTTGTGAGGCGGCCGGTTTCGCAATCGGTAGCGGTTCGGAACGAGCCGATTGTGGCGCCGGTGTTAAGAATGAAAGGTGGGACAAAAACAGAAGATCGGTGGTCACTTCATCAATTTTTCACAGAAAGGAGACGTTATGAAGAGATTGATATCATTCGCTATTGCAGCAGCAGTAAATGTCTCAGTTATCTCTGGGTATTCATCTATTGTGTTGGCGACAGATATTCAGCCGGGGGTGGACCTTTTCGCAACACCGGCGGGCGGCGCCACCCATGTTGATCTCAGCAGCAGCCCGATTCCACCTGGCTTCTTTGACCCCGGCTCGGATCCTTTTGCCGGTGACGTGGTCCTGCATGGAGTGCCGCTTAATACTACTCCACCCGCCATTTTGGGCCCTACCGACACCATCGTCAGAAGGGGGACACCTGCAACATTGCCGCAATGTCCCAGTACTGATGTAGTTCCGATCGAAATTGTGGCTTTATCACTGGTGAGCACCGAACCCATTATTGTAACTTACAATGGTGGCCAAAACCAGGAGTTCTGGGACGTAAGCGTTTGCTTGTCCGAGGTAGCCCCTCAGCAACCGGGAAGCATGACTGTTATTCACGGCGGTCACGACGGCGGCACATTTTCGTCCATTCTTCCGGTGACTTGCAAGTTTACATTCGTCCGCATCCGCGATGGAGAGGTTCGAGTCCTGGATTTCGGCGCAATGCCTCAGTCGATACCCTTTGAGACTCAGTATGGCCATTGGCTCCACTTCGATCCCGGATTCTCAATCATAACCTCCCCTGGAATGCTGACTGTGGACGACGACTGCAATGTTTTAACACCTGAAGTGCCCGTCGAGCCAAGCAGCAATTTCTTCCCGGGGGTCAGAGCGTTGCCCTCTAACTGCGACGCACCTGGCTCAGCTCACCGCGCGCGGATGACGTTGGAACTGTATCTCCCCTTCGCAAGCCACGGCGTTCTGCCCGCACAGCCGCCGGGGCAGCCGGATGGTGATAGCGACTTCATCCCCGATGACAAGGACAACTGCCCCAACTTAGAGAACTCCCTGCAGTTGGATTCGGATGACGACGCTGTAGGTGACGTTTGTGATAACTGCCCGCATGATTATAATCCATTTCAGGAGGATTCCGATGGTGATGGAATTGGTGATGCCTGTGAAGCTGGCGGAGGCTGCGACTATGTCCCCGGTGACATTAACGGCAGCGGTGCACCCAACGGCATCGACGTTACATACGGAGTCACCTACCTTAAGGGCGGTA
>MEWP01000067.1:0-1821 GCA_001775395.1 candidate division Zixibacteria bacterium RBG_16_53_22 | reverse complement strand
TTGCCCGCCGATCGTCTTCCCGTTTTACGGCGCCATGGATGTCAACGGCACCTGCAGCACCAACGGGATAGACATCACCTACTTTGTGTCATACCTCAAGGGGGGACAGCCGGCGCTGCTCTATTGTATCGATTGTCCGCCGGCGGGGATGGCCGCGCCGCCCGGGCCGGCCGTGATGCCGGTGAATTTATTAACCCCGAAGAGCCATAGTGTATCGAGGCAAGGGAAGTAGAATTATCGGGATGTCGGGTTTCCAGAGGGGCCGCTTCAAGGAGAGGAGCGGCCCTAAATCTACTTTGGTCATTTATAATATCGGTTGCATAGGGACACAAGATAGGGGCATTCAAATAGTCCTTGACAACATGGATTAAAGCGTTATATAATCTATTATTGCAGCGTTGGGCGGGTAGTAACGTATCGAAAAACCTGTATGATCCTCTTTATGGCGAGTTAAGCGTTCGCCAGCTATTTGCGGGCCGGGCAATATCAATTTTGAAAATCAGGGAGAAAGGAGAATGCCAATGAGCGAGCATCTTGTGTTTTGTGTCGATCCCTGAAACCTTTGAATGAGAAATGGGCGCGGGAGGAATTATGAGGCGCGTGATTATTTTGGCGATCGTGTCAGTATTATTCGGAGGGTTGACATTAGCGTGGGGGGCCGTACCGGGGCTTATGAGCTACCAGGGCCGAATGACAGATTCGGACGGTAACGCCATAACCGACACCCTTAGTCTCATCTTTACTATCTATGACGATCCCATTTTGGGCGATCCCGGGAACATACTCTGGGATGAAAGCCATCCCGGAGTCAGCATAATTGAGGGCCTGTTCCAAGCCATTCTCGGCGCGGGCAATCCCGCCGAGCCGATTACGGATGGTATTTTCTCGGGGCCGGATCGATGGCTGGGTATCAGGATTGAGGACGGGGCAGAACAAGCACCCCGTATCCGGATTACGAGCAACGCTTATTCCCAGCGGGTCGGCGCAATTGATGGCGCCGCGGGTGGCGCAATTTCGGGCAATGTAACAATTAATGGCGAGGCCACAAGCAGTGTCGGCGGGGTCGATTACTTCATGGTGCCGCGCGGGGCCATAATCATGTGGTCCGGCGCCTTGGCTAATATTCCTGCAGGCTGGGCATTATGTAACGGTTCAAATGGGACTCCGGATTTGAGAAACCGATTCATCTTCGGCTGCACAACCGGTGAAAACCCAGGCGGGACGGGAGGTTCTGCTGATCATTCTCATTACGTGGACGTTCCCGCCGCATTTACAGGACCCGGAAGTAATTTCTATGAGGATGTGCCTGCCATCTTTCCTACTCTTTTTGCCGCCCGCGCGGTCCATGATCACCTCTTCGACCCACCCGGTACCCAATCAGAAACGACGAGCACCGTTCCCCCCTACTATAAGCTCGCTTTCATCATGAAGCTGTAAGGGGGGTGTCATGAGAATTATAATAATGACTTTAATCTCGATGGTGACTCTCGGCGGTACGGCCCTGGGCCAGTATCAAATCGACTGGTATGTTATCGGCTCGGGCGGCGGGCACAGCGAGTCCGGAAGCTACCAGCTCGATGGCACCATCGGGCAGCCGATTGTGGGGGCATCGTCATCAGCCAACTACATCATTGAGGCCGGTTTCTGGGTAGGGGCGGCAGTGGCCGCTGGCTGTGCGTATATCCCCGGCGATATTAACGGCAGTGGCGGCCCGAACGGAATCGATGTCACCTACGGGGTGGCCTACCTCAAGGGCGGCAACGCGCCCCCAGATTCGTGCGATTGCCCGCCGATCGTCTTCCCGTTTTACGGCGCCATGGA
>MEWP01000066.1 GCA_001775395.1 candidate division Zixibacteria bacterium RBG_16_53_22 | reverse complement strand
GCCTGTCGGACCGACCTTGTTTTCAGAGAGCAAATCCCGGTACGCCGAAAACCGCGCAGTATCCAATACGCCGGTGATCAATTCACTGGCGTTAATCGTCTTATCCAAAGAAACCGTCGCCGTATCGGCATATTCCGCCGTCAGCGCAAATGGCACGCTGGTCAGGCGCGTGCGGGGTGTCATCTCCGGTTCGAGGTTCACTCTCAGGCCCGCCCAGAGGGCATCGTAACGTGCGATCGAATCCGGTATCGGGTTGGTTGAACCCAAGACATGCGTAAAGAGGCCGTCGCGGGTTTGGATCGGCACGAAGCCGGAGGTTTCCCATAAGATCGAGCCGGTGACAGAGTCGTCATAGATGGCAAACTTGATGGCGTAGACATCATCCTCAACCGGCGCGCCGGTGGAGTCTTTCAAAATGCACTGATAGCTGAAAGCGGGGGGAACCTCCGCATAGGAAACGGGTAACAGAGCGTAGACCGTTACCAACGAAATCAAAAACACTATCCGTCGCATGATTCCAAACCTCCATCAAATAATTGCATTCCCGCTAAGGCACGACCTAACGGAACACGGTATTTTATTTTCAATCAAACTGATGACAAATGCGCCTGATTACAAAGGGACCAAATTAATATACTGTCGCGGCTCCATTTATGCAAGGGGAATTTTGTCGGGTCATACCAATCCGCGGACCGCAGTGGTCCGCGGCTACAGGCACCATGTGCACCAACAATTCACCTATCCGCTTTCTCCAAATCCCACAAAAATGAGTTGCGGCATCAAAGGTGGATTATTATATATCCCGCCGACAAGTTTGTGGCATAATTACACTATTAATTTAGGAGTCAAGAATGGCGGACAAGAAAGCCGACCTGGCCGGGCCGGGAATCAGCACATACGAGGAAGTGGATAAAATCCTGCCGAGCGATTACGCCCCGTTGCTTAACCGTCTCGATACCCAACGGGCACTTTATACAATCAAACGTTATATTGAAGATAACCTTTGCAAGGAACTGAACCTGTCGATGGTCCAGGTGCCGCTGATTGTCGATCGCGACAGCGGTGTCAACGACTACCTCGACCGCGACGGTTCGCGGACACCGATTGAGTTCCCCTGCGGCTTGGGAATCACCCCGCGCATTACCGCGCAGGTGGTGCAGGCGGCCACCAAGTGGAAAAGACCGGCCCTGGCGCAGTTCGGATGCAAAGTTGGCGAAGGCATTTGCACCGACATGCGCGCCGTCCGCAAAGATTATTTCCTCGACCATGACCACAGCTCCTATGTCGATCAGTGGGACTGGGAACGGGTCATCACAGCCAAAGAGCGCAACCTCGAATATCTGAAGGACACCGTCCGCAAAATCTGGAAAGTGATTCGCGGCGCCGGCTTGCAGGCGCAGGCGATGTTCCCGGCTCTGAAGAATCCCAAGTATCCCCCAATCCCCGAGGAACTGACCTTTATCCACGCCGAGGACCTGCTGGCCAAGTATCCCGACCTGCCCCGCAAGCAGCGCGAGACCAAGATCATCCAGGAACATCCCGCGGTCTTCATCATCGGAATCGGCTGGGTGCTAAAGGATGGCTACCCGCATGAGATGCGCGCCGCGGATTATGATGATTGGGTAACATCAACCAAGAGCGAGACCGGCAAGGACACCCACGGCCTCAACGGCGATATCCTGGTGTGGAACCCGGTGACCAAGCGCCGTCACGAGCTAACCTCGATGGGTATCCGTGTCACCAAGGAAACCATGAAGCAGCAGCTCGAGATATCGGGCCAGCTCGATTTCCTGAAATTGCCATACCACCAGGCGATCTTAAACGACAAGATTCCATTGTCGATCGGAGGAGGTATCGGGCAGGCGCGTACTTATATGTACCTGCTTCGTACCGCGCACCTCGGCGAGGTGACGGTCACGGTCTGGCCGAAACAGCTCAAGGACATCTGCAAGAAGAAAAATATCCACGTGCTGGAATAAAAATGACGTGAATCGAATCGGTTTGGTAGGGGCGTTCAATCGAACGCCCCTACGCATTTTGGGCGGCAGACGTCCCCGTCTGCCCCTTCGCCATTTAAGTGCACCGCATGCCGTGCCTCTGCCCCCCTCATATCCTCTTATACATCCACGTCAGCAGGTGCGAGAAGCCGATGGCCTCCCAGAATTGGATGGCCTCGCGGTTCCTGATCGATACCAGGAGCTCTATCTGAGAGACTTTGCGGCGCGCGAAAAAGTTGAGCGCGTCCTTGACCAGGTCGTGTCCTATGCCCTGGCGACGGTATTCCGGCTTGACATAGAGGTCGCCGACAAATCCGAACTTGTCGAGCTTGAAATATTTCGGTTTCTGCGAGATATATGAAAAACAGAATCCCACCAGCTCGCCGCCGGTGTCGGCCACCGCCAGGCGAAAATCGCGGGCCGGGTATTTCTGCATCATTTCCTTGGTGAATATCTCAACCGCCCGCCCGTTGATCTCGAACGAATCGTTGAAGCCGGCGTTGAATTCCATGAACGCGGACCACAGCTCGCCCGCTTTGAGGAGCTCATCCTCCCTCGCCTCCCGTATGGTGATCATGCAAATATGTATAATTCGAGCCGGTATCCAAGTCAAGCATGTAAATGCCCAATTCGCGCCTTGACTGAAATGAATATTGGAGGTAGATTTCATATCGTGTCTGAGAGCCTGATCGATTTTTTCAAAAGCCATCCATTCTGGGCGAGCCTGATTATCATTCTCATGGTCCTCCCGATTATCGGCGCGGTCATACATATCATTTTGAAGGCATTCGGCAGACGCGGCCTGGATAATGCGCCGATTGATTCTGAACAGATGTCTGAAAATGAGGCCGCCGAAGGCTTGCCCAAGCAGAATCATCCGGATGGCCGGCATAACGAATCGAAAACATGAGGTAGTATGGAAATCGCCAGAGTCAAGGGGACCGTGGTGGCCACCCGTAAGGACGAAAAGCTCAGCGGGTATAAGATGCTTATCCTGGAATTGGCCGATGTTTCCGGCAGGGACAAGGGCGGGGCGCCGATCGTGGCCCTCGATTCAGTCGACGCTGGAGTCGGTGACCTTGTCCTGGTGGTGCGCGGCTCATCGGCCAGGCAGGCCATGAACATGGGTGCCACGCCTGTCGACGCGGTCATCATCGGGATAATCGACAATATCGAATTCTCCGGCGAATCAACCTACGGCGGTCGACACGACCAGGCGTCCAAATGAAATTAGCGATAGTATTAGGCAATGTCGTTTGCACGGTCAAGGACCCCCAGCTTGCGGGTGTCAAGCTGCGAATAATCCAGCCGATCGATAACACCGGCAAGGAACAGGGGGGACTGATTGTAGCGGCTGATTCGGTATCGGCCGGGCAGGGGCAGATGGTATGGTGGGTGGCGGCGCGAGAGGCCACCTACGCCATGCCCGACAAGAAAATCCCGGCTGATGCGGCCATCGTCGGCATAGTCGATCAATTGGGTTAAAACGATGCTGATAGGGAAAGTCACCGGAAATATCGCCTCTACAATTAAGCATCCCGTTTATGAGGCGCAGAAACTCCTTACGGTCGACATACTCACACCCTCTCGCATTCCGACCGGCGAATCGGTCGTGGCCATAGACTCGGTCGATGCCGGAGTCGGAGACCTGGTGCTGGTGACACAGGAGGGTCGCTCGGCTATGGCGATTGTGGGAAAGACCGAGGTTCCGGTGCGCACTGCCATTGTCGCGATTATTGACAAGATCGAAATTCCTCCTTCATAGATTCATTTCGTAATACGCTATCCGGCTTTCGCCAATAAGTATGGGAGCCGGTCAATATAAATACGCTCTGCGTTTGGCCGCACCATTGGCCGGCTACTCGGCTAAGGCGATGTAATTCAAACTGATACATAAATCATAGCGACTTTCCTGTCGGCGCCCAAGGCTGGTATGAGAATTGCATTCCATAATCCCACAAGACAAATCAGGCATGAGGAAAGCAAGACATTGCATGAGAGCTCATCCATCTAAAATATGACTGCAATCTCAAGGGAGGGGTTATGGCAAAAAAAAGGAAACCGCAGATAATTATGCCGGAGAAAACCTGCTGGCATCTATACAGCCTGCAGAATCTGAACGCCGACAAATTTATCAAAGTGGTCGGCAAGATATTGAAGCGTGATTATTTACTGATAAAGTGAAATTAATCGCTTGACAGCCCGTAACATTTGGGATAAATTTTTGCCCGCGGTTTGCCGATAAGAATAACAGAGTGGTCAAGGAATGCTTTCGAAGAAATTTTCGATACTCATCGTTCCTCCTGACAGCTCCCGAGTTGTCAACAAGGAAATCAGCCAGCGCCTCCTGGTGCTGTGCTCGCTGATCATTTCCTGTCTTATCGTGGCCAGCATTTATTCAGCTATCGGATTCATCAAGTCCTCGATCGACCGTCAGAAGATGATCGGCCTGGTCGAGGAAAATGAAGTCCTGACGGCCAAAATCGGCAACCTGGAATCGACCGTTTCGTTTCTAAAATCCGAAATGTCCCAGATCATGAAAAAGGACGAGGACATTCGCCTGGTGTTCGACCTGCCGCCGCTCGACGCCGATCTGCGCGAGGTGGGTGTCGGCGGCCAGATAATGAGCGCCCCGCCGGTCAGTTCCGAATTGAAAGAGCGTACCTGGCTGGTCGAGGAGGATATCGAGAAAATTCGCCGGCAGTTGGATCTGGAAAACGCCTCTTTCGAGCAGCTCCTCGATCAGGTCAAGGAAAAACGGGCGTATCTCGATCATATGCCGACCATTAGCCCCTGCGACGGTTTCATGACGCGCGGTTTCGGCATGCACAACGATCCTTTCACCGGCTCCTACCAACCACATAACGGTGTCGATATAGCCGCCCCGAAAGGCACCCCGGTTTATGCCACTGCCGCCGGCACGGTTGTGGGATCGTCATATCAATCCGGGCTGGGGAATACTATTGTAGTTAATCACGGAAATGAGTTTGTCACCTATTACGGCCATCTGAGTAAGATCAAGGTCGCGGTCGGCAAGAGGGTTGAACGGGGTGTGGTTATCGGTCTGGTGGGCTCGACCGGATATTCGACCGGGCCTCATCTGCATTACGAGGTCCGCGATCATAACCGTGCGGTCGACCCGTCGAAGTATATAATCAAGACCATCTTAGCCATAAGATAGCTTCCGATTGCAGAGAGCCTTAAGGCCTCCTTGTCGACAGGAGGTTTTTTTATTGCCCTTGCTTTTTCATGCCCTATATTGTGATGAATAACGGATTAACAGAAGGCGGCTCGTTACCGATATATTTTTTATCGGCATAATGATAAGTCAATGGATACTCCCACTCATAATCATGCCCATGCTCATGGCAATACCAGGAGCGATATAGAGCGCAGGCTGACCTGGGCCCTGGTGATCACGCTGATCATTTTCGCCCTGGAGCTGGCCGGAGGTTTCCTGGCCAATTCGCTGGCGCTCAAGTCTGACGCCGGCCACCTGTTTGGCGACGTTATGGCGCTGAGTCTTTCGCTGTTTGCCGCGTTTGTCGCCCGCCGGCCACCCACCGCCCGACGCACCTATGGTTACCATCGCATCGAGGTCTTAGCGGCCGTTTTCAACGGCATGACATTGTTTTTCCTGGCAGGGTATATCTTCTTTCAGGCCTACCAAAGGCTGATCAGCCCGGAGCCGGTGAAATCGGGCCTGATGCTGGCTGTCGCGGCGATTGGGCTTGTGGCAAATATTATCGTAATTATGCGCCTTCATGAGGCGGCCGCCGAAAACCTCAATGTCAGGGCGGCATTCCTGCATGTCCTGGGCGATATGCTCGGTTCGGTCGGTATCGTGGCCGGTGGACTCATTATGATATTCACCGGCAACTACCTGGCCGATCCGATAATTTCATTCTTTGTCGGATTGATAATTCTGGTCGGCGCTGTCGGTGTCGTGCGCGAGGGCGCCAGCATCCTGCTTGAAAGCGTGCCCCGGAATATCAGCTACGAAAATCTGAAAGGCGATATCGCGCGAATCGAGGGTGTCACGTCCGTACACGATCTGCATATCTGGACCATCTCATCATCCAACCTGGCGCTGTCGGCTCATATCAAAGTGAGCAATCAATCGACTCATTCGTCACAGAGAATCCTCCAGGCGGCCTGCGTCCTGCTGGCGAGCGATTACGATATTCATCATACCACTTTGCAGTTGGAATGTGACTGTTGCACGGATGACGAGTGTGGATGCCACGCGCCGGGAGATACCCCTGACGCAGTGATGATGACCGGTCAATTGACGAAACCGAAATGATAATTGACGGGTATAATCAGGGGTAGTTGAGTCGGGAAAATGGTAAGACGTACAGGAACAATAGTCGCGATCTTTGTCGGCGCCGCGCTGGGCGCGTTATTCATGTTGGTGGTTTTGGGGTATCTGCCATCGACCAAAGCCGATCAAGCGAAAAATAGGGCGCAGATTCCCGATAACTACATATCCAATCCTCCGGCGCAAAGCGATTTCTACTCCGGCGATGGCGGGTTCCGGTACCTTCAAAACGAATTAAACTCATCGCGCCGTAATGCCATTGTGGCCGCCGCCGAGAAGGCCGGCCCGGCTGTGGTGTCGCTCTCGGTTATTCAGGTGGTGCGGGCCCGCAACACCTCGCCCTATGGATCCGATTTCTGGGATTTCTTTTTCCTGCCGCCCCCCTCCCGTGAGCGCCAGGTGCTCTCGCTGGGCTCGGGAGTCATTATCAATCCCGAGGGTTATGTGTTGACCAACGAGCATGTCATCGAGGGCGCCAAGGAGATCCGCGTAACGCTCATCAACGGCGACGAATATCCGGGGCGTTTGGTCGGAAGCGATCCGGTTACCGATTTGGCGGTGGTAAAGATACAATCCGATACCACGGTTTTCAAGAATGCCATCTTGGGCAATTCCGACGATATCATCACCGGTGAATGGGCCATCGCGATCGGCAATCCGTTTGGTTATCTGCTTGACGATCCCCAGCCGACCGTTACTGTCGGAGTGATCTCGGCCACCAATCGCGATATCAAACCTGAGCGCGGCCAGAAAGCATTCTACCGCAAGATGATCCAGACCGACGCCGCTATCAACCCCGGCAATTCCGGCGGTCCGCTGGTCAACGCCATGGGAGAAGTCTTGGGGATTAATACCTTTATTTTCTCCTCGAGCCGCGGCTCCGAGGGAATCGGATTCGCCGTCCCGATCAACCGCGCCAAAATCGTGATAGAGGACCTCCTCAAGTACGGCGAGGTGGTCAAGGCCTGGGTCGGTATCAATGTGCAGCAGATCACGCCCGAGATTGCCCGCAGTCTCGATCTACGGCACAATAAAGGATTGATTATATCCTCGGTCAGCGAGAGCTCGCCCGCCTCCAGGTCGGGTCTTCGGGCCGGGGACGTGCTCTTGTCGGTCGGCAAGCTCAGGATGGAAAGTGTCGGCGATTGGGAAGAGGTTGTCAATTACTCGCGCGCAGGAAGGCCGTTGCCGATCAGGCTGGCGCGCAGTTCGGATGAAATATCGTTGGTAGTGGTGCCCGAGGAGATACCGCTTCGGCTGGCGCCCAAGAAAAAGGACAAGTTCGGCCTGCAGGTTGCCGAAATCACGCCGACCGTGGCCGGATATATGGGATTAAGGAACCGCAACGGCGTGGTGGTGCTCAGTTCCGACGAAAAGGGGCTGGCCGCCGGCTGGGGCCTGCAGGAGGGCGATATAATCCGGCGGATTGGCAAGTACGATGTCACCAGTCTGAGCGATTATGTCAAGACGATGTCGCAGATCGGGCGGGGCTACCGCGTGGTCTTGACTGTCGAGCGCGCCGGCGAAGTGTTTCTAATCCAGGTGCTGACGTAAAATCAAACATGTTGCGCCAGGTCGTAGGCCATATGGCCGTGACCTGGCGCCTTTCCATTTTGTAGCCGAGGCCTCTTTGGAGACCTCGGATTTTTATTATGAAAAATTGACTTC
>MEWP01000065.1 GCA_001775395.1 candidate division Zixibacteria bacterium RBG_16_53_22 | reverse complement strand
CACGCGAATTAAATCCCCGACTGCGAAGGTGACGAAAGTCGCACTCAAACTTGCAACGCACGCGAAGTTGCGCCGCGTGTTGAACGGCACACCCGTCACGCAATCACCGCTGGACGTGTATAGCCAACTATTATTTTTATCCGAGGATGCGGTGCCCGTGCAAAGCTACGTCGCGTTCAAATCGCGCTACGCGGATTTCATGTCGCCTAGCCACCCGATGATTGCGTCCATCATGCGTAAGTCCGGTTCGCGATTCGCGCCGCAGATTGTAGCAACGAACGCGGACGGGACTCCGGCATATAAAAATTTAGAGGAATTGAAACAATGGGTGGACAAGTGCTGCTACCGCGTGACGCGGAAAGAATGCGCCGACTTGCCTGAGAAGTTGTACAAGCGATGGAAGGTGGAACTCGCGCCGAAGCAGGAAGGCATCATTAGGCAATACCTAGCCGCGATGAAGAAGGGCGAAACGCCGGAGCCAATAAATAAAATGGTGGCGGTTATGCTATATCAGCGCATGGTGTGCGGCATTATCCCGAAGCAGTTGTCCGGCGAGGGCGCGCATGTGTGCATCTTTGAAAAGCTGGAAGATAACCCCCGCTTGCAGGCGGTGCTGGAAATAATCGAAGCCTACCCGGATGCAAGCATTATATTTTGGGCGCGGTTCAAAACTGACCTGCATGATATTTGCGCGGTTATTGAAACTGCAACCGGGGTGAAGCCAGCGCGGTATTGGGGAGACATCAGCAACGACGAGCGCGAAGAAGCGAAGAAAGCATTTCAAGAAAAGCGTGTGCAGTATTTCGTTGGGCAGCAAGGCGCGGGCGGCGTCGGCTTGCCGCTACATGCGGCGGATGTGATGGTGTATCACAGCAATGACTTTTCACTTTACCACAGACTCCAAAGCGAAGATCGCGCCGAGAACATGCTCAAGACGACCGGCACGCTCATCATCGATATCGAAGCAGTCGGCACGGTAGACGGGAAAATAATTGATGCGCTGCGTAATAAAAAGGATGTGGCGGATTTAATCACAGGTGACCAGACTGTTGACTGGTTGGAATAGGAGAATGTCATGAAGAAAACAAAAGAACAGAAGAAGCGGATTAAAAAAATAGCATACGCATCCAAGCGTAAAAATAGGCAGCGCGCGCGATGAGCCGCGTCTTTGTGTCGCATGAGCCGCACCGTATAGAAGCCGGGCAGGTCAAAAGCCTATTCGACCTCACCCCCGCCGCCGAGTACGGCGACATCGAGGTGTTGATGCCCGCCGGATCGTCGCTGCTATCCACCGTGCCGATGGTGCGCACCATGCGCGACCGGCTGGCAAATTTCAGCGACGATGATTATTTATTGCCGGTCGGTGATCCGTCGGCCATCATGGCGGCGGGCGCAATTGCATCAGAAATGAATAACGGTCGGGTAAAGATTCTGCGCTGGGATCGTGCCACGCGCCGGTATATCGTCATTCAGTTTGATGTGAGCGGGAGGGCGGTATGACCCCCCGTTACAACATGATCGACCGTATGCATGGAACGGATTTTCAAGAAGCACTTTGCGGCATAACCTAGAAAGGAGAGAAGCATGTACGCACCAAGCAACGCAGCAATCAAAGAGATCAGCGAACTCGCTACAATACAAATCAGCCGCGCCGGGCGCGTGGAAACGCTGGAGCAGGAATTGAAAACTGCGAACGAAGCACTGCGCCGCGTGCAGGAAGTTGACCTCCCTAACGCGATGGCGGAAGCGGGGGTGAGCAGCATCACATTGCCGACTGGCGAAAAGATCACGATCAAAGAGGATGTGTACGCCAGCATCCCGAAGGATGAACGCTATGAACAGGCGCTGGCATGGCTCCGCGGACATGGCTTCGGCGATGTAATCAAGAACGAAGTCAAGGTCGCGTTCGGCAAGGGCGAAGAGGAAAGCTCGGCGGAATTGCTCGCGGTGTTGAATGATCGCGGGTTGATCGGCGCGACGACCTGCACGACAGGCGTCCATGCGAGCACCCTGAAAGCGCTCATCCGGGAGCAGCTTGCGAAGGGCGCCGAATTTCCGATGGATTTATTCGGCGCATTTCCTACGACGAAGGCTGTGATTAAGTAACCGCGCGCGCCGGATGTGAGCAAACAAAGAGGAGGCATCATGGCAGTAAATCAGAAGTTGAAAGGCGCGATTGCGTCACAGAAATTTGCACGCGCGCAGCTTATTCGGATAGATAAGGATATCACAAAATTGCAGTCCAAAAGGAGTGTGCTGGTGAAGTTGGTTGAAAAAGCGGATGCAAAAGTATTCGACTTGCAGGACATTTGAAACGCTTGAGCCGGGCGGCGGCTAAACTAGCCCGGCATTTTTAAGGAGAATAGAAATGAAACAGAACCAGGTAGTTGAAAAACAAAACACAGCGCTCGCACTGTCCGGACAATTCGAGGAAGATGTAGGCGGCGGATTTGAAACAGCGGATTCATCCGCCTATGCAATTCCATTCCTCGCCATCCTGCAATCAGGAAGTCCGCAGGTCAAGAAGTCGGACGGCGCATACATCAAAGGCGCGGAGGAAGGAATGCTCTACAATACTGTCACCCAGCAAGTGCATGATGGCGCGATAGGCGTGGTCGTAGTCCCGTTCGCATTTAAACGTAGCTTCATCAAATGGGCACCGCGCGATTCCGGCGGGGGATTCAAGGGCGAATTGCAACCATCCGATCCGCAAGTGCAAGCGGGAGTTATGGATACCGCTGGTAGATTGATTGATGGCGATGGCAACCTGTTGTCTGACACCCGCACACACTATGTGATGGTACTGGACGACAACGGAGGCTATCACCCCGCCGTCATTAGTCTGGCGAGCACACAAATCAAAAAGTCGCGGCAATGGATGTCCAAGATGAACGGCATCAAGATGCAACGCAGTGACGGCACCTATTACACCCCAGCCATGTTTAGTCATAGGTACAAGATCACAGCCGTGCCGGAATCGAACGACAAGGGCAGTTGGTTCGGAGTCAAGGTGGAAACGCTCGGTGCAGTGGAAAGCGGCGAATTATATCAAGCTGCGAAGGCCTTCCGCGACGCAGTGCGCAGAGGTGAAGCGAAAGAGCAAGCGCCGCAGGCCGCCGCAGGTGCGACGTTTAATCCAGATGCTGATGACGCATATTAACTGATGCGGAATTGTTGCTGGAAGCTCCTGCGCGGGCGAGTCATGGGCAAGCCGGAACCATCACCGGAAACTATATTTGAAAGGGGCTGTAATGCTGTTATGCAAGGATTGTAAATATTGCGATTTGATCCCCGTGCGGAATGCTGGGGTAGATTTTTCAAAGTGCCGCCATCCGGCGGCGCAGGAACCGGTGATTGTGTCGGTCGTTACAGGAGAATTGTCCCCTCCTGATCCCCGCTATTGCACGGCGGCGCGGGGCGAGCACTATGGGGAGTGTAAACCGCAAGGATTACTATTTGAGGCGCGGCGCGATGCTTGAATTGGCGAGGCGTTGCGAGGCGCTCTATCATGGTCTCCAGCGCGCGCATGGTACATATACTGTCACCCATGCTGATGATGCCAAGCAGGGTAAAATGGCAGGGCGAGCGATTACCGTCATGGAAACCCCGACGATTGAAAAGTGGCGCGCGCATCTAGCGGGTGAGCAGGGCATCGGCATTGTGCCTATCAACGAATCCAACCGCTGCCGGTGGGGTGCGGTGGATATTGACGAGTACCGCGACGGCTTATTGGAGGACATTGAAGCCAAGACGCGCGAGATGGCACTGCCCGTTATTTGCATCCGCACCAAGTCCGGTGGCATTCATGTAACGGCCTACATTACAGAAGACATTGATGCTCGTATCGTGCGCAGTAAAATGATGGAGGTCGCCGCTGCCCTTGGCTATGCCGGGGTTGAGGTGTACCCGAAACAGACACAGCTGGCGTCGGAGCGTGACGTCGGCAACTGGTTAAACATGCCCTATTTCGCCGGTGATGAAACCACACGCTACGCGATTTATAGAGGAGCGCGGTTAAGCGTCGCGCAATTTATCGAAATGGCGGATGCGCTGTCTTGCACACCCGAACAATTCATCGCTATAAAAATGGCAACCGGGGAGATGTTCGAGGATGGCCCGCCGTGCCTGCAAACCCTATCCACTGTCAAAGTTGCGGTCGGCGGGCGCAATGATGCTATGTTCGCAATGGGCGTGTACGCGCGGATGAAGCACGACGAACATTGGGAAGCAAAACTCGACGAATTCAATGCTGCATTTTTTACCCCGCCGCTACCAAGTCGCGAAATACAAATGCTGGCGAAAAGCCTCAACCGGAAGACCTATTTTTACCCATGCAGCAAGCAACCGATGCTGGGATATTGTAATAAGAGCGCGTGCAGCAAGCGTGAGTTCGGCATCGGGCAAGGGGCAACTGAATCCAGCGTCGCCATCGGCAAGTTGGTCAAGCTCTGCACGGAACCGCCAACATGGATCATTGACGTGGAAGGCGCGCGCTTTGAATTGGAGACGGAAGAACTCATGTCGCAAGCGAAGTTCGCCAAAGCGTGCATGGAAAAAATAAACCAATGGCCACCCGCCGTAAAGCCGAATATCTGGCGGCAGCTCATCCATGACCGGCTTGCAAACGTGGAGCTAATTGAAGCGCCGCAGGAGGCATCACCAGAGGGGAGGTTCTTGTGGCACCTTGAGCAGTTCTGCGTCGTATCCGCTAATGCACGGGTGCGCGAGGAGATGCTGCTGGGCAAGCCATTCACGGATGAAGGGCGACATTTTTTTCGCAGTGAAGATCTAATGAGGTATCTTAATCAACATGGATTCCGCGAGGTGACGGCGCGCAAAGCGTGGAGTATGTTGCGCGAACGCGCAGGCGCGAAGCATACGCAGTTCCAGCTCAAGGGTAGATGCGTACAGTGCTGGAGCATCCCGGAGTTTCCGAAGCAGTCCGAAAATTTTGAGCCGCATGTCGGCAAGACGGAGTTCTAATGCGCATCGTTGAAGATCAACGCCTGATCCTCGGCCCGCCGGGGTGCGGCAAGACTACCCGCTCGCTCGATATTGTCGAGCAGGAACTCGCGACAGGTGTCGCACCGAATCGCATCGCGTATATTTCGTTTACGAAAAAAGCGATTGAAGAGGCGGTCGGGCGCGCGATGTCTCGGTTCAGTTACAAGCGGGATGACCTTCCCTTTTTCCGCACCCTTCATTCCCTCTGCTACCTGCGCCTCGGCCTGCGCCGCACGGATGTCATGGCGCGCGCGAACCTCGCGGAGCTGGGCGAGATGCTTGGCTATAAATTCAGCGCACGCAACATCACGCCGGAGGACGGCTTCCCTTCCGATGCGGGTATCGGCGACCGGCTATTGTTTATAGATGGCCTCGCGCGTAATCGCTGTGTGAGTTTGGAAGAGCAATGGCATGAGATCAACGATGCGAGTCTCGATCTGTTCGCCATCAAGCGCGTGCATGATGGACTGAAATCATACAAGGGGTTCCATGCGCTGTTTGACTATACGGATATGCTGGAGCGGGTAGTCGCGGAAAAAATAACCGCGCCGGTTGATGTGATCGTGATAGATGAAGCGCAGGACTTATCACGCCTGCAATGGGAAGCGTGCAAGGTTTTGTTCGGCGGAGCGCAACGGGTGTACATTGCGGGGGACGACGATCAGGCTATTTACCGCTGGGCGGGTGCAGACGTAAAACAGTTCCTCGTTCTCGAAGGACAGCGCGAAGTGCTCGGACAGTCATACCGCTTGCCCCGCAGTATTCATGCGCTTGCGTGCCGCACGATCAGTTCTGTATCGCACCGCTTCGACAAACAATGGATGGCGCGGGATGAAGAGGGAAGCATCGAACGCTTGCCGCATATTGATGCGGCGAAGTTTGACAACACGGGCACGACAATGATCCTGGCGCGCAATGGATACTTGCTTAATGAGGCAGAGGCCATGCTGCGCAAAAGCGGGCGCGTGTTTTCTACGCGCTACGGCGATATCTCCGTGGTCGCAGATCATTTCATAGCGATCCGCGCATGGGAACGAATGCGCAAGGGGGGTACTGCCAGCGGAGACGAGGTCGGCGTTATTTATTCCTGCCTGCGCGTTGGTACGGGTATCCAGCGCGGGTTCAAAGGTGCGGATCAGATAGATTCCGCGTCGCAGTATTCTGCGCAACAACTGCGCGATACGCACGGCCTGCTTGCTGATGGTATATGGCACGACGCGCTCGACGGTATCGCGCTCAACACCCGCGAATACTATATTACTATTCTGCGCGGCGGCGGGAAATTAAACGAAAAACCGCGTATCCGCATCAGTACAATTCATGCGGCGAAGGGGGGCGAAGCTGACAACGTGATCCTGTTGACCAGCATGGCGCAGCGCACGTATCGGCAATATCAGGAAGAGCCGGACGACGAGCAGCGCGTATTCTACGTCGGCATGACCCGCGCCCGGCAGCGCCTTATTTTGGTAGATGCTAATAATGACGCGGGTTTTAGGGTGTAAAATGGGGCTTGCTTTTTTGATAAAGCGCTTTTATAATTATCACATCTTAGCAATTTTGCTGAGACCAGAAAGAGGAGAAATTAAAATGAACATATATGATCCGCATACCGGCCAGCAAACACGCTTTTTACGCATTGACCCGTCAGGGCGCTGGTCGCCGATAGAAACCACTCTATGGTCGCCGTGGCGGGGTGTTGCGCGATGTTCTGTAATAACAGGAATTGTTATATTTATTGTTAATCTGATGGCTATATTTTTAATGTTTATTTGAAATGAAATGGGAAGTATAAAACAAGTTTTGCACCCGTGTCTCGGCATCGCACATGTGACGCCGGACGCACAAACTATATTGGAGGAAATAATCAATGCGAAACTATAACGGCAGGACGCCCGCGCAAAAGGCCGCACGCCGCTACCCGGTGCGCCGGAAATATCCGAAGGGGGACTGGAGCACGCATTCAACGGAAAACGTAAAAAAGTACATCGTTGAATTCTGCAAGCTCAACGGCGGGTGTGTAAAGACCACCTACATCGTCAACGGGCAAGGGGTGGTGGCATGATTAAAACGTTACAACTACTTAATGCCGCCATCGGGAATAGCAGCGATCAAAGTATTTTCCGCTGCTTTCATATTTACGCCGGGCGCATCCAGGCGCAGAATGGGCGCATTACAATAGATTCCCATTGTTCATTCGCGGGGGATTTTACCGTTGATGCGGAGCGCTTCGGCAAAGCAGTCATCGCTTGCGAAGGAGCGCCGGTGTTGAAGTTCACGGACGGCGGAAAATTATCACTGAAAAAAGGTGCATTCCGCGCCATGCTCCCGCTCATGGAGCACGCCGCCTTTCCCCGTGTGGAAAAAGATGCCGCGAAAATTGTCCCGCTATCCGCGCCGATTTTACCGCTCCTTGAAAAATTGCTCCCGCTGTGCGCGGAAAATGATAGCCGCATCTGGATGAATGGCATCCAGATCAAGGAGGGTTACGCATACGCAACCGACGGCCTCATCATAGCGCGCGCGCCGATTGCGCTGACTTGCGATCACGCTATCAACATCCCCGCCGAGACCATCGCGGCACTGGTCAAGATCGGGATTGAACCGGATGGGGTAGTCATCGCAGAAAATTGGGTGCTATTTGATTTTGGCGAAGCATGGATGCGCACTCAATTACTGGATGCAGCTTGGCCGGATGTACCGAGCCAGATATTGGGTGTGGATCCGGGTGCACCTATCCCGGAAGGACTCGCGGAAAATATCAAAAAGATATTACCGTTTTGCGTGGATAAAAAATTCGAGCATGTCATTTTCAGTGCGGCGGGTATCAGCACGGCGGAGGGGGAGGCTTTCGCGCAGGTCGGTGGTATCACATTGCCGGATGGGCGATACGCCGCCGATGTGTTACTCCGCGCACTGGCCATCGCCACGCACGCGAATTTTGCGGCGTACCCACAAGGCGTAGGATTCAAGGGCGCGGATGGGATTGAGGGGGTGTTTATGGGGTTGCGGGAATGACCGGGTACGCCGATTTTTTGCAACAAAAAACACAATCCGGTACTGGGGCGGGATTTGAGCCAATTTTTATGCCGGATTATTTATTCGATTATCAGGCGTACTTAGTCGAATGGTCATTGCGCACCGGGCGGGCTGCGAATTTTGCGGATTGCGGATTAGGCAAGACCCCGATGGAATTGGTCTGGGCTGAAAATGTGGTGCGGAAAACGAACGGGAAAGTACTGCTACTCACCCCCCTGGCGGTCGGGGCGCAGATGGTCAAGGAAGCAGAAAAATTCGGTGTTGAGGTTACGCGCGCGAAAGATGGAACCGCGCATCGCGGTATCACGATCACGAACTATGAAAATCTTCACCACTTCAGCCCCGCCGATTTTATCGGGTGCGTTGGTGATGAGAGCAGCATTATAAAATCATTCGCTGGCATCCGGCGCGGAGAAGTGACCGCATTCATGCGGCACCTCCCCTACCGCTTACTCGCCTCGGCGACCGCCGCCCCGAATGATTTTATTGAGCTGGGCACAACGAGTGAAGCCCTCGGCTATCTAGGCCACATGGATATGCTCAACCGATTTTTCAAAAACGAATTGAACAATTCCGCGACTGGACGGATACGCGGGGAGGTAATCAAGTGGCGATTGAAAGGCCACGCAGAACAGCCATTCTGGCAATGGGTATGCAGTTGGGCGCGCGCCGTGCGCAAGCCTTCCGATCTAGGATTCTCCGATGACGCACTGGTACTCCCGCCATTACTCGAACAGCAGCATGAAATTGATGTTGAATACACCCCGAATGGGCAGCTCTTCCCGATGGCCGCTGTCGGGTTAAAAGAGCAGCGCAAGGAACGCAACGCCACGATAATCGAGCGCTGCCAGAAAGTCGCGGACTTGGTAAACCACACCGGAAAACCCGCGCTAGTATGGTGTCACGGGAATGATGAAGGTGACCTCCTGGAAAAATTGATACCAGATGCGGTACAGGTCGCCGGGCGGCATAGCGATGAGGACAAAGAAGAAAAGTTGATGTCCTTCGCCGAAAATAAATCGCGCGTGCTGATTACGAAACCAAAGATCGGCGCGTGGGGTTTGAATTTCCAGCATTGCAATCATGTTACGTTTTTTCCGTCGCACAGCTACGAACAATACTATCAGGGGGTGCGCCGATGCTGGCGTTTCGGGCAAAAGAATCCGGTGCATGTGGATATAATTACGACGGAAGGCGAGCGGAATGTGTTGAAAAATCTACAACGAAAATCCAAGCAAGCGGATGAGTTATTTAGCAACTTGGTCGCTGAAATGCAAAACGCATTGGGCATTGATCGAGTCACACGATTTGAAAAAGAGGAGGTAATACCATCATGGCTGTAGACGATCAAGTTATCACAGAAAAGTACGCAATATACCTCGGCGATTG
>MEWP01000064.1 GCA_001775395.1 candidate division Zixibacteria bacterium RBG_16_53_22 | reverse complement strand
GGGATTCCGGTGACTTCGATGACGAAAGCTCCACCATGAACGAGAGTTTTCCACCTGCGAGTAGAACGGAGATGCCGAAAGGCTTTGACCAGAACTTGACATCCATCAAGAACAGTCGGAGAATCAGGAATGGTGAGCGTAAGATGGGAGACACCATGACTAGGAACCAGTGTAAGATTTTTGAGGATGTGTTCGAGCCGGGCCTGAACACGGAGACGCCGAGGCAATGAGCAGGTAGGACAGAACCGATTACCGCAATAAATCGGCACTACGATTTGATTCCCGCATCCTGCGCAAACTAAGCGGCGGAACTGGTGCACAGCAGACAAAATTACAGATGTTTGAGCCGTTCCGAGTGAAGTTGAGTATTGTTCTTCCATCAGTCTGAGCTCAGCCTATCCGATTTGTTCAGCTGGCGGTCACCGAGCTTCTCAAGTTCAGGGATGGAGTGACCACCGATTCTTGACTCCAGAGGAACCCAGGAGTAATCGCGTGGATGATCTTCTTCCAGCATCCATTCCAAACGAATCTGTTTGAAGATCCCGAGGCCGTTCAGATGCTGCGCGAAAGTTCGGGTCATCATTCGCTCACCATAGAGCAGCCTGTCCAGGTGACCGACCAGGACATGAACTTCACGAGGTTCACCTAGCATTGTGAGCATGAGGTGGCGGTTCATGGCTTCACCTTGTTGGTATAATCAGGTGGAACATTGGAGGCGGGAATCCAACGATGAGGAGATTTCGAACGAGCTAGGACGACATTTAGGGAATTAGCGAATGCCGCAAGTTTCAATTCGTATTTGATCACAAAGCAGTGATCATTATCAACTAGGCAGTAGTTGAGAAGTGGCTTCTTGGCAGAACTTGAAGATTTGTTCATTTTAAAGACTCCGTTTGAAAGATTGGGAAAAGGTCGGGGTGTGGAACCATCCTCTTGCTCTCATGGTGCACCGGTGACTCCCTAAGAAAAATAAGGGGATGTCCAGCATTTCTGCAAGTGGACACCCCCCGGAGTCACCGTCCGCACCAAGTGGAGCTTTCGGTGCAATCAATATAAGCGTTTCTGGATGGTTTGTCAAGACCCTACCTGTTGTGGTATAGGCATCAATAGACCACTATATATAGTGGTGGATGTTGGTGATGATGCGTTGAATGAGCCGTGGCGTATGGAAATATGTGGGCGAGGGGAGGGCGGGACGGGCGGATGTGAACCCAGGGAGAGAGCAAACCTAAGCGACACTGGAGGTGCGGATAGCCGCCGCCCATTTAAGACATTCCAAATAAAATCGAGGCGGCGGCGGAGCTTGACGAGCCTGAATGCTTTCGCCCGACCGCCCACCCCCGCGCCACATATTCCATCACGGGCTCATTCAACGGCGTTTTTTAATCTGGAGGCATCATCATCAACATCATGACTGTCGGAACCGGCTTAATCCTTTCAGTTCAGGCCGGTTCCGGAAGATATACCTAATTTTTTGAACTCACCTTCCCGGGGGGCCGGGGGCGGGCGGGTGCTTAGACGGAAGGCTTTCCGGGTTTCTGGAAAACGTCAACGCCTCCCACCTATCAATACACCTATACACTGTCTGCGCGTTCGATTTAGTTTTAATTGACCTTGTTAGATGTGATTTCAAATGCGGGTCTCCCCTCTCAAAAACACAGAAATCCCCTTCCAACCCTAACACACTAAACGAGCTACACCCCCCACAACCAGAACACCCAACATCTTCTTTTCCTTATTGAATTAATCGCGTGTCAGTGTTCAGGTTGTGGGGATTGTTGGTTAATTAGCGAGTGAGCACACACAAGGACGCGGTCTTCGGTTGGTTTGGTAGATGATAGCAGGAGGATCGGGACTGCTTTTACAGTCAGCATCAATTCCGGTGGTGGTGTGCAGGTTAAACTCTCCTTGTGGTGTCGTGGTGTCGTGGTGCTGGTGTGTGTCGTCGTTGTCGCTGTCCTGCCCCGTCGTTGTCGCTGTCCTGCCCCGTCGTTGTCGCTGTCCTGCCCCGTCGTTGTAGCTGTCCTGCCCCGGTGGTGTCGCTGTCCTGCCCCTGTCCTGCCGTTAATCAGGCATCAATCTGCCCTTATCCTGGTGCTGTCCTGCCCATAGTTTGTCGCTCTGGAGCGAAATGCGCCCTACTTTATTTTCAATGAATTCGCGTTTTACTGGCTTTCCCTTGCTTTTCAGCTTAACTTAATATGAGCTTATGGTTGGTATCAATCGAGGAGAGTTTCTTCCGTGTGTGTAAAATGCGATGCCTTTTCAGCTACTTTTCGGCGGTTCGGTGTCCAATCAATAACCCGCTTTCATTCTGCAAAGGTTATAATCAGTTTATATCGAATATGGCAAAGGTGATCGCACCTGCCCTGAGCCTTCGGGCTTCAGGAAACTTGGGTGACATAAACTACACCGAATGGCGCGGTGCCGCGATCGCGCGGATAAAGAACCCGGCAGTTCAGCCGAACACATCTCTTCAGCTGGCTCAGCAAGCGAATGTAGCTGCAGCTGCGGCGGCATGGTCAACCTCCATGAGCGAATTTGAACGCAATACGTGGGAGGAGATAGCTCGCAACTGTAAATGGAGTGACCGGATGAGCGTTCGCTGGACACCTTCCGGATATCAGTTATTCATGAAATTCTCAGTTCAGGCACTTGCCCTGGGAGGGTCGATACAGACGATTCCAACATTACCCTTTCCGTCGACACTTCCGAGCCGCGCCCAGGTCACGTATAACGCGTCGATTCCCAGGGCGGAGATAATCCTTGACACATATCCTGCAGGGCAGGACCCGGATTTGATTCAAGTGTTCCGAGCCGGGCCATTCAACGGGGGAGGCCGGCGTGCGATCAAGCCTGAATATCGGCAATTGGGTTCGGTCGTCACTCCGTTTCAGTTCAACGATGCAACCGTTACGCCACTGAAATGGTATTGGTTTCGAGTCAGATGGGGCTTCCTGATCGGAATAGTAGGGAATTGGTTCGAGATGCAATTGGAGTGCGTGTGAGGCAATTACATGGCTAAGACCTTCGGGCCAATGCATTCAGATTCGGTGGCAGGGAAATTCGGAGGGATTACATTTAGAGGTCATGGATCGCAGAAAGTTGTATCAGGATCCAAGACGTCATTCCGGAGAAGACCGGCGCTGCAGGATCCCTGGTCACCGGATGACGAACCAAACCTGCAATTCTGGCATCGGATTCCGGATAAGTGCGGGTTTCGCGCGATCGGTGAGCAACTATTCATAACCAGTTGGGGAGACAAGACCAGTTTTGGAAGGAACTACGTACAAGCCATCGATGCGAACCAGCCGGAACACATCACAACGCCAAACCAGTGGAATAACCGATCATACGCCCAGTTCGATGGCGTCAATGATGGCATGCAATCACTGATATTCACGGCATCAATCCCTCAGCCGGCGATGCTGTTTCTGATAATGACGGAGCCGGAGGTGCTGCTGGTTAGAAGACAAGTTCTGGCATTGAACACAACTTACACCCGGGGGTTGCGCTGGGACATTACGGCGCCTGACGGTTACAGATTGAATCTTGGCGCCGCGCTGCTCCCAGGGGATTATGAGAGTCAGTCGTTAAAGTTGTGGACATTGATACTGAACGGCGCATCAAGTGCTTTACGATTCAATAATGGCGCCCACGGGCCAAGCGGGAACATCGGAGCTGAGGCGATTAATCAGTTGAGCCTTGCGATGTCGGTAACGTCCTTGAACTGGACGAAAACTAAAGTCTTTGAGGATTTTTGCATTTCAGGAGCGCCTTCCGAACTTACCATGACCAGGGCTTTCAAATACGCGCAGTTGCGCTATGGCATATAACATTTCAGGAGGTAACATTGGCAAAGGTACTTGGTGCCCTTCACTCAGATCAGGTGAAGGGATCGTACTCCGGCATGACGTTTCGCATGTACAGAGGCATGCAGACGCTGAGCCGGAAACTTCGACCAGTTCGCAGGTATCGAACCGTGCAACCGATTAACCGAGCGATATTCGGTCACCTATCGAGATCCTGGGGTCTGGAGAGCGATGAAAATCGCGCGCTTTGGGATTTCTGGGCGAGCCAGCATCCAATTCCGAATGGTTTCGGAGGAACATTCCAACTTGACGGCAACCAGGCATATATGATGCTGAACCATTCGACCATAAGGCTGGATGGTTACGCCGCACAGCAGTCAGCCCCGCCATTGGTTCTGCCACCGGCAACCATTGACACGATGGTTGCAGTTACCGGCGTGGGATTGGCCGGAGACATCGATATCACGATAACTCATCTTGGAACAGGAATAGCATCCGATTTCAATGAATATCGGATTGTTGGGCCGTTCGGAGGGAATTCGCGACGATCGGTGGCGTCAAGATATGTCTTTAACAAGACAACGGCGGGGAATGTCCTGACGGCCACGATTTCAGATCTATTCCCTGGGGGAGGATACTGGATTCGTGCGCGTTACATTGCGGATGACGGTCAACCAACCAACTGGGCTCAGGACTATGCCGTCGCGAAAGCCTAACCCCCCCCTGAAGAAGGAACCGAAGAAAGCAGCGACTGAGAAGAAGATCAGCGACTACGTTCATCGGCGCCAGTCGGAGGCAGTTAAACCAAAGCTGGACGTTAAGCCGGACTGAAAGAATAGCTTAACGCCGAGATTAGAACCGAGCTGGGAAACCGGGTCGGGGCTTTTTGTTTTCAAAACGGACATTCGATCTGGCAGGGGTCGTGACAATGAATATCGGACTCGATTTCCCCACGGTCGCAATCTGCGATGGCAATTTCAGGGATGTAGTCGATATCCCTTCCCCAGCAGTGAAACAGGTCCTCCGGAATCCAGGATATCTGACCGCACTTCTTACACGGGAAGAGGCGCTTAACGAAGGTCTTGAGGATTTTCAGCCAGGCACCAAAGGGCTGGAATAGACGAATACCCTTCAATCCGGTACTAACTTCGTCAAGGTCCACATCAGCAACATCCGACTTGCTGAGGTATTTGGTCAGGTACTGAACTGCCCGGGTGCGAGGGATGCGTTTTATCCAGACGTTCGAACCCCCTGAGTATTTGAGCCATGCGGTGCTAATTTCCTTTTGAGGAAAGTAGGCGTTTTGTATGACACAATGAAGATGAACATGCCATTTACCTGGGATTCCGGTGACTTCGATGACGAAAGCTCCACCATGAACGAGAGTTTTCCACCTGCGAGTAGAACGGAGATGC
>MEWP01000063.1:74814-94133 GCA_001775395.1 candidate division Zixibacteria bacterium RBG_16_53_22 | reverse complement strand
CGCCACGGGCTGTTGAACACACGTTCGTTTTATGCTATACTGTCCTTAAAAGGAGGGACAAATGAAAGCGGTAAAAGTGTATGGCGACTGGGAAATACATGTCGAGTTCGACGATGGTCACTCAGCCACATTTGAGCCATATGCCCACGGCTTTGGATATGGCATCGAGGGATTGCGGCGCTTCATCCTAAGTAAAGGCGACCAGCTTGTTTTTCAATACGATGCCAGGCTGTATCGCGCTGAGCCGCAAACGGATGAGGAACAGGTCGTCTTTGCTGCAAATGGATACGCCCAACAACTGGCGGCTGAGTATTGGAATGAGGCCAAGCGATTTGCAGACAGCCTGTTCAGGCCAGGCGGGTGGGACAACGACTCGCCATCTGACGGAAGGTATCGGCTGGCATGGAAGGTCATCGGCGAGGGATGGATTGGTCTGAGCAATCTAAAGGATGGCAACGCCAAGGAGGGTCAAAAATGAAAGCAGAAGTAGAGAGTCATCCTCTCGAAGAAAACCTATACCATCTCAGTACATTCCGTGAGCAGGTCATGCAACGCATGCCCGCCATACTTGCCCACGGCGGCACATGGATCGACGCCGTGGCCGATGTCCTGGTGGAGTATGGCTACACGCTGGTCTCAAACGAAGATTACACCGCCAAACAGCAAGTCGCCATCTTGATCGAAGGCGGCGCAGAGGCCGGGGTGTACTACGACGATGCCTGCGTCGAGGTCCACGTGCTGGATTACGACGTGCAGGATGAGGAAGCCGAAGAAGAAGTCAATCGACGTTACGCCGAGCTGGAAGAGCTCGGCGTGATTTCACCTGAGCGATACCATTAAGGAGGAAACGGTGAATAAGCTTATCATCAGCTCGCCCGTAGCCAGTTGGCTGTACGAGTCGACTGGCAGTGAGACTCTCAATAGCCGCCTGGTAGATCTGGCCTGGAAACGGGCTGTGACACTGGGTATGATCCAGAATGAGGATGAAGATCACTACATCGACGTAGTGGTAGAGGACAACTATTTCAACTGCTATCTGAAGGAGGCACACCATGAAGCTCAAGCGTAAGACAGACATCATCAAGTACCTGGAGGACAAGGATTACAGACACGCCTACGACTATTGGCCTATCGCCTGGAATATCAAAGTATACGATTGGTCATTTACCATTGGCAAGCACTACGACGTGAAGACTGATCACAGGTGGGATGACAAATGGGAAGAGTATGTCGAAAAAGAGGACTGGCTCTTCAATGCCGCCTGCGAGGATTGGCTGGGCTTTACCGGCAAACACCCCGACTGGGACATAATGGAAGGCCACCCCGATCAGGATGTCTCTGACACCCATCCGCTGCTCTACACAGCCGGGCGCAGTGGCGGCTGGCTGGTGCTGGATGAAATCAACCTGATCGGCTCTAGATACAATTTCTTTCGCAGCCATCCCGATTGGCAAGACTTCGAGTACGGCACGCTATGGGTGCTGTACAAGTTCTGCGTCGAGATGGACAAAATCGTAGAGGGCCGTCACCAGCATATGCGTTGGTGGTTCGCCCATCACCGCCAAGAGATGGAGTGTGAGTGGGCTGCCGCAGAGAAGGAAGAGATGGCGCTCCAGGAGGCCACCATTGGTCCGGTGGGTATGGCCTATGCCTACTAAAGACAAGGTCCAACTGCTGGCATTTGTTCTGTGGCGGGGATTCAGGCACACCATCAAGTGCCTGGAAGACGTAGATTCGCAGACCGCCGCTGCATTAGGCGGCGGTCTCAGGTTTCTTGTCAGCCTACTTGAGTCCGAATTTGGACTCGCAAACCGTAAAGAGAGGAGATCTAAATGAGCGAAGATAAAGATATTCTGAACGTTATCGATGATCTGCTGGACGTAATCCACGCATTCAAACCGCTGCTGCAAGACATCCTGGAAGTTCTCTACAACGTACCAGAGGCTGGAGAGACGTGGGACCAGCAGCACGCCGACACGCATTTGATGGCCTGCCAGGCTATAGAAGAGTTTCTTAAGGAGGGAAAATAATGTCGATACAAGATAACATGGATTTGCTCAACCAGTATAGAGACAAGTTCATGCACATCTTCAATGTGCCGCTGACACGCTGGATGCACCCGCTCTATGGCTTCGACATAGGCGCGTTTGACGATTGGATCAAGACACCAGCCGACATCAGCCTGCGCGATCACATCTTCAATATTTATGGCGACGAAGGGGTTCAGATTGTACTGGGCGTGCTAGGCGTACAGCCCAAGTCAGAATTCACGACGGAAGGTCAGGAGGAAAACCAATGAAACTGCAAGACATCTGCGGCAACGAGCACGCCAAGCGGGCCATCGAAGTGGCCCTGGCTGGCAACTTCTCTGTCCAGTTCATCGGCCCATGGGACAGTGAGGCGGGTGTGCTGGCCGAATATGCCCGTCAACATCAACTAAAGTCACGTGCCATACCTGCCTGTCCATGCGGGTTCTGGGGTGATGCTGCACGAGAATGCACGTGCAGCCTGCAAATGGCTGCCGGTTGGCGGAGCAAGCACTTCGGAGAACGGGAGAACTACGACCTGACCATTGAGGTGGCCCCATGCGACGTGCATAAGATCATCGGCATGCTATCTGGTAAGCTGAGCGAGCCAGAAGAGGCTGTGCTAAAGCGCGTCGATGGAGCTACCCGGCATACCGACATGCATCTGGACGAGGCAGGTGTGGCTTTGTTGAAGGCGGCCATCCAGCAAATTCGCCTGGACTATCGGCGGGCACTGCGCATAGTAGAGATTGCCAGGACCATCGCCAACCTAGCCCATGCCGAACGCATCCACGTGGCCCACCTGGCCGAAGCCATCCAGTACAGACCAAGGAGGAATAACCAATGAGTGACAAGACGTGTGAAGAACGCATCAATGACGAGCTGGAGCATGAGATCCAGCGTATCAGAGAGGCCCTGGGCCACGCCGAGCAGGTGTACGATTTGGCCTGCCAGAAGTGTGGACACAAGTGGCAAACGGAGGACGAATACGAGGCATGCCCTGGCTGTGGCAATGGCGATGAGATCGACGTAGAAGAGAATTGCGACGCAGAGAGCCGAGACTCGTACTGGCAAGGCATCTTAAGCATCGACACCCAGCTAATGTTCAGAGTACAGTTGTCTACAGGCGGGCCTGGCGACCAGTTCGAGATTTACGTCGATCCACAGGACCACGAAATCAGCCACATCGACTATCGCTTCCTGGACTGGTTTGATGGTGCAGAGCGGCGCTTGACAGGCACAGACTTCGATCTGGCAGTCGAGATGTTCCAGGACATCGCCGACAACTGGGAAATGTATGCTGGACTGGAGGCGCGATGAACACGATCAGATACGCCATCGATCTTGAGTTCCACACGGCCTGGTCAGTCGTGGGCCGTGAGGTGTACGGTCCCATCATCGACTTCGAGAACATGGGGCCGCAGGACGGATTCGAGATGAAGTGGAAATACGAGAAGCTGCCGATGGACATCGGCTTCTATCAGTCGGTGTTTTTCACCAAAAAGATCCCGCTGGCGGAAAGGAACCGCCATCGCGAGTTCTGGGGCTTCAAGCCCATCAAATCCAGGGGCTACGTCAGGATCGAAACCCATCACGGGTCAAAGGGTGACTTTCATAGCTACTACAACCAGAGCGAAAATGTATGGACGGTTGACCCCCGCCAGGCCACCTTGTACCAGACCGACGGCGGGCAGGATTTCATACCCATCGAGGACGCTATGATACTGTTCTGGCCGCCGCGCCTGAGAGGAGGGGCACGATGAGTAATTGGTCAACCGAAATCAGGTCAAGTCGTTTCTGGAATTGTGGCGACAGGGCGGTCGTCATCGCTGCGTCGATCAACTACCTGGATGGATACATATTCGACTGGGCAGCCTACATCGGGTCTGCCAGTCCAGCCAGTGAGGAGTATGCGGCTGAATACGTAGTCGAGCATGGCAATAAGCTGAGCCGAGATGACGCAGCCTACTTCTTTCCAGATATGCCGATTGTGAGATGGAGGCACTAACATGGACTGGTATGTAGAAATGCGAGAGCGCGTCACCAAAGATAACGCGCTGGACTTGACCATCGAGAAGTTCGAGAAGGTGCTGGCAGATCAGATCGAGCTGCACATCGCACCTCACGAGTGCCCGCTGTGCCAGGTGTGGTACAAGCCCGGTTTCGATGGGAAAGAGACCAGTTGCCCCCAATGCCCGCTAACGGCTGTGAACGAGAACTGCCTGGATGACCACGGCATCTACGATCAATTGGAAAATCTATTTCACAACTACCCGCAGGCGGACATCGATCAGTTCATCCGCGCCTGGGTACTGCCCGGCCTGCGTAAACTAAAGGAGGATTGACGTGGTAACTGTATGGAAATACTATCTTAAGCCAGGCGAGAATCTACTGCGCGTGCCAAAAGGAGCTCAATTCCTGCATGCCCAGTTGCAGCATAACATCGTCGTCATCTGGGCGCTGGTAGAGCCACACCGCGATGCAGAAGAACGCCGATTGCTGGCAGTCGGCACAGGTGAGTTCATTCAGGAGTGCGTATACGACTTGGTCCACAAAGGCACGCTGCAACTGGATGGCGGCAACTTGATCTATCACGTGTTCGAGGTGATCGATCACATGCCATTCTGAGTCCAACACCTGGACTCACTAATTGAATAATTGCCCGCCCCCAATGGCGTGGGTTGGCTGAAAACACAAACGACTGTCCTTGAAAAAGGCCCGCCGTTCTCGGAGGAATCCGGGGATGGCTGGCCTTTTTTGTTATCTCAAATTTTAAGGCGCGAATGTTGCACCCCTATATCTTGTGTGATACAATCGTTCATGCCGCTCTCATGGGGGCGGCTTTAAGGAGAAACATCATGGAATGCATGCAGTGCGGTGGTATCGGCATGGTGACTGAGACTCGCGAGATGACGTTGTGGCGGCGGCGCAGGCGGCGCTGCGCCAGTTGCGGCTGTTCATGGACCACCTACGAGGTCCATGAACACTTCATAGGGCCGTTTATCAAGATGATGGCTGCCAACCGGAATCGGCTCATGGGTGAGCTGCGCAGCCAGAGGGCACGTAACAGCCTGGGCCAGGAAGGAGTAGGCATGTAATTGTCAAAATGATTTTGACTGTGATCGGCATCCCACTGATATACGCAACTTTTAAAGGAGTGACGAAGTGAACTACAATTTTATAGCCAATTTTGACGAGGCCAAGATCATTCACCAAATAGAAGACCCGCAGGTTAAGGTTCAGGTCTGGCCTGGGTGTATTTGTGGCGGCGTTGCCATGGATGCTATTTTTGCACACCCACACGCCCTGTTTGGAACTGCATTCGAGTACGAGGTTTGCATACCAGATCCTGGCATATGGGAACTCGGATTCTTCACAGGCATCGCCGACAAGGCCAAGTTCCCTCCACACGACTCGATCAAATTTCAGGTATTCGTCAACGACAGACTGGTCTTCGACAAGATATGGTCCGTCAAAATGTGGAACTACAATCAAATAAAAGACATCATCATCTATCCAGATGACCCACCCACCATAAAGTTTGTAACCGACGACATGGGGTGTAACACGTTCAATTGGGCCGTCTGGGGAGAGCCAAGCCTATACGTCAAGGAATGGATATAAGCCAATGCCTACCATATGGCCCCACCCACCTGATCCACGCCCACCCAAACCTCGCCCGCCTAAGCCAAAGTAGGCTCATGCGGCCCGCGACCTGCTACTTATGTCAAGCTGAACCTTAAAGTTTTGAACTTTGCGGCAAAAAGGGCTTGACAAACGCTCGTTCGTGTGCTAATATGAGGCTGTCAGTCCTGACACGACCAGATAGAGGAAAACCTAGCAGGGTATCGACTCAGATAATCAGGACTGACTGGTATCGTTGGGGGCTGGCGTAAGTCAGCCCCTTATTCCATCGAATTCGACGTGCTGTGTGGCACGCGAAGAATATCAAATCCTTTTTCAAGCCGCGTGTGCGGCAGGAGAGTGTAACGTGTCTGGCATCAAGATTTTGTGGAACGCCAGCGAGAAGCTCATGCGAGAAGAGCTGGCGCGGGATGGTCGCGTGACCGGTCCCAAACGTGTGTGGGAGATCGACCTGGAGGTTATTAACCCCAAGCAGCGAGCCGCCCTGGCAGAGCTGGTCAGCTTCGACAGCATAGGCAAACCAACTGCCATCGACATCCGCGATTACCCACTCTTGACGGTTGAGTACCCCTACGTCA
Source organism: candidate division Zixibacteria bacterium RBG_16_53_22 (assembly GCA_001775395.1). Classification (GTDB taxonomy): domain Bacteria; phylum Zixibacteria; class MSB-5A5; order UBA10806; family UBA10806; genus UBA10806. Next base: position 87,883 of record MEWP01000063.1, on the reverse strand, counting down.
AGACGCAGACGGTCGAGCTGGACGCCGAGCCCAACCTGGAGCATGTCATCCAGGTAGCGCGGGAGGTGTACTTCCGGCGAGCAGAGCATCAGACCATCCAGGCTGAGCGCGAAGCCAGCGACAAGCGCCACCGCCAATTCTACAACCAGGTCTTACCCGTCCTCAAGGGCCTGGCCGACGACGACGACCTGGATGGTCTGCGCAACTTCCGCATCGACTACCCGGACTGGTACACGCCCAAGTGGCGCAATAGCTACACCAGCCGTACCCTGGAGGGGGAGATCACCAGCCTGATTGGCGAGGTATCCAGCCAGCGGGAGGGGGTCCGCCGCGAGGTAGAGAAGGCTCGTCAGAAGGCCGAGCTGAACGCCTGGATTGCGGAGCACGGCTCAGACCATCTCAAGAGTGCTCACGAGCTGGGCTACGAAGTAGGGCGGCTGTACGCTACCGAACGCTTTGAGCACGAAATCCCGACCGGCTGGCAACTGGACTTCTACGACCGGGCGGCCTGGTATGTGCGTACCAACCCCAGCGCGGATGCCATCGTTGAACTAAAGCTGGCCCAGGCGTTGTGCGAAGCCGTAGGCGGCAGCCACGCCACTATCGTGTGGCTTACGCATCCACCCAGCCAGGAGCCAGAGGAAGACGATTACGGATACTTCGAGGCTTGCGAAGCGGTCATCATCCGGGGCTACCTGGGTAAGTACGATCTGGTGAAGATGTTGTAATCCAGAGAGGGGCCAGGCTACCTGGCCCCTATTCCATCATAGGAGGCATAGCGTGGATCACCCCCACAAACAGCGACTTATGTTATTGCGCCAGCACGTTGATTACGTCAACGAGCTGGTGCGCCAATCCAGGGATATGAGCATTACCATGGCCCTGGTGTGGCGCTTTCACGTGGCGTTCGTCGAGCCGCTGCTGGACGAATTGGGGCTGGTGCTCGTTCGCTTTGCCCCCGACGAGCGCGACAACCCACCTGAGTGGCTGGCTAAGTACTTGAACGACATGAACAAGCTGTACGAAGCATTACCCGTGGTATGAGGAGGCATCGTGAAAACACAGACGTATCATCTCAAGATCACACTGCTGGAGCCCATGCTGGGCACAGCGCCCGCCAACAAGGACATCTACACCAGCTACTTTAAGCAGAAGTCTCTCGATGCCGCCGCCAAGGCCGGTGTGGAGCTGGCACCGGAGACGATTGATAAGCAGGCCGAGGACATGCCAGACGAGGGCGAGTCCAAGACGACTGGCTTCCACCGCCTGCCGGATGGCAGACCGTACATCATGTCGTACATGATCGGCGGCTTCATGAAAGAGGCGGCCTCGACACTGCGCAAGGTGGATGACTCGCTCATCGCCAGTAACAGTGTCCTCAGAGCCTTCAGGAAGTTCGTGGACAGTCAGGTGTTCTTCAGACCGCATCGTGTTCCACTGGAGGTAGCAGGCCAGATCGAGTGGGCCTACGTGGACGAGATGAGCTTCAGTGGCGGCGGCGTCTCGGACTTCCAGCGGTCGCTGCGGGCATCCACGCCCATGGGTGAGCGGGTGGCATTGGCCAAGAGTGAGGTAGTGCCGCCCGGCACCAGTCTGGAGTGCACCATGGAAGTGCTTGGAGATGACGTAGACGAAGAGACGCTGCGCGAGTGGTTCGACTACGGGCGGCGCAAGGGGTTGGGGCAGTTTCGCTCCAGCAAGATCTATGGTACATTCGAGTACGAGCTGCGACGGCTGAGCTGAGCATGCTATGTGCTGGCTCAGTGTTTCGACGCAAAGCGACGGTTATGTTCGGAATGCTATGCATCGGCAATGTTAGGCAAAGTTTGGTCAGCCGTGGGCTACGCATTTCGTACCACAGCAGCGCAATGGGCAATGTTAGGCAAAGTCCTGGCAACGCTGAGATAGCGGCGTGTAGGCTCAGTATCGATAGCAACGTTTTGGGCAATGCAACATCCTGTGGGGTAGAGTTTTGGTAAGGCGAGGCGGGGTAAATCAGTCTGCTGTTGGGGTTAAGTAGACTCTGGCTATGTACTGGGTCAAGCATGTTTTCGTTGCGTAATGGGCATGGCACAGCTATGTAACGCCAGGTACAGACAAGTAAGAGCACTGCACGGCTCTGTTGTGCCGTGCAACGGGCTATGCAATCTCACGCCCTGAGCGTAATGTGTAGGTAGCGTCCCCAGGGATAATGCGAGGTCGAGTCCAACACCTGGACTCAAGAAAGGAGATCCATATGTCAGACGAACCGACTTTTGAGGATTTCGGGACTGAGTGGAAGGAGACCATGGACGACGTGGCCCAGGAAATCTGGGACGGCGTACAGGACATCCTGAACGACGACGGCCAGGAGGATCAGAATGGCGAAGACGAACCTGTTCAAGAACAAGAGTGAGTACGATCAGGAGGCGCTGGACATCGCGGCTGAACATGTCGCGGCGTATCTCGCGGGCGACAGTGGCGGGCGGGTGGCCCACTTACAGCAAGCCATGAACGACGTGGCGAATGACAAGCGCACCGTACAGAGTTATGGTGGGCTGCGAGCTTTTCTGTTTGGGCGAGGGGACAGACGTGGCTAAACGCGACTTTTCGTGGCTGGAATTACACGAAGCAGGTTACGACGAATGGGGTGAAGAAATCCCTGGCGCTGCACCATTGCACGAGATTGCACAGGCGCAATACGAGCGAGCACACCAGGAGCAACTGCCCCCCATGCCTGCGCCAGATCCCTTGCCACCCGACGACGGTCGCGGGCGAGATAGCGATGCATGAAGCTATCTCTTGAGTTATAGCGTGGGGTACGCGGATGGCATAGCGGTCGGACACGTAATCCGATGGGGTGTGGGGCTGGTACTGGTGTCACACCTGCGCAGGTTCAAATCCTGCCCCCGCGCACAGGCGGCACCCAGTAGATTCCGAGGGTCAGACCGGTAGGCCCGTGGTGAATTTCGGAAGCAAGCGCCTCTGAAACCGAAGCTGGGCAGATGACGTAACTGACAAAAGCGCGACAGCCTGGAGAGTCAGGCACATGGGGTAGCGGCGTGGTGGGACACGCCCCCTAGCAGGCAGTAGTCTGTTGCATCAGAGATTGGATTAGCTGTCCAGTCGAGGTGTGGCTTCAGGCCGAGGGAATAACTGCAACTCGGAGGCTTAGGGGATACCTGGGCGGGCAGGTGCTAGGTCCGAAACCTACCTACCCCACACGGCAGGCGAAGGGCGTGCAGCAGCATTTCAGGAGAGCGCATTTATAAAGCAGGGCGCTGCACAAGTCGGTGAAGAGGTCGCGGGCGAGGCCGACACATTAAAGGAGATCGACAATGGAAGAAGTGGTCTGCACCCTACGTGAATTCAAAGAAGCGACGGAAAAGGCCCAGGTGGTTTTCCGACACCTCGTCAACGTGTTCTTCATGCTGGACAACCCAGCCAGGGCCAGATTGAAAGCTGACAACATGTGGGATCAGATCATGGAAGACGCGGCTCTGATCGACGACAGGCTGGACGAGTGGGCTGATGCAGCCAAGGAGTAAGTCATGCCATATCTACTCGCTATAATGGGTGGGCTCAACTTATTTCTGGCGGGTGTCCTGGGTGCGGGCAGTAAGTAAGGAGGCCATAGAAGAACATGGGAGGTTCTGTGTTTGTAAAAGAGAACACATTTGTTGTAGTGCGCGATCCACAAGAGTGGATTGTGCCATTTAGTTGGATACGGTCTGATGAAAAGCCCTTTGATCTAATCACTAGAGGATATATCCAGCTAACTCCATATGAAGCAGGTTTTGCTAAAAAGGAGGTGCGTGGTGAGTAAGAGCCTGAACTCTCCAGCATCTATAAATTGGAACCAGATGGAGAGAGACTTGATCAGACATGCAGTCAGGTATGGTACACAGGACCTAGTAAAGTCTGTTGTAGAAGACAGCCGTTTCAGAGCCGAGGTTCTCAATGAGATGGTAGATAAGTGGCCGTCTAACACAGATATTCTGGCCTCGGTTGTGCAAAGCCTTATCAATCGATGGGCCGAGCATGACGGTCCATATAAAGTCATACAAGCCCCATCTAGTTGGTAGTGGGTGTCCTGGGTGTGGGCAATAGGAGATTAAAATGGCTTACACAGAACAGCAAGTTAAGGATGCGCTCAATAAAGCTAATTTGAGCGAGGACAGCTTCAAAAAGGCGTGCAGATTTATGGGTATCCGTGATACAGACACTAAGAGCCTCGCCAGGTTAGCTGAGGAAGCATGGGGAAGCGGAGCAGTAGGTGCTGCACAGTCTATATTGTCATCTCAGCCCAGGAGGAACTGGTTCTGATGTTTATCGCAATACTCATTCTGTGTGCCATAGTTGGGTTGCTAGGTATTCTAGCAACTGAGACCGCTCCCCCACTTGTGGACAGTGATAAGGCGTATGGCTGCGGGTACTTCTTCATGTGGGGCACCATTATTGGTGCTTGCAGTGTAGGTGGGGTTATTGCTATTATTACTATAGGAGGAGGTGGATGATAATGATTACATTAGCAGGGTGGCTCAAGTACGTGGTCTTACCCGCATGTTTGATCGCGGGCTTGTGGTCCATCGCGCTGGCGATCAAGTTAGGTGTATGAACCTTAAAATTTAGCGTAAGCCCTTGACAAACGCGCGTTTGTATGGTAAGCTGTAGCCACAATTAAATGGCTGTAACGGGCCAAACCTCCACCAAAAAGGCACGTTGTCTCTTGTGCCGCTGTCCGTTTACCCGTTTGGTGGCGGGAACTCGTTACAGCGGCGGCGACACAAGAGAGAGCGTGTCTTTTTATGGAACCGATGAAGCGCGGCATTCCGCCCAGGAAGCTACCTGGCTCGCGTCATAGTCGAAACTACGCCAGAAAAATCCAGGTAACACAAGTTGGGAGCAGGACGTGGATCACACTGAGTCCAAGCGGCAATACACATAGCGTCGAGCTTCGCTCAAACAGTGAGATGCTATGCGATTGTGGCAAGAACACGCCTGACGGCCTGTGCTCACACAGGATAGCTGTATTGTTGGGTATTGTGCCAAAAATGTTTGAGACGTATCTGATGACGGACAAGGGCTAATGCCACACTCATCGGTTTCCAGCACGTGCATAGCATTGCCAGTCACCCTATGGGGCAGACTGGCATTTGTTTTATCACAAAGGGCGGCTTATATCGGGCAAGCGGCCTGTCATATGATGGCGAGCCCATAAGGCCCAGGGCGGTCCTGGGCTGATCCAGGGCGGAGCGGTGAGCGACACCCCCGATAAAACCTTATTAACCCTTATCCAGCAAACGAAGTACGATACCCTTTCGTCACCTGGGACCGGACACGTTAGCGATGGTGAGTGAAGCGAAGACTGGCACCGTTTGAGCGAAGCGTGGGACGACCGGAGGGAGTGATAGCATACCTGGCTCCAGACCGTGGATGTTATTTGCCCCTGGAGACAGGGGTTCCTGCGCCCTTCACCACCCGTGAATCAGGATTAGATGCACAAAAGAGGTAAGCAAGTATGCCTACGATCTCGTACATAGATCCAAAGACGTTAAAATCAGCACACAAAGAAGTTTCGACTTTTGCCACTCTTGAGTATAAGCAGTGGACAAAGGGTTTAACTGCAATTGTACCAGACGAGATATACGATGAGGTTGTCAATCTATCGTTGGAGTTGGGCATTACGCAGTCCGAGTTCATGCGTAGGGGGTTAGCTTTATACTTGGACATTGAGCGTAGTAAAACAGCCGAGAGGTAGACGATGACTAACAAACAACTGGCGATCATCGGTGGTAAGCTACGGGAGGAGAAACGTCATGCTTAAAGTTATGTTCTTCGACAATGGACACACGGCTGTGTTTGATGGCAATCTACAAATGCCTGAATTGCAGGTGGCCTGGTTTCAGTTGTGGCTTAAGTTCCTGATCGAACATGGCTACTCAGCCGAGAACGTCCAGTTTGTCATGCCAGATGGCAGGCTGGCGCAGGTAGACGCTGAGAGCTTGAGATGGAGTATCGCATGAGAACGCAAATCACCAGGCTGGAGAACTTGATCGGCAAACGCATCACGCATGCCGTGGAAGCCGATGCCAAAGTGTGTCTGTACGTGGAAGACGACGAGTACATCGTTTTCATAGTCGAGCGTGGCTATGAGCGCGGTGACGAGTTCGTGTATGTCAGTAGCGATACGCCGTCTATCTACACTGGCTACCGTTTGGGGCTGATCACTCACGACGATTACGAGCTGCGCCGGGTCGAAGCCGAGGAGTGGGCACGCAAGCAGCAAGAGGTGCGTGACCGTGCAGTGTTGGCAGCCCTCAAGGCCAAGTTTGAGGAGGCTAATCCATGACTGAACTGAAAGAGATCATAAGCGACATACGCGCAGTTGCCAACGTGCTGAGCGACCATAACCCGGCTTTCGCTCAGCGTATTCAAAGCTGGGCCGACGACCTGGAAGAGCACGTACCGTGGAACGCGACTATTGGAGTACCTTCCAGGCGCTCACAGGCAAAAAGCCATGGATGCATCTGGCCGATGCTTTCTATAGCGTCGGGGATCGGCTCAGGATCGCCTGTGTCAACGCCGAGGATCAGCCAGAGCTGGATGGATTGTACTCCAACTACGCACAGGTGCTATACACCATCAAGGCCAATATCGAATTCCTGGAACACAAGGTTGAGCAAATACTGGACGAGGAGGAGTGACATGGGACTGGGAGATCCAAAGAATGCCGTACTGCGTGTAGATGCGCTTAACAGGATGGTCGGTGTGCTGGCTGCGGCTGAGGGCGCTACCGAGGCCAGTTGGTGGCTGGAGTACCTGATCGACCGAGTCATCGAGAAGTGGGTTTATCGGAACCCATATCATGAGGACAGAGACTTTGACAGACACCTGTATGAGAATATGGATTCTGTTATCAAGCGCCATCTGTCCGAATTATATGTTGTTCAGAAACAGGAAGCTTTGATCAAAGAGCTGGAGGAGGTCGCGCACGACCATGCAGCGTGAAATGTTAGAGGACATCGCCGACCGGCTATATAGCACCAACAAGAATCTGGCTACGCTGCTGAACAAGCTGGGTATCGACGCTGAGCCAGATGAAGTGGAAAAGGCATTGCTGGCGACTTTCAGCTTCGGGCTATGCGCCGGTTGTGGCTTGTGGTCAGATGGTCTGTTCGACGAGCGGTGCGAGGCGTGCCGTATGGAGGGTGAGACACGATGAACGCCGGTCGAGAGTATTCCCTAAGATCGTGCCGTATCGGCCTGGTCGAGAGTGTACATCGCCTGAAAAAACTACACCGCAGCACCCAGGCTGAAGGTGTTGGGTATGCGCTTTTCGAGGCGCTCGAAGCTACCGAAGAGGCTGTGCGGCACCTCGAATTTGCCATGCTGGAAGAGGGGATAGAATTTGCCGAAGAAGTATATCTGTGTCCAAATCTGGACTCACAGGAGGTCGCGCACGACCATGAGTAGTCTATACAGCATAGAAGTAAGAAGCTGCGACTTTTGTTATGTAGAAGCCAGCAACCAAATGCGCGAACACTTCAAGACGAGCCACCCGGATTATGATAGCACCAACCCGGAGCATCGCGCAGCATGGAAAGTCTATTGGGACAACTGGACCGAGCCAGAGCCGCAGCCGTGTTTTTACTTCATCGCCGATTGCGGTGGCGACGCTATTTCCATCTGCGCCAGACATCTGGAAAAGATACTGGCGGAGCTGGTCAACTATGTGGAGGAGGATCAGGATGCACGCTGACTACGAAGATATTACGTCCAGGGTTGCCGAGTCGCCAACTTGGTGGGACTTTAACGGTACGCCGCGTTACGGAGAGTTCAGCCCTGATTTGTGTCCCAGTATCTACACGCGCCAGGTGTTTCTACTCAAGATCGCCTGCCAGGCGTGCAAGCGCGAGTTTGAGGTGGAGATGCACGTCGATCTCCAGGATCGCCTGCCAGTCGAAAAGGACACGGTACAGCAGTTGCATTACGGCGACCCGCCCCGCCACGATTGCGTGGGTGACAGCATGAATTGCATCGACTTGGCAGTATTGCAGGCGTGGGGCAAGGGCAGAATGGGTGGCTGGAAACGCAACACTGCACTTGAGGTCGAATTTGAGGAGGTCGCGGGCGACTATGACACTGAATGAGTTGATCGAATTGCTGGAAAAAGCCTACCCATCCACCGAGTACCCGGAAATCGATTTGCACCTGTTCCGGGATGGCAGCAGCACTATCATAGACTTTAGCGACGACGAAGATATGGTGCTGGTAGAATTATACGATCTGGTTGGCCTGGAAGCTCACCTGCGCCGGAAAGTGGAGGGTTGGGACGACATGGCTAATACTTATTTCGTATGGGCTACGGAAGATTATTACCCACAAGGCGGCAACCGAGATTGCATCCTGATTACGAGCGACTTCGATCAGGCTATAAAAGAAGCTCTGCTGCTGGTTGTGGAGAACAGGTGGGTGACTACCATTCGTGGTGGGCGCTTCGTGTTCGTGGGTGAGATATTCCCGGTCAGGACCGCAGCGGGTATACAGGAAGTGTTTGGATACAAGGACCTGGGTGTGTATGTTGCGCTGGGCGAGACAGCCTTCAAACATTCCTACCCTGAGCTGTTCACACCATTGGATGAATTGCGGCGCGTGACGCCTGAAGAGTTTCTGGCGATTATGGAGGAACACCATGCTTAAGGTTCTAATTTTGGATGAGACCGACATGATGGGCAACCGGCCTCGACCCGGCACAGCCCAGCCCATGTCCGAACACGACATCACCGTCGTGGTGGATGGAAAAAGCTTCAGGTCTATCTCGCACCGTAAACTTCCGGGTGAAGGCGATTGGCTGCCGTTGGATAGACTGGGCAGGTATCTTGCGGAATGGGCTGACATGCGCTCGGTGGAGACACCATGAACACACTGAATAGAAATATCCAGAAGAATGAAGTGGTCATCGTCGAAGGTCTGGGGGAACAGTTTTCTGGCTGGTTTGCCACCGCCTTCATATGCGACCGGGGTTTTGGCATGCTCCCCAACACTGCTGGCGGTGCCATCTACGGTCGCTGGCTGGACGGGGTAGGCTATGGCTACATCCATGGCTACGAGATCAACACAGCAGCTACCCAGGCGTTCCAGTACGCCAACTTCGTGACCTGGGACAAAGCGGAGTTACCCCGTGAAGAGGACATATGTGCGAGCACGACCTGAAAGTTAGACAGCATTATCACCATTATCGAGACCGGCCTGTTGGCATGCTTGGTCTGCACTGGTTTGTAATATGTGGGCGGTGCGGAGCTACGGTCGCCGGGCCGTATGCCTTACAAAGTGAAGCACGTGGGGCTATGAAAACGTTAACAGGAGGAACCATGAAGAAGATCGGCAAGAAAAATCTGTATCGAGTTGTCGAGGCGTTGAGCGTCGTCGAGTACCTGGCTCAGCGACGACCGTACACGTGTGCACAACTAAAGATGGTGGCTGTCGGGTATGCCTATACAGGAGTGGGCTTCTCCAAGGTGTGCTGGCCCGACGAGTGGAGTTCCACGTATGGCATTAACGAGGCCATACGGCGGGCGACCCGCGACATCTGCAAGGCCATCCTGGCTGAGCCGGGCCGGGAGGCTATCTACGACGCCATGCTGGACGTATTGGAGCGCCACGATCAATTGAGCGTTCTGGAGTGACCGGATGGACTTCTACAAAGCCGTCCGGCCCAAGAACGACCAGTTGGTGAGTAGCAACCCGGACCTGCCGCCCGAATTGGTGCTGACCTACGCGCATGGTCTATGGACCTGGCCCAGGGTGGGTGGTATCTTTGTTCTATCTTCTACCAACATTAGAATGCACATGTGCCAGCTCTGGGCTGTCGATGCGGTTAACCCGCGCCAGATAGACACCATGGTTGCACCATTTTACCTGAAGTACATGGCAGGTGTGGCCGAGACGTTCTGGGCGGGTCCTGGGGGACTGGACAGCCGCTTCGTGGTGGCTACTGGATATTATTTTGGGTGGGTAGCCGACGCCGTGCTCTTGAAGGAGAGGGTTTTATGACAAGCTTAAAATTTAGGACAACCCTTGACAAACGAACGTTCGTGTGGTATAGTTTATCTGAGAGCCCCGGCACGGCGGGGTAGTATGCCTCCAAAGTCGTGAGCCTTGACTGGCAGCCGTGCCTGCCAGTCTTTTTCCCCTATAGGAGACTATTCACGTGGAACTACCCGATGATCTGGAACAAAAGATGCTATTGCGAGCGCAGTTGTTGCGCATCACCACCGAGCGGACCGCCCACATCACGCAGGCCATCAACACCATACAGGAGTACCTGGCGGCTGAGTGGAGTCGGATCGAGTCCGAATTTGGACTCACGCTCAAAGAAGTCGAGGAGTCGATCAAGTGTGACGTGGTAGCCAGCGGCGCTTCGTTCAAAGCCAATGGCTGGGAGTGCCGCTACCGCAAGGGCAGCATTACCTGGGACAGTAAGGGGCTGGAGGGCTACGCCAAGCTGGCCCCGGAGGTGCTCGAATTCCGCAAGGAAGGAAAAGCATCGGCAGCATTTTACGAGCTTAAATCCGATCAACCCGGTCTATAGCGCCGGGCATAGGCCGGTCGCAGCTTTCGCATGAGCTGCGACCGCTTTTTCAACTCGTTCAACTGCTTTCTGATTAACTTGTTCGATTTGGAGACGGCCATTGAGAGTTCCTCCTACTTTATTCTCAGACGGTAGCGTGATCGGCAACCCTGGCCCTGGCGGCTGGGCAGCCGTAGTGGTGTGCGGAGATCAGGACGCCATCCTGGACGTGCTGGACAACTACGTGCTGGACGGCGATCAGGAGATCAAAGTGCTTACTGCCGACAAGCTACTGGCTGCCGTCAAAGTCATGTCTGGCGTCGAGCTGCCTGAGAGTACCAACATCCGCATGGAGATGCGGGCAGCCATAGAGGCCATCCGCGCCTTCAGACTCTCCGAAGCTGAGCTGTACACCGACTGTGAGTTTATGGCCAACAGCGTCAACCAGGGCTGGCTGTCAAATTGGCAGAAGCGTGGCTGGCACAAAAAGGGCGGCGCATCCGTCGCCAACCGCGAGCTGTGGGAGGAATTTCTGGCTGTTAAAGGGCATAAGGTCGTGCGCTTTCATCACATCGCAGCGCACACCAACGGCTCTGACTTTACCTCGCGTGTCAATTCGTTCTGTGACGAGCTGGCGCGGGGGCGAGCCAGGCTGGGCAGCATCGTCGCCACCCAGCCCGACTGCTTGGAGACTACCGCTGAGTGATATGATTATACCACACAGCGGTACTCATGTCCTATGTCGGGGCTATCTCGGAACGAACGTTTCTAATGATTTTAAGGTGAGGAACATGGAAGAGTGGCAGTTCGTGGTCTGGCAATTGTGGAGCCTGGTCATCATGGCGGTGGCGGTCTATTACGCCATCTTCATCTCGGCCATCCGGCCCAGCCCTGCCGAGTTGACCTGGTTCGAGGTGGTGGTAGGTTTCGTGCTGGTGGGCACTGGCTTCGTCGCCTTCGTAGTGGTGCTGCCTGGCAGCAAGCTGTTAGCTATCATGAGTCTGGCCTGGGCGGTAGCCATCGGCGGCGGGCCGATGATCGTGGGCCAGGTAGTCAAGCATAAAATCCAGCGCCACGACTCGCGCTCTACTTTAGAGGCGATAGGTCGCTGGCTGGGGTTGGGGAATGCCGACGCCACGGGCGAAGTGGCCGAACGAGATCGGTAGGGAGTATTCCCTGCTGAGAGACTATGCCGAGAAGCTGGAGTCCCTATTGACAATGGTCTACGATTACGCTTTACTGCCCCCCAGGAACGTGCACTTGTTGCGGGGTATGCTGCCGTTCGTCGAACGCCAAGCCCGCCGCATCAAGGCGACGGCAGTCCAGGCTTCACGGCACGTAACCAGGACGTGGCCGCTATGGACACGCACGGCGCTGGCCGACACCATCGCCCTATCTATGGACGTGATCGAGGCCAGCGAGGTAGCGCAGCGGTCACTCGCCAGGCACGAATGGGTGCCTATGGAAGTGGCTTTGGAGAGGGTACTCAACCACGGCACCAAGATCGTGGAGTTACTATCGGAAGGACCGGGACCCAATGGCGAATGACATAACCCCCGATCATTTGAGAACAGGTGGGAGCTGGCAGCGTGCCTGGGGTGGGCGGTTGCTGCATTACTTTTTTGGCAGCTCGACGACGCCGTTTGGTCGCTCGACGACGCTGTGTGGCAATCAATTAAACCCGCATAGTCACTCTCGATTATGGCAACACATGGGTTATCCAAAGTGCCGCAAGTGTTTGCAACGTTACGAGGACATAGCCCATGGCGAGTGATTATGACCAGGCCCGTTTGTATGCCATCAACCCCAAGATACTGGAAGACTTGCACACCCAGGTACGAAATGCCGACAAGTTACCTATGACAAAGCTAGTCAACCAGGTGATGAGTGAAGATGCTGTTGCCATGCTTGAAATAGTCCCAGATGAGAGCATTGACATGGTGTTCTGCGACGAGCCATACGGGGTCAGGGGTGGTATCTTGCATTTCTACGCCCAGGATCGCGTGGTAGAGACACACTTCGATTGGGACAATGCCCTACCCGCGCATTTAACTATGCCGTGGGTGTATCACGCCGCCAGAGTATTAAAGCCCGGTGGCGTGCTGATCAACTTCGGCATGGCCTCCTGGGCCACCACCTTCGAGGCCATCTGCATCGACGCTGGCTTGACCTTCCGGGCGCACGTGGTCTGGTTCAAGCCCAACTCGCCGCCACGCTTGCGCAAGGGTGGCTGGCGCTCGTCTTTCGAGGAGCTATGGAGCGCCAGCAAGGGTAGCCTGAGAAACCGCCAGAAACGTCTGGCGCAGGAGCAACTGCTCAACGTGGAGTGGGAAGTGCCATGCCCCAACTGCGGGCACAGCGTCCAGGCATCCCGGACCGACTCGCTGGAAGTTGGCCCCTACCCGCACCACACCAACCGCAGCCATCCCACGCAGAAGCCGGAGTGGCTAATTGCCAAGTATGTGCACATGCTGAGTGAGCCAGGCGAGATCATTCTGGACCCGTTTTGTGGCTCAG
>MEWP01000063.1:0-74803 GCA_001775395.1 candidate division Zixibacteria bacterium RBG_16_53_22 | reverse complement strand
TGGCGGCGCAGATGAGCCGCCACTACATCGCCAACGACCGTGACCTCAGTAACAAGGACAATCCAGCCCACTGGGCTGAGTTCACGCGACTTCGACTGGAGAGCCTTCAACTTCGACTGGACTGATGAAAGGAGACTATCATGGGAGTAAAGATTTGCCCGCTGTGTGGTTCAGGCTTCGAGAAGAGAAAGAAGGGCGGCTGCCCGGCCTGTGGAGAGCAGTTGGAAGTTTTTCACGGCAGGGCTATGACACCCCAGGAACGCGAGCGCATTCGCAAAGACCTGGGCAACCCCGACGCAGTATGGATGGCTTTCGTGAATAACATGCACAGGCGTGACTCGCGCTGGATGCCGCCACCCAAGGGATCGACGGCCTGGGTAGCTGAGCGCAAGCTGGTCAAGAATCTCATCTCGGCGGCGGTCAAGTTTATCGGCTACCACAACCGACTGGACGACATCGATTCGACCAGCTTTACCGTGCGTGTCATAGACTTGATTTTCGTAGATCCGGGCTATGCCAGTTGGGTCCCCAAAATACAGTCGTTGCAGCAGTGCAACGGGCGGGTGTTTTGGGGAGCTGCCCCCAAGGCGCTCAAGCACATCGACGGCGAAGAGGCCAGGCTGCGTCTGGATCGCAGCATCCTGCCACAGCAGGAATATGCAATCTTAACATTAGGATAATACTATGCCGCTCACTCCACTCAGAGACCTGGTAGACGACGCCGAGGCCAGGTGGGGTGATCCGAACGAGAACATAGGCCGTATCGTGCCGTTTGGGGTAATGCCAGTGGATCAGGCCACCATCGGCATCCCGGTGGATCGAGGTGGTTTCTTCTTGCTACAGGGCGTGCCAGGCACGCGCAAGACGACGGTAGCTCTCAACTTCCTGCTGAACCAACTGCTGAGTGGCAGGCTGCCGCAGGGCTACCACATCGCCTACGACACGCTGGAAAGTGGCATGACCATCGAGCGCATCGCAGACATCTTGTGGGCCATGGTCGCCACCAAGTACCTGGTGTACTGGCACTGGAACAACACCGACGAGCGCGACATACTTAGGCTGCTGAGTATGGGCTTGCCCGACGACATTCCGCCCAGTCGTTTGGTGGAGGAAGTAGTGGGGCAGGGCAGGCGCGAAACGATATTGCGGCCTGAATTCTTTCAGTTCTCGACCAGATCACCCCGCCAGCAGGCGGCTATCGAGATGGCACGCGCTGTCATCCGTAACTTCCCGCTGTTCGTGTTCGGCATCAGCGAGCATCCCGTACCTGCCGTGGCATTGGCACGTACCACAGCCACTTGGGATTTAGCCGAGAGCAAGGTCCGTTGGGCCTGGATGTTCGAGCACTACAACATGCGTGAGCTGGTAGTGGATCACATGCAGGAATATCAATTTCACGACAGCCCCATCGACTTCGAGATCCAGAAGCGGGTGGTGCCGATGCTGGCGGGCTGGCAGAAGGCCAGTCACGGTATCGTGTGGCTGATCTCGCAGATTGGGGTCACGTCCGAAAGGGAAGCCAGGCGGGAGGGCATCAATCCCTACTCGCAGGGCGGCAAGGTGGCTGAGGCTGAGAGTTCGGCTACCTGGACGGTGGATTACAATCAAGACGACCCATACCACATCAAGTTCAGGCGGCCCAACAAATCCAGGATCGGCATGCACCCCGACGTAGCCATACCCATCGATCCCTTTTCGGGAGCGTTCATCGGTAAGGCTGTCAAGTGGAATGAGAGGATGGTATGACCAAGAATAAATCGGTGCCGACCTCGCCCGCGACCACCAAGCCGCTGCCGGAGTACAGGCTTGCCACGCTCAACCACGCCTACTGGAAGCATGCCCGCTGGTTCGCCCGCGAGATGGACTGGAAGCGCAAGCAACAGGAGGTGCACGGCAGCCGCTTCAGAGTGACCAGGGATGTGTGTGAATGTGGCAGCCATTACAAGATCGTGGTGTGTAATGGCGACTGCGTAGGTCCACCACTGTGTCCCAAGGTGGTAGGGCTGCGCAGGACCAGGGCTGCCTTGCGTAATGGGCAGCAGCCCGACTATAATTTGATAAGTGATTTACTAAGGAGGGCGCACATTGAAGATCAAGTTTGACGCCGAGAAGTTTGCTGAAGAGATAGCCACAGTCCGCAAGTATGTGGGTCGAGGGCTGCACAACGCCGTGCTGCTAGATGCCACGCATGGCAACTTACAGTTACGGGCCACGGGTGGCGGAATCAACCTGCGCATGGCAAGTGAGGCGACCGTAGAGGGGTTGGAGATGGTGGTCATGTCACAGGATGGCTTCAACGTTCTGGCTGGCTACACGGGTGAGACGACTGTGACAACCAGCGGGAACAAGGCTCACCTGGTCGGCTCGATGGACCTGGAACTCAACCTACTATCTGTGCCGCCCGATGTCTTCGACTTCCCGGTAGGTGCGTGTGCCATGCAGGGCGTACCACCAGAGTTCTCCAAATTAATGTATGCACAGGGCGATCCCAACCAGTTTCGCAACGTGCTGTGGATCGACGGCGATATAGCTGCCTGCAACAATCGCGAACGCTTTGCCATCTACAAGGCAGACCGGAGCTTGTACGATGGACAGGTAGCCATACGCACCGATTATGCCAAGCTGATGGCGGGTGGCATGTTTGGCTTATCTAACAACCGTGCCTGGTATGAGATGGGAGACGTAGAGCTGACGTTCCCGCTTATGGGCGATACACCCCTGGGTGTTACGAGCTACATGGCGGGCAGGCCAGGCGACTACTCGATGCAGACGATAGCCGAAGTGCATATCCCACGTCAGTCACTTATCATGGCGCTGAGTGTGATGTGCATATTGAGCGAGAGTGCCGAGGATAGAAAAGCGGGCGTTACCATCTCGTTTGGCAACCCACTGACCATTTATGCCAGTGGTAACGAGCTGGGCCGGGGCGACACGCAATTGCCTGCCGATCACCATGGCGAGGTGTTTGACATCAACATGTCCAGCAAGTATCTGTTGGAAGCTCTGACACAGATCGAGACTGAGGACGTTTATATGCAGGTACGAAACATTCGCACAGATCGCTATGATAACAAGATGTTGGTCCTGGTAGATGAGCCTATCACGCATGTTATTCTACCAAGGGCATGACTATGGAGAGAATCTTCGACTTCATCACGTGTCCCATCGCCGACTGCCTGGCGGTTGGCGAGCACAGTCACGTGTGCTGTCCCGACTGTCTATGTCCCAACTACATGGATATAGCATGTTACACGTGTCTATGCTACCACGAAGAGCGGGGCCACGTCGAGATAGCCGGGTGGTTCAGGTGGTTTCAGGAGTTGTTGTGCAAAGCACAGGAGGCAGCTATTGAGCAGGATGTTCAAGACGACCGCGCCACGCATGGTCATGCCCATGACGCTGGTGGAAAGGGTGTTTCATGGTAAGAGTATCGGCATCCCCACCGATACAGTAGACGATCATGTGTGCGGTGATTGCCTGACGCAAAGTGGGCACTACAACACGCTATTCGAGATAGGCGGCGTGTGGCAGTGCATCGTGCACGGTCAGCACTGTCGGCGGGTACACAAGAGCAAAGAGCCAGGTTATGCGGCTTTGTATGAAGATGAACTCAATTTAAGGAGGAACAAAGTGACAGATCCAAAGTATGCAGTAGTCAAGAGCCAGCGCACCGAGATCCTGGTGCCATCGGAGGCGGAGCGCAAGCCGCTCATGCTCAGCCTCATCTCGGCTGGCGTGGTCCGGCGTGAGGACTTTGAGGAAAAGACTGATATGGCTGCCGAGTACCTGGCGGCTATTTGCCTGATCCACGGTCTGAACGCCATGACCAAAGAGGTTAGCGTGTGGCCTATCAAGCGCAACGTGAGTGGCAAGTGGAAGGTGGTGGGTATCGAAACTCACATCGGGCGCTACGCCTACCAGCGCCAGGCCGAAGATCGCGCCCGCAGCGGTGAGCCATTTTCCAGGGGCAAGCTCAAGCAATTGAGCGCCGAAGAAGTGTTGAGACGGCGGGCGAACATTTGCCAGTCGTGCAAGGGCAAGAAGACGACTGGCAGTGGCGATTATGCCAAGAAGTGCAATCAGTGTGATGGCGCAGGCGAGTTCGAGCCGGGCGACGTGATCGTATTGATCCAGCCCTTGTGGCTCAACAACGAAGTCAAGGATTCCTTCAGCATCGGCATTCCCAGGGATGAGCTAGATCCTGTTTATGGCGAGGGCGTGTGGCAGCCAGGCCAGAACATCCCTACCGGCAGGTCGCCCTACTGGGTAGCCGAGACACGCGCCATCAAGGATGCCTTCAAGCGAGCCTACTCGCTCAACTTCTGGCTGCCGTCGCTGGAGATGCTAGGCTTGCGGCCCAGGGAAGAGTTCGTGGTGGTCGAGGGCATGGGCGACGAAGGCAACGGCGATGTGATCGAGGGCACTGCCCAGGAAGTCGTAGAAGAGCCGATCATGGCTGAGGAAGAGCAGCCTGAACTGCCTGGCATCGAGACGCCTCAATTTGATGCTGCCTGCACGCCCGAAGGCATCACGCCTGCCCAGAAGCGGCTGGCAGAATTGGGACGCACCAAGGGCAAGGATCAGCTCAACTTACTCAAGGCGCTGTATGGCCCGGAGAAGAATTGGGCCAACCTGACCGTGGGCGAGCTACACAACATGGTGACGTATGCATCAGAGTCCCTGCCGCTTGAGAGTAACCAAGCAGCCAAGGATGTCTTGAAGGAAGAGTGCCGCGAACGTACTCGCAAGGGCGAGTTCTGGACATGAAAACGATTGGGGCGGCACTGATTGCAATCTACCTTATTCTCGTCGCGCTCGTGGGCAGCCTTATGGGAGTGAGAGATGTGATTGTAGGGGTTACTATGCTTGTGAGTGCCCTCTGGGTCCTTGTGGCTATGTTCAATCTATAGGAGAGAGCCAAGGAAAGGACTACATGGATAATGGGTTACTAGAAGTTCTGGAACGGGCCGTGCAGGTGCCCCCAGGGGCAGATTTGGACTCACCAGAGCTGCACGTGACCACGCTGGAAGAGGGTCGCCGCTACCTGGACCAGTACGAGGCTCTGGCCTTCGACGGCTGGAGCAAGTATCAGGCAGGCGGCGACCAGATGCACCTGGCCGTGCACGTCATCCTGGAGCATAAGCTGTGGATGTACATGCGTGAAGGAGATCGGCAGACTTTCTTCAAACAGGAGGACTACCTGCGCAACCTGGCTGACAGGATGCGGGCCAGTCGGTCTACCTTGTTCGCCAAGCAGGCTGAGTTGAGGCTGGCTATCGGCGGTCTGGGCTACAGCATGGACGAGGTGAGCCAAATTGGCATCCAGCCCTTCACTATCGCTAAGCGGTTTGTTACCACAGACCGGGAGACAGGTGAGATCATCGGCTTCAAGCACCCTGTCAGCGTGGATGGCAAGACACCGAAAGAGGCCATTCGCGAGGCGATCCAGTCTATCGCGCCAGTTGGCGATGCGGGTCAGCCACATGACCTGGACCTGACGCCTATGTACATGCGCAGAGCTATGATGGAGTACTTAGGTGTGGAAACCCCTGACATCAAGTTCTGGGTGATCGAGAACGTACGGCGTGGGCTGGACCTGGGCTACACGGTCGAGTATCCCAATGGCAATCTGAAGAAGGGACTGTTGGCGGAGGACGAAGTGCCGCAGGAAGTGGTCGAGAAGCTACAACGGGCATTGCACATTTTGTACAACTAAGGAGTTGGATAGCCTGGTCATTCCGCTCCAAGTCCTGTACGAGAATGCCAGGCGGTATGGCATTGGGGATTTGAGGTTTAACCAAGACACTGGCGAAGCAACCATCTATGGCTTGGGCGAAGGCGAGCTGGTGGGCAAAATCACCTACTACCTTGGCAAGCCGGACAGCATCTTCGTAACGAGTATCGAGTGCTGCGGGGAAGGCAGTGGCAGGTGTTGGAGTGAGGTGCTCATGCCCACTCTGGAACATAGCACGGGCAGGCTGGTTGCCATTCAGGTGTGGGAGGGCGGCGATAGTATCACCCGCCTGACCGTGCAGGATGGCGTCGTAAAAGAAGAACAAATTGAGCTATAGGAGGAATGACATGCCGTACAATTTGAAAGAGGGTTGGGAGTTCAAAGAAGTGCGTGACCAGATCATCCTGGCTACGCAGGACCAGGCCGACTTCAGCACCACGCTGCAAGGGCTGGCAGGTGGCTACCTGGGCGGGCAGGCCATCGCCCACCAGACTGGCGAGTACGTGTTGACGCCGAGCGGGTTTGCCCAGTTCGCCGAGCGGCTGGGCCTGGGTGTGAACGCGCTGCGCACCTTCGACGATGCGCCGGAGATCCAGCGTGCCATGGTCACGCACATGGCGGAAAAACACGACGACATCGTTGGCTTGCTGGTGCGGGCGCAGGGGCAATCCATCCAGGCCGTGCTCAGCGACGAGTACGTGCCCATTCGCAACTTCGACGTGGCGGTGGCGCTTGACATGGTGCTGCCAAAAGAGGGCGCACGTACCCATCGCTGGAACCTATCGGATGGTGGGCGGGTGCTGGACATGCGCATCCTGGTGCCCAGTTGGGAGTTCAACATCGGCAACGGCCACAAAGACGTGGCGCTGGCTGGGCTGCACATAACCAACGACGAACTGGGCGGTGGTAAACTGGTGGCTAAGGCCGCACTGTCCAAGGTAGCCTGCTTCAACTACACGCTGACCGCTACGCCTATCTTCGAGAGTGCCCACCGCTACACCAGCTTCGGAGACTTTCGGGATGCCCTGAGCGATGGCGTAAAGCGTATCGACGAGTTCGCCGAGGTGATGGCCGGGCAACTGCGCAGCTTCCACAGGACGCCTATCGAGGACGTGGTGCTCACCTTCAACCGCATCGGCGAGAAGCTGGGCGTGCCGCAGTATGCCCTGGACAGCGCCCACGAATACTGGCAGCAGACGGGTGGTGAGCACAACCTGTTCGCCGTGGTGCAGTCCGTAACGCGCGGCGTGCAGATGCTCACCGAGAACACCGGGCGGCGGGCGGTAAAGTGGGACGTGCGCAACCGGCTGGAGACCGAAATGCTGACGCTGGCCCAGGAAGTGCACGAGCACGGTGAGCAACATCTTCACACGTGTGTGGCTTGCGGGCACGTGATCTCTGAGGAGGTGGAATGAAAGACAGAGTTATGGACATGCTCGCCCTTGTCGTGTCAGTCACCATCTACGTGGTGGTGCTCTTGCTTGCGACATGCCTTGCCTTTGCTGCGATAAGGGCAGTGGTAACTATTTTTGGTCTATAGGAGGTGGAGTAATGGTGAACTATATAGGCATTGCAGGCTGGATCGTGTTGCAGGCTGTGCTGGTTGCCATCCTGGACGCTTTCATGGGTGTCAGTGTCCAGGGTAGAGCGGCATGCTGCGTGCTGCATCACGCGGCTGTCATGACATCCGGTGCAATACTTATATTGATCCTGATCAATGGAGGCTTGATATGATCCTGTTCGGCTACGGAAAACTGTACGAAGAGATGAGTGAAGAAGCCTACTTTTCAAAAGATGGCTCGCCCATCGTCCTTCTGGAAGACGGCACGGCCATCTACCAGGCCGTCGATGGACACTGGTGCACCACCACGGGCGTCACGCACGTGGACTGGGAGAGAGAGCCCAGCTTCGGCGTCGATGCCAAGGGTGCTTTCATTGCGTTGGTGAGGGGATAGGCTATGGCAACTTCATGGAGGCAGGACAATGCGTGGCACCTTGTCCTTAAGGGCAAGGTGTTGGAAGAGATCGAAGATACGCTTGACACTGGTGCCGACTGGGTGGCGCAAGAGTTCACGCCAGAGGAAGTGTTCGGCATCCCGGCCCTGAAAGAGTGGGCTGAGGAACACGGTTACGTAAAGGAGGAATGACGTGGCTAAAGACTGGAAAGTTGACGACGTGAAGCAGGACGAGGGTGGCCCGTACACCGTCTACTCAGACGATGAAGGCCACCAGCACATTCAGAGTGTCAGCCAGGTGAAACGAGTCAGGCAGGATGATGCTGGTTCTGGCGACAGCTCGTCGGGCAGTGGTGGCAGCGAGTGGTGATGATGCTATGTGCGACATGTGCGACGAATTTGGTCGCGGGCGACAGAGTTGCCAGGACTGTGGCAAGCTGATCTGCTTCGACGTGAGGATGGGCGACGACATCATCCGGCCTGCCTACGTGACCAGCAGCGGCGACCTCTTTTGTGACTGGTGCGGGGCTGGCTACGACCGCAGAGAGGAAGCGGAGGCCGACGAGGGGCTGGGGATGTGGGAAGAGTATCCAGGCGACTTGCTGGCAGAGGACGTGAATTTCGATGGCTGAATCACTGACGCCACGCATGAAGCGAGCCTTGTTGCAGATAGGCTACGGTGTGTTTGGGCGCGAGGGCGGCTTCTACGACGAGGGTGGCGAGAGATTAGACCTGCGTAGTGCTAATGCCCTCTGCCGACGCGGATGGGTCATGTATTACACCATCGGAGGCGCACCAGTCAGCGGTCGCTTAGACTTGACAGACGAGGGCTGGCGCATGTTCGAGGAATGCCAGCCGCGATGACAAACAAGCAGCCCCCCTGGCTTTCACCAGGGGGGGGCTGGATTTGACAAAGCGGTATCCACGCGCACACGGAGGTTTGGATGAGACCGAAAAATAGACCAGCCATTAGCTACTACGGTGGCAAATGGAATTTGGCTCCATGGATCATTAGTTTCTTCCCAGATCATTATAACTATGTTGATCTATGCGGCGGGGCCGCCAGCGTCTTGATTCGGAAACCCCGCTCCAGGCTAGAAACGTACAACGACATCGACCGTAACGTTGTTAACTTCTTCCGGGTCTTACGCGATCAGCCCGATGAATTGATACATAAAATAAATCTGACGCCATGGTCGCGGATAGAGTATGAGCTGCACCGTGTAGAAACAGATGATGACGTAGAACGCGCTAGACGATTTTGGGTTGGTTGTTGCATGGCTATCACCCACATGGCCTATACCGTGTCTGGTATGGTAATGACCAGAAATGTAGATCATGCCCCAGGAAATCCAGCTTGTCTGGTAAATATGGACGTTAGCTACCTGAGACTAATATCAGATAGGTTTAAGGGAGTCCAAATAGAGTGTCAGGATTATTGCGATATAGTGGCTATGTATGATCATCCTAACAACCTTCTTTACCTCGATCCGCCTTACATGAAGAGTGGCCGAACATTTGACAATTTGTATGCTGTTGAGTGGTCTGACGATGACCATATCAAAGCCGCTGAGACATTGTGTAACTGTGACAGTTATGTTTTGGTCAGCGGTTATGCATGTGACTTGTACACTGCCTTGTATGAGGCCCATGGCTTCGTGCGCTTCGACCGTAAAGCTAAAGCCAACAAGGGGACACGTATTGAGTCTGTATGGCTAAGTCCGCGTACAGTCAGTGCCTTGGATAGACCATTTCAGGTGTCATTATATTAAAAAGGCCCCAGTTATTAGCTGGGGCCTCCATTCACAGGCAGCAGGAGAGCCATCATGCCACCTGGTAAATGGCTACCGCTCGTAACAAGCGTTGAACCAAATTTGTGAGTAAAGCGCCAGGCCAAAATTGGGTGTTATACCCAGTTCGGCCACTTCCCCATTGCACTGGATCTTCAAGCTATCTGCCCCCTCGGCATAGAGTGCGCCCTCGTGCCACTTGACTCCAGTTTGCAACACCTGGGCCGTGCCGATAGTGCATGGCGGATTGGCAGGCTGGATAACACCCGGCAAGCCACTGATGATGATGGGCTGCCCGGCTGTGCCGGACGTGCTCACGTACAGGCGAGCTTGCAACAACACCGTCGATCCGATAGTGCTGTAGCGGCACGATATGGGACTGACGGTGACTGCCACCCCCTGGGTTACAACGGCGGTCCAATTATGCCACGTGCCATATGTCTCATAGGTATGGTCCCAAACGCCTGAAATCCTCTGTTTCAGATCCTCGATAGCACTCCACAAACGACTGATTTCTCTATCCATTAGCCCCTCGCCAGTTGCGTGAGACGTGCCAGGTAACGCTCGTAACGCCCACGATCCCCAGCCGGGATCAGGGTGGCGCTGTAGCTCTCCAGGTCGATTTCCACTCCTACCAGTTGCATAACTGTATATCCCGTTCTCAAATCGTTGGGTGTCAGGCTGGCTTCCCTGGCCCGAAAGTCCCTGATCTCGACCAGGCCACCCGCTTGGATCTCGTCGATGGGCACTCTGGCCCCACCTGGCATCTGGACGTGACCCGACACGGTGAAGCTGCTGGTGATCTTGGGCGTGCCTATCTCGCTCAGCCGGTAGCGGGCGGCCTGGATGGCCTGTTCGGGCGTGATCTGCCCGGCCTGCACTACCTCTTTACGGTACAGCCCACCCAGCCGCTCGATTTGGCCCGTATCGCTGTACACGCTGCTGCGCACGGTATCCCCGGCCTGGTTCTGACTTACGGCATATATCTTCTGCACCGAGGTGGCCCAGTCACCCGACACGTTGGCGCTGGTAGCCGATGCTCGCGGCACCACGTACTTGACCGTGCTGAGGTCCTGCAATTCCACGAACATGCGCTTCTTATCGTTCAACTGCATGCCCCACGCCAGCGGCGCATAGCCTGCCCCGCCGAATTGGGCACACCACTTCAATACCTCGTCCAACGTTTGATCGGTGTCGAAGGCAGCCTGTGGTAATGGATAGCCTGTGGCATTCAGGTAGCTGGTGTCGCTTGAGAAGCCGAAGTTGTCGCTCATGTGCTCGACTGCTTCCTGCATCACTCGTGCCATGTCTACCGTGTCGCGGGTGGAATAGACTATCACGTTCTGCAACCTGATGTACACCGTGTTATCCTCGGCGGTGCTCTCGCCTGCCTGCGTCACGTACATGCGGATTTCGACGTGATTGCCGCCGGAGATGGAAAGCGTCTTGCTGCCTGAGCCGGTGACAGTCTCCGAGTGCAGCACCGTACCATTCGCATCGAGCACCTCGAACTTGCCCGGCCACGAGTTGGGAAAGGCCGTTTCCCAGTCGTAGCTTAATTTGGCTACCGTCTCGCCGAACTCGAAAGTGTAGCGCAAGTAGGTGTAGTCATCCTCTATATAGTCGCTGCCTCGGCGTGGCTTGAATTGTAGCCCGCTGTAGCTCACGTCGTCTACCGTCCACGAGTTGTTGGCGTCGAATTTGTCGGGCGTGAACGAGCCCGATACCACCTGTGAGCCCAGCCAGCGGTTGAGGCGGCTATCACTCAATATGAAGTTCTTCACGTCGAAGGCCAGCAAGCTATTCCAGCCCACACAGCCGACCACGATCTGGTCGCCCTCGCCGCCGTGTGTCTCGTCGATCTTGACGATCACGCCGTCGAACAGGACCATGTTGATGCCCTTGCGCAGTATGGCGCGGTAGCCGAAGCCGATGTCCTGGTAGTCGTAGCCCACCTTGCGCTTGAGGTTGAAGGCTAAGTAACCGTAGCCGGAGCCCTCTTCCGAGTAGTGGTTGCTGTACTTGATGGCAGTGGCGTCGTGCATGCGGAACTGCTTACCCGCGTGATCGTAGATTTCCAGGATGGGTCGGGCGATGTGGACCGGGTGGGCCACGGGTGGCACGGAGATGGACGTACTGCTTGACGACGACGAGCTGGATATGCTACTCGACGAGCTGGAAGTTGAGCTGGATGTGGACGAAGACGATTGCGAGCTGGACGAGCTACTGCTCGAAGTCGAGCTGCTGGTGCTGGACGAGCTGCTGGATGTGGTGCTGGACGAGCTCGACGAGATGGACGTAGAGCTCGACGAGCTACTCGAAGTCGAGCTGGAGCTGGTCTGTGTGGACGTGGACGAAGATGAGCTACTGGTAGACGACGAGCTACTGCTCGAAGATGAAGAACTTGTAGATGAGCTGGAGGATGATGAGCTAGAACTACTGGAGCTGGATGACGACGAAGAGCTGGAGCTGCTGCTGCTCGACGACGAGCTGCTGCTTGAGCTTGAACTGCTGGACGACGACGAGCTACTGCTTGAACTTGAACTCGATGACGTGCTGCTGGACGAACTGGAACTGGACGAACTCGACGAGCTTGAGCTGCTACTGGACGACGAACTCGTACTGGACGATGTGCTGCTGGTCGAAGACGAGCTTGACGACGAGCTGGAGGACGAGCTGGAGCTGGACGAAGACGAGCTGCTGGTAGTAGACGAGCTGCTTGACGATGAAGATGAGCTGCTACTCGAAGACGACGATGAACTACTACTGGGTATCGGGTCTTCGATACCGTTCAGATAGATGCACATGATCTCGTCAGCCGACAAGGCCCGGTCAAAGACAGCCACCTCGTCGATCAGGCCGTCAAAGGTATAGCTGTCGCCATCGCCCACGCTACGCCCGATCTGGAAGGCGGCATTGTTATTGTAAATACCGGACGAATAACTCAGTGGGTTTGACGCGCCGTTCTCGTCCAGCACGCCGTTGAGGTAGATGCGAATATCTGTGCCGTTGTAAACCATGGCGACGTGATGCCACGTCTCCGCACTGAGGCTGGTTGCTCCTATGGCCGAGCTGGTACTGCTGCCATCGCCGGAAAGTTGAGCTACCAACAGGCGATCTGTGATATTGCGGTCAATATATAATCCATAACCGAATTGACTCGATGCACCCATCTTGGAAACCGGGATTTGCCTGTCTTGTGGGAAACTCTCCGCCTTGAACCAGCAGCAGATGGTCAGATTGCCCGTGATGTCCAGCCCGACCTGGGCTGCGTCGGCGATCTCCAGGTAATCTACGTCGCCAGCCTCGAAATCGGCGCTGTAGCTGCCTTCCTTATGGTCAGCAGATTGGGCCACCGAAGCGGCGTCGGTTAAATCGTTGTTGTTGGGCGTGTAGTCATAGCGCGTACCGCTGGCCTCCTCCAACAGCCACAAGCCTTGCAGGTTGGCATCGTCTTTGTAGACCGGGCTGACGCATGGCGGTATGGACGACGAAGAAGAAGTAGTAGTAGACGAGCTGGACGAGCTGCTACTACTCGACGATGAAGAACTGGATGACGACGAGCTGGAACTGCTCGACGAGCTGCTACTTGTACTTGACGAACTCGACGAGCTTGAGCTGCTGCTGCTCGACGACGAGCTGCTAGATGAACTCGAACTGGATGAACTGCTACTCGACGACGAACTCGTACTGGACGATGTGCTGCTGGTCGAAGATGAGCTTGACGACGAGCTGCTGGGCTCCGTATAACTAATACTTAATCTGGCAGTCAGTGCATTATTGCCAGTGTAGTCATATAATTCGCACTCCTCACTACTGGAACCATCGTTACGCACTACCAGGCATATAGCGTTGCCGCTCGACCAACCAGCACGATTGACAATCTCCTGAATAACAGTTGCGATGTCTGGCGAAATACGCCAGCCACTTGTCCATGAAGCTATATCCCAATCTACTTTGGCTGTGGTTTCACTGATGCCGATGGGCTCGTGTGTGCTACCGGCCCAAGGTCCAGGATTGTCAGCAGCTTCGGCTACGATTTTAGTTTCTGGTGTACCGACTATGCTGCCTGTTGAGTAGACTTGCAATGTTGCTGAATTGATGGTTGAGCTATTGGGTATGGTTATATTCTGGAATCTGAAACCACCAGCGTCATTCCCGCCAGAGATAGAGTTCCCCAGGTAAATTAAGCCTTCGTAGCCACCCAGGTAGAATCCAGCCGAGTCAGTGTCGTAACAATCATCTGAATCGGCTGATACCTGCCAGTCATAAACCGGCCCTATCTCGACATCTTCGTCAGACACCACGATCTCGTCGATGTACAGGGTGCCGCTCAGCGGGTCGCCACCCTGATCCGCCAGTGCGCCCGCCCGCAGGCTATCCAGGTCGTCGAACCTGTCGTAGTTGTCGATGCCCGTCACGCTTTGTAGCCCGGCACCGTCTACCCAAATATCGACACGCCCGTCGCTGCTACCGGAATCAGCGGCCCGTTCCAGCCTGATCTCGATATAATGCTGCGCGTCGGTGATGGTGATCAGGGCGGTCAGGCTGGGCGTGCCCGCGTCGTTCACGATAGTGGCACGCACACTGCGAGTTGCTGAGCTGGTGACGCGGTATGTGACCGACGCCACCCGCCCGGCTGCACTGTTAAGCTCCAGGATGGGTATATCCGAGAACTCGCCGATGGTGGCTGTGCTGTTAGGGTCGAAGTAAAAACGGCAGCGCACCAGCCCGGTGGACAGGGTGGGCATGTCCTTGTGTCCATAAATAGCATCCGTGTCGCCATCAGTGGGCACCGACAGTCCGTATAGACTGACCATAGCAGCGGCGGCTGTGACCTGCAATCGCCCGCCGTCGGTTACAGTCGAGTCGTAATCGGTGAAATCACCTTCCTCGTGGTCGATGATGACCGGGTAAGCGGAGGGCGGCAGCGACGATGATGATGACGAAGTAGTAGACGAGCTGGAGGACGAGCTGGACGAAGACGAGCTACTCGAAGTCGAAGATGAGCTGGACGAGCTGCTGCTGGAGGATGCCTCAGATGGCTTGACTGCCACACCTACCAGGCCGCCTTCTGTGGCGGTAGTCCACGACCAGCCCATGGTGGTATTGCCTGCTGCACCGGCGCGGCTGGACTGGTACTCGTCCATACGTGTAGCCGCATCGCTGCCTGCCGGGTTGCTGACCTCGATATTCTGTCCAGATTGAGTGGTGGCATGCGCAGTCGCATTGGCATGGGTGGTCAGCACGTCTATGATCAGGTCGCCCAGGGCGCTGCCAGGCGATACAGATAGACCTACGTCGCTGGCAGTAGCGGCAGTAGCGGCAGTGCCATACGGCGTGGTCTGGTGTACATCTTGTAATGCCACAGCGCTGGCGGCTACCGGGCGATCTGCACCGCTGACGGTACACACTATGTCCGTGGCCGCCGTGGCTGGCTCACTGTCACAGCGGAATAGATACACCCGCAACAGCGAGCCGCTGGCGGCATTGCCCAGGCTGGTAAAAGTCTCGGCTCCCCGCGTCACGCCACTGATCGTAGACGAATCAGACCGGATAGCTACCCCGACCAACAATTGGCGGTTGCTGCCAGAGGTGGTCACGCCCGAAATAGTCAGGCTGGCAACAAGGGTTCCTTCGCTGTTGGCGTCAAATACGGCGGTTACACTGGGGGGCATTTACTCCTGCCTGCCAAATATTTGTAACGTGCGCTGATAATAGGTGTGCTTATCCAGAACCAATTGCCTGGCCCTGGTCGCCATGAGTTCGGCTTCACCAGGGTGCCCGATCACCCAGGCTATCTGCGCCAGCACCTCGTCGCTGTTGGAGAAGCCCAGGTAGTGCTCGTTCTCCGCGAACAGCGTATCTACTCCCCTGGCCCGGTCTGTAATCAATGGCACGCCGGTTGCCATGACCTCGAACACGCGCAGGTTTAGTTCGTCTGACCGGCTCAGGTTGAGCGCACAGCGAGCCCGTGATAGATACTGACTGTAGGCTTCGCCTGGCGCATAGCCCACGTAGCCACGCGGGAAGTTGAAGATCGCCAGTTGGGCATAGTCCACCCGCAAGCCCGTGTTGTGCCATAGGGCGATCCAATCATAATCCTTAGTTTCATCATAAGGCTTGTGATAGTCCGGGTTAGCCGCCAGTGGCAGCCACTCGGCATCGATACCGCGTTCCTTGAAATACTCCACTGCACATGGCTGCGCGGCAAAGGTCTTATCGAAATGGCGGGCGCGTTCCAGGTAGGTCTCAGGTGCCTGCCTCCACGTCTGGTGGGGCAGGATCATGTCAATGGCCCAGAAGTAGGCCGGTCGGCGCAGCGGCTCCAGGTAGCTGCTCGGCCCATCGTCTACGTAGACGTAGTTATCGTAGCCTTCTGGCTCGTCGCCAGGGTTGAAGTGATCGGCCTGGCATATACTTTGCAAAGCCGCCAGCAAGTGCCCACCTGGCCCCGGCTGGTTCTCGACTGCCTGCCACACGACGGCAACCTTCCTGATGTGGCGCGCTGGCGGCTGGTCGTGATAGTGCAGGATGGCAAAATTGCTCTTGGGCCAGCGCGTCCATAGCCACTGGCGGCGCTCGTCAAGTGCGAGTCTGATTTTGGACTCGCTTGCCCAATCTGCCTCGGTGGGGACAAGCCCGCTTCTCTTGAAGTCGCGTCGCTGGTGGTAGTAAGCGGGCTGGTTGAAGACGAAGCCACGGAAACTCTTCTCATACATCTGGTTGGCGAACTCGGCATCCTCGAAGCCGCAGCCAGGTCCGGCAAATGGCCCCTGGTCGCCCATGCGCACGCCCGCGTCGATCACTCGCCTGCGTATCATGGCGTAGCAAAAGGCATAATTGCCTAAACCCATGGCAGGTAGGCCCTCGTAGCTCGCGGGCGAGAACTCGACCTGCTCACTCTGGTCCTGACTGCACCAGGCATTGGCGGCTACGTAATCAACGTCGGGATGCTCGTCGAGGTAGCGTTTGAGGCCAAGCACACTGCCTGGGACGGGCAATATATCGCCCGACAGATAGAATACATACTTCCCTCTACTATGTTCAAAACCAGCGTTGTAACCGTAACCGGCACCCATATTAGTTGGTAAGTCCACTCGGATAACGTTGCCTGTCCAGATGGATTCAAGCTGCTCACCTCGTCTCAATATCTCGTCTGTCTCGCCATCGATGGTGGTGTCGCCGTGGGGCTGGCGCAGGGCGAAAGTGTCCAGCCACCACTTCGTTTTGTCGGTCGAGCCGTTGTCAACAAAGATAACCTCGTGCGGCGTATCGTGCAGCTCGTCGTGCAGCGCCTTGATGGCACGCGCAAACATGGGATACTCGTTCCAGCCCAACACCACGCAGGATACGTCGAGGACCGGGTTACGATAGGTGTTCCATTGGTTCCATTGGTGGGGGAAGCGTTGCCAGAGCAAGACCAGGGCTTGTTCATACACAGACCCATACTGCGATGGATATACGCCAGTTTCTTTGTATTGCCTGGCGAAAGAACCAGACTGCTTGCGATATGCTTTGATGCCGCCAAAATCGTGGTGGATGATGCCAGCTTCATTCCAGACAAAAGCCATCCAGTTGTCTTCGCATTTCCAACCAGATTTACCATATGGGCCTTCTTCTGTAAATCTGATGCCATCAAATGCATTAAATCTACATAGAGCATAGGCTGTACTACTTAGCATGCGTTGTGGGAAGCAAGTGCTCTCGTCGATTGGGCCAGGCATGCGTCTCCAGGCTTCTTCTCTATTCGTAGAAAAACATGTGGCTATTTCTGGTGAGATGACATCTACTTCAGGGTGCTTTTCAAGATAGTCAAGCATATACCCAATGCTACCACGCAATGGAACAATTCCGCCATCTAGCAATAGAATGTAATCAAATTTGCCTGCGGTATCTATGCCGGTGTTTCTGCCAACACTGGCCCCTCTGTTCTCTTCCATGTTGATTACTGTTAAGCCTGTTTGGGTTGCAATCCACTCACGGCTGCCATCGATAGACCCATTTATAACAACTATGATCTCGTTGATTAAGGGGTCATCTCTTAGAATCTCGACCTGTTCTTTCAGGATAGGCAGGTTATCAAGTGAGCAGATACTTGCTTTTATGATAGGCATATACTACGGCACCAAATTCGCCAGCACGTTGAACTGGCGCACGCTGGTCTTGAATATCTGGCTATTGCTGAACTTGATGTAGCCCTGGATCTGCCAGGAGCCTGTCTCATCCAGATCGCCATTCACGGTGACGTATTGCATTTTCCCGTCAGATCCATTGCTGCTTAATACGGCTGCCTTGGTCTTATCTACGCCACTGGGCGGCGTCAGGTAGATGTATAGATTGGTAGCCAAGCCCAGACCGCTTTCCACGTTGCCATCCTGACGGCGCACCGTCAGGCGTAGGATCGTACCAATATCATTGTGGTGTGCTTCCATAAAATTACCTCTCTACATTGAAGTCCAGCGTATCTGTATACTCTACGTCGAAGTCCAGTGTATCCGCACACTCCACGTCGAATTCTAGACTCAGGCGTGAGATAGTCACGTTGAAGTCCAGTGCATCAGGCTGGTATTGGATACTAATCGAGCTGCTTGAACTTGAAATTGAAGTCGAGCTGCTGCTCGAAGACGAGGATACGCTGGATATACTGCTGGATGAACTCGAACTACTGGATGACCAAGACGAGCTGGACGAAGACGAGCTACTACTGCCTGAGCTTGAGCTGCTGCTGGACGACGATACAGATGTACTGCTAGATGAGCTTGAAGAGCTACTCGATGACGAGCTACTGCTGGACGAGCTGGAACTGCTGGATATAGAAGTCGAACTGCTACTTGAGATGGACGAACTCGAAGATGAACTACTGCTAGAACTACTACTGCTTGAGCTAGATGACGAGCTGGAACTACTGGACGATGTAGAGCTACTGCTCGACGAACTGGAGCTGGATGATGAGCTGGAACTGCTGCTGCTCGAACTCGATGAACTCGAACTTGAGCTGCTCGACGAACTTGATGATTCAGATGTGCTGCTAGAGCTACTGGTCGAGCTTGAGGATGACGAGCTGCTGCTGGATGAAGATGAACTGGAACTGCTAGACGATGAACTTGAGGAACTGCTTGAGCTAGACGATGAGCTGGTAGTCGAGCTTGAGCTACTTGAGCTGCTGCTACTCGACGAAGAGCTGCTGGATGAACTCGAACTAGAACTACTAGTCGAGCTAGATGACGACGATGAAGTGCTACTGCTTGAACTCGAAGAGCTGCTAGAGCTTGTCGAGCTAGAGCTAGACGACGAGCTGGAACTTGAACTGCTGCTAGATGATGAGCTGGAACTACTGGAGCTAGACGACGACGAACTACTACTGCTCGACGATGAAGATGAGCTACTAGTCGAGCTCGACGATGAACTTGAGCTGCTGGACGAAGATGAAGAACTAGAACTACTAGACGAGGAACTTGTGCTCGAACTAGAAGATGAACTCGTTGAGGAGCTTGAGCTACTGCTAGACGAAGACGACGAACTGGATGAGCTACTACTACTCGAAGATGAGCTTGAACTGGATGAAGACGAACTAGTGCTCGACGAGCTAGAACTTGAACTCGATGAACTGCTGCTGCTCGACGTACTTGAGCTACTCGATGAAGATGAGCTAGAACTGGACGACGAGCTGCTGCTGGAGCTGGATGATGAAGAACTGGACGAGCTAGTACTCGATGAACTAGAACTAGAGGAAGAACTTGAGCTGGATGACGAAGAGCTGGACGAGCTGCTGCTGGATGCCTCGCCAGCAGCTTCGACATAATCCTGGAAATAAACCCTGTCTGTAACCCAGTTGTCGAACGTGCCTGTATCACCCGACCGGGGCGGCGCATTTTGGAAGGCCAGCCGGTCGGTGATCCAGAAATCGAAGGTGCCTGGGTTTTGTGGGTTTGCCACTTATGAAACCACCAAGTCATCGAAATAGACCTTGAAATCCGTAGCTGCTGCTGTGTTCAGACTTTGCAGGCATACCACCACGTAGGGCGGGATGGCTGCCGGGGTGAAGGTGTCTGTCAGTTGATTCCATTGCGAGGCCGCACCAGCGTCGGTCGTAGTCCGATCAGATTGCCCAGGCTGCTTGATGACCATACGTGGGTTGGTCCCAGTATAGTCCGCCTCGCGGTAGCAATAGACACTGATGGTCGTGCTCTCATTGGATACCGGCACTATGATCTGGTGCTCGCCCGCGTCGGACAGTTCCAGGCTGGCTGCCCCGGTACGCACCGTGGTTGCCTCACGCACCATGGGTTGGAACTGCACTGCTCCCCACGATTTCTTACTGTCCGTTGCCGGGCGCGTGATGCCGGACAGGTCGTCGTCTGACATGCTTTCCCCTGTCAATTGCCGCATGGCTGACCATTCCGAGAGCCTACCGAACCACCACGGCAGCCTGATGCCGTCCAATAGTAGTGGCGCTGCCAGCAGGGGCGGGTACGTCGTCGAGTTGGCACCGATGTTCGTGTTAGTCCGATTCGCGTTGTTGCCGTACAGATTATTATAATTCTCGTCGATGTCGCCTGCGGCCACGGCGTTGAATCCTCGCCAGCAGTTTTGGATCATCGAATTGCGTACAGTGACCATGGGGTTGCCTGTGTTGGCCTGGACGCGGACACCCGCGCCGATGCCGCCGCTCAGCAGGCAATGTTTGATAGTGATTCCATCGATGTTCCAAACTTCGATCAGGCTGTGCAGGCCGTAGTCGGAATCGAGAATTAAGCAATTCTCGACCAGTTGGCTCGTCCCGGCTACGTCGGCACTATGATAAAATAGGATGCCCGTCTGTTTGCAGCCGAACATGCAACAGCGCCGGAATGTGTTACTGGCCTGGTTGGCCCCGTTTACGTAAATGCCATACCGAGTGGTGTCGAATATGGCGCAATCCTCGACGATCCAGTTCGTGCCGTCGAGAATAATGCCGTCCAGCGTGCATGCATCGATACGGAAGCCGCGAAAAGTGCGGAAATTCCGCCCAGTGCCGGTGATGCCATAATTCCTGGCAGTGCTCGTATCGTTGTCACTGCCAGTGACACGCACGATGCCACCTATGCCATCAGTATGCTCGCCCGTCACATCACCGATATAAGTGATAGGATTACCCGCCGAGCCAGATACGTCACAGGTCAGTAGTTCTCGATAGACGCCCGGCGCGACGTAGACGGTATCGCCTGCTACGACGGGAATGTCTTCGACCCCGTTGAGGGTCAATTTTCTCGCGCCCCATGTAAGGCCGTCATTGCCGTCATTGCCACCGGAGCCGACATAATAGGTAGTCATTCCTGCGCCTCGTCTATGCCCAATTGAATCCGTACCTCACGCAAAATGATCTCCTCCATGTAGCGCCGCAGACGTGCCACCGGCACGTTTTGCAGTGCGTTGGGAAACCTGTAGGCATTCTCGTGGCTACCAGGCGTGCCGTCCGCTTTAGTCCACTCGATGCGCACGCTAACCGAATAACGCGGCACCTGAACGTTCACGCCATCGTTGGTCCAGTTCTCGATCCAGACGTTGATGTTTCTACCTGCCATATTACCTCCTGATGAAGAAATGGCTCAGGCTGCCCAGGCTATGGCAATCCTCTGCCATGATCTCGTCCACCAAATCATAGTCGATGTGCTGCTCCAGTATCTCGGTGCCCCAATCGTGCACCACGATGATGTCGCCTGGCTTGGCAAGTGGCGCGAAGGTAGCAAACTCTTTGGGCTTATTGCCGTCGTCACAGAACAAGACACAGCGGCCTGGGCCTTGCAAATATGAAGTCACTATCTCGTAGCAATCATCGAATACATTGCCATGTACACAGTGATCAGTCAGATCGAGTCTTTGTCCAAGTGGCGTATCAACAGCCAGTGGACCATCAGTCTTGCATTGTGTAACTGCATATGATCCATCATCGAAGGTGATAAATGTCATATTGCGCTGTAGGGCTTGTAAAAACAAGAAAAGGCTGAAACCGCCCCACAGTGTACCCAGCTCGATGATGCGATCCACGTCAGGGTTATGGTTCAGCAGGCGTTCCCACAACACGAAGTCTACAGCGTACTGACTACACTGCACACCCATAAACCAGGTATCTGACCAATTACGCATCAGACTGTGATAATCACTCACCGACTGACTCCAGGAAAAATAGCGTCTCGAATTCTTTCCACATGGCTTCGGGTGTCCACTCTCTGCGGGCCACCGTCTGTGCCCACAAAGCCCGGTTCTGTTTCAACTCGGCGATCAGACGTTTGGCCTCACCCTGCCAGAAGATACGCTCATCCGGCTCGTACCTGCGGCTGAAGCGGTCACTCTCGAAGTCGAAAAAGATGCTGTTATCCCCAAATAGCTCACGCATGGGTGGCAGGTCATGGTTGAGACATAGCAGCTTACCGCGCAGAGCGGCTTCGTGGACTACCAAGCTATAGGTTTCCACCCGACTGGGATGAATGTACGTATTGGACAGATCCATCAGCTCCACAACCACGTGACGTGGCACGCCCTGGCTACAGCGGTCATCCAGGCGTGAGGTAAAACTAACACAATCGCCCAGACCCAGGCTCTCACTCAAGGCCAATAACTCATCGATGTACTGCTGGAAACGCTGCCCGGCGCTCTGCCAGTCGATGACCAGCAGGCGTGGCTCGTAGCCAGCCTCTTTGACACCTGCCATGAGATAGATGATCTTCTCTGGCTGTTTTCCACGATCCAATCTGGCTGGATAGACCGCTACCACCTCACCCGACAGCAATCTGGCCCTGGTCGCCAGATCGACTGTCAAAGGGTCGTAATGCCACACTCGCAAGGGATCGATGGCGTGCCCGGCGCGGCAGGCTTTGGCACGCCACTCTTGCCCGCCCAGATGGTAGGTCTGGCACACACGGCTTAGATCGGTCGAGTTAGGATACACGAGAAAGCCTGGTGGCGAGATATAGCGCAGGGCGTTGGGGTATTGGGCCTCATTGCTGGGTGAGGGGCAACTGTGCAGCCAATGAAGCCAAAGTAAGTCGGGTCTACTTTTGGCATAGCGCCGCACGGCTGCGTTGTGCTCCTTGTAGAAGTCCTGAAGCATAATATCGTGCGTGATGCAGACATTGACATCAGCCAAGTGCTCTGCCAGGGCTGCTTCGATCTTGCTAACCCTCTCTTCAAAATCGGGGGCCACGTCGGTGCGTAAGTGCATGAAGGGCAGGCATTTACGCAAATCTATCATGGTTTCTGACCAGAGTGTGGGAGATGGAGGTGACGTAAAATTATCCTGCACGAGCACCACCGGCTCGTAACCATGATCCAGCAGCATGCGGATTTGCGTCTCGGCTACGCCGATGAGCGAGTAGCCGCTGGTGGCCTCGAAGAAGGTTGACATAATCGCTATTCGTTTCAAGTTGGCTCTCCTTAGTCCGGGAAGGGGTAAACACCCCTGAATAATGCCGCCGCCTCGACTGTTACCTGGTCGGCTGGTATATGTAGATCCTCGACGTGCTCGACATAAAATTCCCCGAAGCGTGTGCCAGAATTGTGTGACATGGCCCCCACAGATCCAGAACTGAAAGTGGCATCTGTCACACTGACGACCAGGTTAGATTCGGATAGTAGGTTGGCTAATTTCTCGGAATTGCTGTCGCCCACCGGCTCGGTCAGGCTCAAATATGCCTTGAGCGAGTTGCCATCTGCCTTGAAACCCAGCCAATACCATGTATCGAGCGATAGATTGCCGGTAGCCAGCCCGACCTCTGCCAGGTAGGTAGGCGTACCAGCTACGTACTTCATCAGGCGAATGTAGCCATAGCCATACAGGATGAAGACGTAGCCATCCTCGCTACCCAATGTCTGGTCGCTTAACCTGAAGGCGATACCGGCTGAATGAGACGTGCTATTTCTGAATGCAATTTTGCAGAATCCAGCCACGTCATCGGGTGTAGTTATGTCGCGGGCAGCCGTGGCAACCCCAACAGCCGCCTGTTCAAAACAAGCCAGAACTGCCTCGTTATCTCCGCCTGGTCCGTCATAAGTAATAGCCCACCTGCCATCGTTGGGCTGGAAGTTCCAATTGGCACCTGTGGCATTGGGTCGGGTGGCATCATCTGGATCAGCTTTTTCGATTCTGAGATAGTCGGTATAAAAGACAGGCCCGGAGCCATCGGTAGCTGCATACTGAATACCCACCAATGATGTGGCATTCATACCCAGGCTATAGCCCCGGATAACAGTCTTAAGCACATACTTGAAATTGTAGCCTGCTGCCAGTGAAAAATCGCCCAGGGCACTACTAATGTATGGACCTACTGCCCCTAACTCACCCAGTGCAATGATGGCATCGGATAACTTGGAAACATTCAGACAATCAACAAACCAACACAGAAAGTCACCATCTGTGAAAAGCGATCCACTGCCCAGGTTGATGGGCGTAATGGACAGGTAGGAACTGGCAAGTTGGGTTATGGGGCCAGGTATCAACTTTAGAGATGCATCACCCTCGACGCGATATACGACTGAATCGAGCACAACTTCCACAGTGCCATCACTTGGATCTTCAGTCCACGACTCGTCCAGATTCATCTGTGCCAGACGCAAAAAGCTGACACCATCGTAGCTGCTGAAGTCATCCTCGAATACGACTGGATCGATCCGCTGGAACAGCACACCTACCCGTGTGTCGAAGCCAGGCGGAACTGGCAACACCTCCGAGCCATAGTGCGCATCTACCTCGTCCTCAAAGGCCGACGTAGATTGGTTGATCAAGTGCGCCAGGCTCTTGCCCATTGCCAGTCGCTCGAAGAGTAGCTTCTGGTCGTTGGTAAAGCCGTCCGCGTGGCTAAACAAAGCCAGGCACTCGTCGTTGAAAGCCAGCATGATAAAGTCCAGGTCCACGTAGTCTCCCTCTGAGCCATCGCTGCGAGTAAAGTACACTTCCAGGGCAGGCGCGATAGTCTCCAGCCCACTGATGATCATGGCAGGCATGTCGATCTCGCCCAGAACCATGATCGACCACTTATCGAAGTGCTCGGCATAGTTGTAGGCTGAGCTATAGGCCACCACCTCACCGGCGATGGTGTACTTGACCTGGCTGGACCAGTAGGCAGTCTTGGCCCGTACCACGCCCAGTACCGTGCAGCGCCCGCGATGGTGGCTCTCGTTGGACAGCGTGAAGCGTAAACCCAACTGGTCATCGTTGTACTCCGCACCGGGGTTACAGCGCCGGTAAGCAGAGCCAGAGCGTGAACCATCGGCAGGCGTGGACCATACCGCCGTGGGGGTCAGGCTGGTAGCATCTTCGGCCTGGTACACGTGCTGGTAGTAATTGAGTGTGGACAGCAGGGAGCTGCGCGAGGTCAGGTACAGCTTGGCGATCTCCTCATTGGTGCCTGACTGCGAGTTGCGAGCGCGGAAACGCACGTAGGCGGGTTGGTCGCCCTTGACGGCGCTGCCGGTGATGTCGAAATAGTTGTAGGCTGCCCCGTACACGTGGTCATCCAATGTCGAGCGAGATAGCGACAACGCCACCAGGTTGTCGGGATCGCTGGTGGCAACCGGCATGGTCTTGAGCACGACTTCCAGGACCACCACGTACTTGTTGCCAATGCTCTGCGTAGCCTTTAGGCGACTGTCCCAGGTATTGTCAGTCACGTCGGCCATGGGCGGGATGGGACTCTTGACGTAGTGATAATAGGTAGAGCGAGTAATTACGTCGGCAGGCATGTATTGCAATTGCCCACCGTGCTCGTTGCCGACCGCCAACTTGAGCGCCTGGGCACGCTGGATGGCAGCCACCCTAGTGTCACCCCAGCAGTAACACGTGAACGAGACATCTACCAGGGGCGCGAAGCTGGTGATATACTCACCGCCATCGATATTGGCTCCTTCCGAGTAGACGATCTGCTCCCGCTCGGCTTCGTTGAAGATCAGCGTCTCAGCCGGAACATAATAGCCTGCCGTGGCACCATCTATGCTCAACGTGTCAAAAGTGATGCTAGCTCTACCTTCCGCATGGAGTATCAGAGTCGCGTCGGCGATACCCATTAGCTGACTACCCTCCCCTTAAGTTCGGCGATCTGAGCCAGTTGATCCAGGCGATTCAGTAGACCCTCGGCATCGTGGGCAGTCCGCACACCGGGGAAAGCACCCTGGAAGGCACCCGGTCCGAAGATATACTGCTTGTTGAGTCCAGAGTTGGACTCAGTGGCAGGCATACCCATGGCAGGCAGACCACCGCCCGCGAAGCTGCGAAATGCCTCGGCAGCCCCGGCGGGCAAAACCATCTCGCCGGGATGGAGTGTCCAGGTAGAAACACTCGGCACACGCCATAGGCCACCCTGCGCTGCCCCGGAGACAGATACCGCCATATTGCCGCCCATGGAATTGACCTTTTCGAGTGCCTTGGCTAATTTCTCGGCCTGCGAGGTGGCATTCTTTAGCTTGTTGTACAGATCGTTAAATTTGTCGGCTAATTGATCGACGATGGGAATATACTCGGCCAGGGCTCCTAACGGCTCCGGTAATGCCTTGAGTCCCTCGATAACTTTATCGACAGCCTCTCGCCAGGCATTGAACAACTCTACGATACGCTGGATGATCTCGGTCAGGACTTCTTCTAGCTGCTGGGCCAGCTCAATCACGAATTGCACCATGTCCTGCCACATGATCAGGATATTCTGGGTGAACTGTTGCCATAGGCTGGTGGCAAAGGTGGTGAACGTGGTCAAGCCTGCGGATAGTGTGGTGTCCATGGTGGTGAAGTTGGTGACGATAGCCGTGGTCATCTCTGGCACGATAGAGTTGCCGACCAACGTATTGCGCAAGTTGTCGAAAAAGCCGATCACGCTGCCAGTCGCATTCTCGGCGGTGCTGCTGATACCCTCCTGCAAGCCACCAAAAGCGCCCACCACGGCGTTCTTGGCTCCCTCGACAGGCTGTGTTACGCCTTCCTTTAGGCCACTCCAGGCATTCTCGATGGTTTCTCTGGCTCCCAGGATAGGCGCTAATAGCTCTTGCACCTTGCCCGCGAACCAGGTGACGATGCCTATCCACGCAGCTTCGATGCCAGCTTTGATGTTGTCTACGAATTGCTGCCCGGCTGCTAGGGCATCGGCCAGCCAGGGAGCTGATTCGAGCATACCCTTGCCAAAGGCGGTCATAAGCTGGCTCATGAAATCTGCCAGTTGGACCGACCATTCTGGTAATGTGGCGGTTATGAACGTCCACAGGGCGGCGATCACGTCCTTGAAGCCGTTGAACAGATCAGAAGCAATAGTCGGGCCATTATCGATCAGCCAGGTGACGACACCGGCAAACACCTTGCCGATAGTCTTTCCCAGTGTCGTGCCCCATTCGCCCTCTTTCTCGTCAGCGCCGGAGAAGAGACCCTGGATCAGCTCAGCCAATTTACCTATTAATTGGATTATCAAGTATGGAATAGTTACCAGGCCAATGATAATGTAGCCAAACACTTTTCCGACGAAGCCCGCCAGGTCAACGGCCCAGGTTTGCCAATTCTCGCCTGCGTAAGCCAGGAAGCCAGTAATAAGTTCCGATAACTTCGCAGACAGATCGGCTATCCATGTTGGTAGGGTAGTGGTAACGAACGTCACTACACTGCTGATGATAGATGCTACATGAGTACCTAACTCAGCCGCCCAGGTAGGCCAATTTTGGCTGGCATAATCGATCAAGCCCTGGATGAGTTGCAGGAATTTACCCGACAACTGGATTATCAAATATGGAATAGCAACCAACCCAGTCAAAATATAACCAAAGACGTTGCCCATGAAACCAGCTAATTCGATAGCCCAAGTTTGCCAATTCTGACCCACATAAATAAGTAAACCCTGTACTAACTCACCGAACTTGGTGATCAGATCAGTTATCCATGTCGGTAGTGTAGCCGTGAAGAAAATAATGATTCCATCTATGATGGGACCGACATAACTGTTAAGTGTAGCAGACCAGGCAGGCCAGTTAGTCTGTACATAATCCAGAGCTGCCTGGAACAGCTCGCCAACCTTGGTTGCTAACGCACTTGCCCACACTGGTAGAGTAGTAGTGACAAACGTGACGACACCAGCTATGATCGATGCAGCGTAACTATTTAAGGTTTCTAGCCAGGTAGGCCAGTTAGCACCTACATATTCGACTGCCTTGCCAAATAGATCCACGAAGCCAGTAGCTAGTGAGGCCGCAAAACTGGCTATGCCGGGAACAAGTGTGTCTGTAACCCAGGCACCGATAGTCTGCAAAATTATGGGGGCATTGGTTCTTAGCCACTCAACCCCATTAAGAATACCATCCAATAATGCCTGTCCCAGTGGTGCGAGTGCTTCTGATACGGCATCGACGGTCGATGCAAAGATCGTCTTTATTTGGTTCCAGGCTTCTTGAAAACTGATTTGTCCAGATAGGAAGTCGCTGATGACCATGCCGATAGCGCTTATACCGCTACCTATGGCTTCTAATGCGCCAGTGAGAATGTCTTTTAAGCTGGATATAGCACCACCAATGGCCTGGAGCGTTTGCGAGAAACTAGATCCCTGGGGAAGGAAGGCGATTATATTATCTACAAAGTGGCTTATGAAGGTTATAGGGAACCCCAGTATCGCCTGAGCGGCATTGCTGACAGCCAGAGTTATGCCACTAAAGATTTCACCCAACCCACTACCTATTTGACCTATCGCCGTCTGGAAAAGGGTTTGGGCTTTTTCTGTATCACCTGTGATAAGTGCCCACGCAGATTGTATTAATGTGGCTAAACCGCTCACTACATCCAGCACGCCTCGCACTATTCTCACCAGGCCAGCAAAGAAGCCTTCAATATTCGGCAGAATATCTATAATGGTCTGGAATGCGGCTACCAGAGAATTAGCCACAAGGCCAGCCAGGGCTGCCAAAACAGATAGAAGAGCCTTGGCAATGGGGGCTAGAGCTACCATCAACTCTTTTAGGTCGCCGAAAAGTCTAACGATTTCTCCGCCCAGTCTGCCTTCCTCGAAAAAGGCTGCAATCGACTGACGCAATTGGTTGAACGTATCTACCACACCAGGTGGCACCAGGCCCCCAAGAGCAGTTCCTATACCACCCAAAACATCTGAGAAGATGGGAAGTATGGTCTCTCTGATGCCAGCCACGGCATTGGTAAACAGGTTTGTGATAGCCTGTCCTATATTGGTTGTGCTTAGCGAGCTGATGAGCGTAGTGAAGAAAGTTGAGATAGCGCCTGAAATACCCTGGGTCGGCATAGCCATGACTGCGGACTTAAACGCGCCCTCGATAGCTTGGCCGATCTCTGAGAAACCGCTGGTGATCAGCATGTTGAATACCTCGCCGACACCAGCTACAATGCTGCGCATCGTTTCGTAAGCAGCATTAAACTTGATGGCCGCCTGCTCCGCACCGCCCATGCGCTCTATAATGGCAGCTATAGCCTCGTCTGCAAGTGCCTTGATGGCTGTAGATAAACTAGTTATAACTGGACTGAGTGCAGCTACAATCTTATCCCAATTCAAGAAGATAGTGATGATAATTCCACCTAGCAATGCAGCTCTGCCAAGCACACCCAGTAGCTTTAGCAAGATACCTCTGAGACCGCCCAATCTAACAATGACTGGCGCAATCCTGGCAGCCAGCCTGGTAACGAAGTTCATAATAGGTGAAGCTGCCAATTGGGTAAATAGTCCGGCAACAACCGCGAATATAGGAAAGTTCTGAGGCGTGACGTTCTGTGCCAAAAAGTTACGGATGTTGTTAAAGATGGTTACAAAGCCTTCAAGTATCTTGGCCCATATGTCAGCCATCAAGCCGGGCACATTACGCGGGATACCCTCGCGCATGGCAAGCACGAATCCATCGGCGAAATCGCCGCCTGTCTGTTGGGCTATTTCCTGTATATTTTTTGCAAATTTACCCAGAATCTCGGCAGGCGTCTGCATCTCGATACCTTTGGACGCCTGACCCTGCGCCTCTTTGGTCTTTTCCTTGAGGCCCTCCAGGCGAAGTTCTAACTCCTTAATCGCCTGTACATGGGCATCCAGACCAGCGGGAATGCCCTCTTCCAACGAGCGATCTACATACTGCTTCTCCAAATTGAGAAGAGCCTGTACATATTCCTGCTCGCCGATAACGCCCAGGCGATATTTCTCTTCGATCAGGGCCTTCTCGCGGGCGTACCACTCTGCTAAGGTTTCGATCTGCTTGGCCTGGGCCTTGGCAGCACTACCTGCTGCCGAGGCTGCCTTGCCCATAGCCTTGGCAGCTTTGTCCAGGCCACCTACGAATTCCTGTTGTAATTGGTTGCCCTCCTTTTGCCAGGCCACGTATTCCTTTTGCCAATCGACAGCTTCCTTCTTATCCTCAACATCCTTTTCGGCAGCCGCCAGCTTGGCCTTCAATGCAGCGGGCACAAAGCCCCTGGCCTCAGCAGCGGCTACTTCGCCCTGGACATCCTGGAGTTTTCTCTGTGCAGAATGCAGTTCCAATTGCAGCCGTAGGTACTTGGTCATCTCCTTATTCTGATCGCCCAGTACCTCGCCGATCTTGGCAAAGGCTTCTTCGTTGATTTCACCCGTCGCATTCAGCTCGGCCACGATGGCCGCCATGGAGTCGCGTACTTTGAGGAATGGTTCGGTGCCTTCCGAGCCCATGGTCTTGAAGAAGTCTTTGACAGGCGATAGGGCATCGCGGATAAAGCTGAAATCGACCGACTTGAGCGAGCCCAGCACCTTGCTCATATCCAGGTTGGCAAAGCTGGCGAGCAAGTCACTCAACTGCGCACGCGCGTTCTGGATAGCTGCCGCAAAGTCTATCGAAGAGAAGGCTTCGTAAAAACCATCGGACAACTGGCCGCCAGACGCCTGGATCAGCTTCTTCATCTCTTCCATGGCGGTGTTGATGTTGTCGTCGTTGATGTCGGCTACACCTGCCCCAAAGATGTCCATGAGGGCCGCGCCCCACTCGTCGATGGTCGAGAGTGGTCCGACTTCAGGGGCTGAGCCAGGGGCCAGGAAGGAGCTGATCATCTCGCCCACGGAGTTGAGGGCTTCCATCAGCACTGAACTGGCGCTGTCTAGCACGCCATTGGCGATCTCGACTACGAAGTTCCAGCCCCAGGTGAAGGCATTACTGATCCACGAGTCCAGAAATTGGACTGCGTTGGACAAGCCTACGTCGATGGCATCCAGGAACAGGAACCAGGCGTTCTGCCAGTCACCGGCGAAGATACTAGCGACGATAGAAATGACGGTCTGCACCACCTCGATCAGCCCGGCGAAGTTCTCTTTGAAATTGGAAATGAAGTTGATGGCAAAGTCGATAGCGCCTGATAGAGCCACGCCGATATTGGCAGCCAGGGCATTCAAAACAGGCTGTAGCTCGTTAATTTTGTCTAACAGGCCACTACCCGCCCCGGTCAACTTCTCCATGATAGGCTTGCCCATCTCGATGAAGAGGTTACTGACGCTATCCTTCAGGTTGGACATGACGCCCTGGAGTGAGAGCGAGCGAGAGGCAGCCGTACCGGCAATGGTGGAATTCTGCGTCAAGTAGCCGTTCAATATCTTGAGGGCTGTGGCTGTGTCGGTGGTCAATTCACCGCCTTTGGAGAACTCCAGATTAAGCTTGGCCCAACCCTTGGCTGCCAATTGCTCAGCGCTCATGTTGACGGCCTGCTGGGCCTGGTCATAGCTTAGCAGGTTGCCAGTAGCTTGATCGACAAAGACTGCGGCGCGGTTGACGT
Organism: candidate division Zixibacteria bacterium RBG_16_53_22; assembly: GCA_001775395.1. GTDB lineage: Bacteria > Zixibacteria > MSB-5A5 > UBA10806 > UBA10806 > UBA10806. Next base: position 43,582 of record MEWP01000063.1, on the reverse strand, counting down.
TGATGCCGAAGTCGCGCATCATCATGAGCGCCTGGCCTGTGTCGCCTACCGTCAAACGCTGGAAAGCGCCGATCAATTGATCCATGGGCTTATTCATGATAGCCGCCGCGTCGGCGATGGGCTCCATCCACTGTTTGGGATCAAGCCCGGCTATGATCAGGCGTTGGAAGGCTTCGATGGCATCCGCCAGCTCGAAGGGTGTGGCAGCTACGGCTTCCTTGATGAAGTCCATAGCGCCGCCCACCACCTCTTCAGCCTGATCTTCGATTTTCGAGCCGCGCAGCATATTGGTCAGCGTGATGCCGAAATTCTGGGCAGTGTTGTTAACTTCCAGGAACTTGCCGCCCAGGTTGCGTATGGCAAAACCAATGCCGTCGATGGCATACCGCAGGCCGGTGATGGCCGCTGCCGCACCCACGAAGCCGACGAAAGCACCCTTGGCTACGTCGGCAGTGCGAGCTACCACGCCCATCTTCGCCCCGGTCTGATCCAGTTGTTGGTTGAAGTTCTTGGTCTCGTTGGTGACGTTACGGGTGATGTTGAACAGATTGGAGAAGGCGATAGATACACGCTGGAAGATACCTACCCGCTTCTCGGAAGTGGCATTGGATTGTTTCTCGCTCTGCTCGGCCTTTTCCACCTCTTTGCGCAGGGCGATGACACGGGCGATCATCTGGTTAGAACCTACCCGCTGGGTCTCAATACCCTTTAGCATTTGCTTGAACATGTCGTCAGTGGCCGAGCCAGCCGGGATGATGCCCTGTACCTTGAGCTGACGGTAGGACTGTTCCAGGATACGCACTTCTTCGCGGATACGCGCCATCTGTTGCTCGGTGGGCTTGCCACCCGCCACGATAGTGGTGTTCATATCCTTGAAGGCTTTTTCGACGCGCTTGACTTGAACGTCGATCTCGCTTAGAGCCGCCTTCTGGACACCCTCTTCCTTGCCCACTTCCTTGAGCACGTCCATCTGGTCGCGCATACCAGTAGTGAAGCGGCGCATGATATTATCTATGCGCAGGGTTTCCTGCTCCAGCTTGCCGGTAGCCCGGCTCAACTCGTTGTGGCGACCACCCAGCCAGTCCAGGGCACGCCCCAACACATTGGTAGAGCCCGACAGACCGAAGAAAGCCTGGCGCAAGCCTAAAGCGAAGTTACCGCCTTCAGCCGCCATCAATTGGAAACCACCCCGGATGTTGGCTACAGCCGCCCTGAAGCCAGTCGAGCCTTCAGCCGCTACCTGCCCGATGGCCCTGAAGCGTTGCTCAAAGGCGGTGACGCGCTGGGCAGCTTCACCCAACTCACTGGTAGCCAGAGCTGTCTGTTGTCTAAACTTCTGGCCCTGGCGCTCATAATCTGCAAATGTCTTCTCGCCAATCTTCTTAAGATTCTCAAACTCGGCAGCCGCCCGCTTGGCGCGATTTTCTATCTCGGCCTCGGCAGCCTTGGCAGCAGGTGGTTTCTGTGTCAAGTATACCTGACGAACAGCCTCGGCTAACTTATTGAGCTGCCCGATAGTGCCTTGTACCTCTGATCCAGTCTTGGCAGTAGCAGAACCAATAGATGCCATGGCTGCCTTGATCTGATCGTCGCTAAATGCTCCCTTCATCTTGAGAGCCTCGGCGACTATACCTTCCATATGCTTGCGTGTGCTGGCATCCATGCCAGCTATGGCATCTTCGATGGGCTTGACGCTGGTTTTTAGTTGCTCGAATTGCTGGTGGAGTTTTTTGACTTCTGGGGCGGTTTTGTTAGGCAGCCGATCAAACTCTTTAGCGATGGCGTCTATCATTTCTGGGATAATAGACTTGCCAACTACCTCTTGGCGCAATCGTTCAAAGTCGGCTCGAATGTCTTTAGTTGCCTTCTCGATTGTAGTAGAGATGGTATTAAGGCCGCCCAGATCGGGCTTGACCACAGCCGTACTGATCTTTTGCAGACTATCCAGAGTCTCGATGGCTTTTTTGGATAGCTTTTCCAGACCCTCGATGGCACTAACTATATTCGTTTCAACCGTCAAGGTTGCGCGAAAGATCTCTTGACTAACTGCCACTCAGTTTACCTTCTGGTTGTCCAGTGGTATGAACACCATGCCCTTACCATCTACCGGGTTGCCATCCTCGTCGTAGTAATTGCCATCCTCAGTCCTAAAGACCATCTTCTTACCCAACAGGTTGGCGATCTCCGAGATATTGCCTGTCTTCTTGACTGGTCCCTTGGTGAGTGCCTGCGCCATGTTCATCATGGACTGGCGCACATCCTGACTACCGCCACCCATAGCACGTGTACCTGCGTGATCGGGCGTAGACCATTTCCACTTCTTTTTGGCTTCTTTGCCACCCGCCATGAGGGCTTCACGATAGTCTTCCAGCTCCTCGGCATCCAACGCTTCGGCCAGGTAGCAAAAGAAGTCACCCACTTCCATGCCCAGGTTGACGTAATCGCCGGTGAAGTTGAAGTGCTTGCAAATCATGCGCACGGCACGGTACTCGGCCAGCGGGTTGTTATCTAAGCTGGAGCCTCCTCGACTCCTTCTCCACCCAATTTTTTTAGCGCCTGCTGAACTTCGGAGCGGTTCAGGCTTTCCTCCACGATATACGTAGCTGCCTTCGACACAGCCTCGATGACCTCAATGGCGGTCAGCTCTTCGTTCAAGATGCGCAACTCATCTTCGGTTTCCATTTGCAGGATGAAGGGGAACAATTGCTCGTTCTCCGGTGTGAAGAAGCTCTCGATCATAGCCATGTTGTCGGCTACGCTGGCACCCTTTTTGCTCTGCTTCTCGATACGTTCCTGGAGTTCGGCGATCTTGCCCAGGAAGGCCGTTATCTTGGGCAAATTCAAGCGGGCCTGGCGTCCCTTGGGACGGCGTAGATGCTTGACGTACTCGTGGGGTTCACGCGAGTCATCCACCCAGGTGAAGACGATCTTGTTACGGACTTCTAGCTCTGACATGTGGCTCTCCTATTATATGACGATCTTAAAGGTTTTCTGGGCAGGCATGAACTGGATCTTGATGCCGCCCACCGATCTGGGTGGTAGCAACCTGGCTTCGGCATACGATTCCAGATCGGTGCCTTCCAGGTCAATACCGCCCAGGTATGTGCCTCCAAATAGCATAGCCTGCTCACGTTGTTGCAGCTTACTGGCTGTAAAAGTTGGCCCGGTTATGGTGTTAGGTAGCCAGTGTTTGGTATGTCGGTGGCCCAGGATGGCGATGTCGAAGTCGTACCAGGTGGGCAATCTACCCAGTGTGAGTGCATCGCCGCCCGGTAGTATCCCACCACCAGATCCGTGATGGCAAAATATGGTGGTGTGCCAGCGTGTCTTTTTGCCATCCTCCCACAACAGAACAACCCAACCACCATAACCAAGACGAACAGGACGGTTGGGCCGAGCCACCATATTGACAATGGCACTATATACGTCCCGCTCAGACTTGCTGAGAATGTCATCCTCGTGATTGCCTCTGCATAGCCCCAGGCACTTGTCCAAAATTGGACTCAGCAGGTTCTCAAGATACTTGATCTGTTCCTGGGCTATGTCATCCTTGCCATATAACCAGGCTGCCAGGGAGCTTTCCCTGTGGCGGCGGTCAGCCCGGTTGATGAAATCAGCGTAATCCCCGCCGCCTATCCATATCGCCTTGGGATCGTCGGCAATACAGGCCACGTCTTCCTTGAGTAACTTTTCGTCACACAGCGCATTGCCGATGTGTAGGTCGGTCAAGTAATACAGGGTGAATACGTCATCCACGCTGTACGTGATGCGGTGCTTGACTACTCTCAGCAGCAGCCTCCTATATGGTTATGATAACGTGCAGCCTGGGCACGATTTATATTTATTGGTCAATATACATAAATTGTCCCAAGTCGATTGCCCCTCGCTCGTGCCAGCACAGGGCGGGCCTCGAAGGTCAAGTCGATCACGCTGATCTCACCCGCCACGATGGAGTCCCACGGTAGGCCACTGGAGCAAATCACGTCGTACAGAGTCACCACGATACCCGTGATACCATTGCTCACGTTGGGGCTGGTGGGCGCATCGCAGGCCACGTTGCCTGACTCGATAGACAGCGGGCGGTTCTTGATGGTGCAGCCGCCGCCGAAGGTGATCAGCCGCTCGTTGCCCAGGGCGTACATGACACCGGTGGACATAGCGATCTCCAGCGTGCGGGTATCGAATTGCTGGATACCCACCTCGACCGTGGTCTCCTCGCCAGTGACGAGATAGATCGTGGCGTCGGCGATATTAGCCGACTCAAGCGGCTCGATGGTCGGTTCCATCACGAAGGACAGCGAATCGACCACGCCTAGCTCGAAAGACGTGCCAGCCTGCAAACCAATACTCGCTTCATACGTAATGTACGTCCATGACGTATGTTCTAGTGACGCATACAGAGCGGCTGTACCGATCTTAATCTTGGACTCTGGTTGCATCAGGAAACCAGCGGATGCTGAAGGAGCCCCGACAGAGTAGTACGAACCCATTTTAGATCTCCTTTCTCTAGTACCTAGAGTGGTGTTTTCTTCATATCGTCCACTGTAGGCACCAGCCTATGCAGTGGTCTGACCATAACTTTTCCAAGTGTTTTTACGCAGCAGATCTCGACTTCCATTTTCAACAGGCCCTCTGCATCCTCTTCTGGTATCCAGTCTCCGCTGGATCTGATGATCCATTGCTTGCCCGTAGCAGGGCCTATCACCTTAAAGCTGCCCAAACGAGCCAGAGTTCCCACAAACACCCAACTCATCAGTACAGCTCGTCGGCGGCATCCACACATTCCTGGCTTAGTCTGAAGCGGATCTGCGATATAAGCTGTGCGTGTGTCAACTCGGCCCCGTCAAAATACGGCTGGAGCGAGTTGCTGACGATGATATTTCTGTCGCCTTCCACGGCTGCGTTGCGAGCGAGTCTGAATTTCGGACTCGTGCCGATCCAGGTCTGTGTCTCGATCAGGTTGACGATACGCGATACCAGCTTGTCGAAGTCGGCATGCACCGTCTCGTACAGCTCATCCTCGGACGCCACGGGTATGGGAAACTCGTCGATGTGCAAAAGCACGTCATATTCAGTCTGCCTGGCAGGTCGCTGCGCATTGACCCCGGTGCGGGTGTGCTCCAGGGTCTCCTCGACGTGGATCGCCAGGAAATAGTAGCCGATAGCCGGTGTCAGCACGCTGGTCGTCACGTGTTTGAGCGTGCGGGCCTGACCCTGGTGTGTGATGCCCGTGCACAGCGTAGCATTGTTGGTTTCTATGAGCGACTTTAGTGCCGCCTTGACCGCGCCGATATTCATTCGTCGTTAACACTCCTGAGCAATTCCTTGGCGATCTCGACTGTATCGGTATGCACCTTGCCGCTGCGGGCGGATTCATAAGCCAGGATGATAGCTGTGTTCTTGGCGATCTGGCGCGACATATCCCTGAGCGCCAGTTGCATCTCGCGCATACTGGCACCTATGCCCTCGCGCATCGTGTTTATCGTTCCGCACTCGCTATCAGACAACTGTTTAAGGAACGTTTGCCATTGATCGTCGCGTTCTCCCTCGTGCTGGATGTACAGCCGGGTCATCATGAGCACGAAGAATATAAAGGCCCCCACGATAGGCACCTGGATCAGCAGCGGTAGATACTCTGGCAACATTATCTCAGTAATCCTTGTCCTCTTCCCATGAAGAAGTTTATGAGCGGCTGTCTGACTTCCTTGGCCCCTTCGCCTAACAGCTCGACCATGCGTGGCCGGTTCTGGGCCGCCGCCTGCTGCACAAAGGTGTTGGGTCGAGCGCCGGGATGGTTGACACGCGGGAAACTGTAAGGGCCAGGTGGATCGCCCTGGTATGGCCCCCAGTTACCTTCGCCCGTGGCACTGTAGTTGCTCCAATGGAAGGCCAATACAGGCTTGCCCGTGATCGGATGGGCAGGCGTACCGTAGATCACGTAAGGCGCATGGGGAGCCTGGTTAAACAGCGTAAAAGCCGCCCCGTGCGTCACCCGCTCTACTTGCTGTGTCCAACCTGTGTCCAGCGTCATGCTGTGCTGGCGGATACTGGGTCTGCCGTGGTTGATCACGCCCTGACTGGTTTGCCAGGGCGGCTCGTATTTACCCACGGGAGCCAACTGGCGGGTCAGAAATAGCATGCGCTCCATGCCACGGGTGGCCTGAGCATGCATGATGCTCTGATGACGCTGATTGGTCTGCATGGCATACATAACCGCGCTCAAATCGGGTATGCGGTTGATCACGTGTAGCGTCATCAGTCAACGTTCCCCAGCCCGATATTGAAGGACTTGTAGTTGTACAGGTAGTCCCAGTCGATGTCCATGTCCTTGATCTCGTTCTGCACCTTGCGCAGCTCTTCGGTCATATCCCACATGCTCAAGAAACGCATGGGATCAAACCGCTGCTCGATGAAGTCGGTAGTTGGCCCACTGGGCTGCGTCAACAGCTCCTCGGCCTTGGTGCCATAGTAGTATTGCGCCCGCCATGGCAAGCGAGTGCTCCGACCGTCCCATACCTTGCGCAGCTCCTTGTCGAACATATCCTGAAAGATATTGCCCGACGAGCCCTCCCGTCCCGGCGCTACAGCAGGCGCAGGCTTGAGACTGTGGCCTGCCGCGTAGGCGGCTGCCCCATTGACCACCACAAACGTCAGGTAGTTGGTCTGGGACATGGCCCACGTTTCGCCCGACAGCACCAGGAAGGGAATCTTGTAGCCAGCCGACATGAACTGCATATCTACCTGGGAGGAAACCCAGTCGATGATGTCGTTCACGTCAGTATTTTTTGGGGTGGTGCTGGCGGAGAAATCGCTGGCTCCTTTCAGCAAGTTCTTCACCAGCATCGCCACCTGGGCACTGGCTGCGTAAGGGGCGACCGGAGCACTCACTGTGACTACACCTTATGCATAGGAATCCATCACGAAAATCTGACTGTCAGCCATGGGGAGCACCGGCCAAGACACGATGCCTTCGCCCAGGCGCGTGCCAAAGGGCGGCTCGTCGTCCTCGTGCATCCACGAGTATTTACCTGACTTGAACTGCCCGCTGCCATCCTTATGGAAGGTAGTCATCATATTGCCCAGGCTGTTGACTTCTGCCTTGGGGATGATGATAACTTTGCCCTCTTTCAAGAACTTGACACGCTGAACAGTCTCGTTGACGGTGCCGATGTTGGTGCGATAGGTCCACTGCGCGTCGTAGGTGCGGATGGTCCAACCCAACCGGCTGGAGATGAACTCCTGGAGCGCCTTGAGATCGACGGCGGTGCCCAACGGTGTATTGTAGCGCACCGAGTTGAGCCAGTTCAAGATAGACGACAGGTAGGCGATGCGCGATAGGGTCGTGCGCGACAGGATCAACAGCATGTCGTCGGCGTTGATACCCTTCTGCTCGACCATATACTCCGCAATCACTTCCATGTCCTTGATGGGATCGGCGTTGGCGTTGTTCCAGGCAAACGCACCACCGGCCCGCGCGTTATGGCCACTCAGGGTGGAGGCATTCTGGATGAAGTTGGCGTTGAGCGGGAAGGTGAAACTGAGCGTCATGTTGGCGTTCCAGTGCGGCATGGGTGGCGATATAGCCCCGCCAACCGCCGTGGTGGGCGGCCAGACCAGCGTGCCCTGGAGCGCGTTGATCGCCATGTACTCCATCTGCGCCTCGACTGTATCATCACACCAGTTGATCAAGCCGCGCATGTGGTCCTCGAAGCGAGCCCGAAGACCCTGGATGGGCGCAGCCGAGCCACCCGTCTTGTAGACAGCCAGCATACCCGGTGCACGCACCGAGTTGAGGATGTCGTGGTCCAGGTGGCGGGTTGCCATCACGTCGATCAGGTTGGCAAAGTGCGACTTGAAGATCAGGTCGTCACCCGGCACAGGCTCGCCCTTGGTGCCGTAGAAACCGGCTAAGTTGTTCTCAGCCGCCACGGCATCCCAGGTCAGTCTGCGCTCCGGGACTTCCTTGAGCGGTAGAAACTCAGGCCAGAGATAGCGTTGTTTGATGCTCTCCCTGGTCGGACGTTCCTCGATTGCCCCTGTCAAAAAGTGGGGCGTAAGCATATCGTTGGGATAGTAAGCCATTTCTTAACCTCCTTACACCCACTTGATCTTGTTCAGGGTGGTCTTGACCGTAGTCAGACCGGAGCCCATAGCCGAGCCATACAGATAGCAATGGGCCTCGATGACGCCGCCGTGCCACACGGGCGTGATAGCCTCGTCGCCCAATGTAACATCCAAAAACTCGTCCATCACACCCACTGGCGTGTCCGAGCCGGTGCCGTAGGAAGCGCCCGCCGAATAGGGCACGAACTTCTTGGTGGTGGTATCCTGAGCCACGATCAGGCCGGGATAGACGTACTTCTGCCCGGTCGAGTCCTGGGCGATGTAACTGGAGTCGAGCCAGTTAGAGATCAGCCGTTCGTGGTGGTGGCCCTGGAGGACCTGGTGAATAGGGGTTCTTGACTTGCTGGTGATGTACGGCATGACTTACCCTCCTGCCTTCCAGAAGCTCTTGAAGTCTTCTTTAGTCATTTCGGGCGTTTCGAGACGCACATCATCCCACTCGGTTCGGTTGCCCATAGGCATCTGGCCGGGCAGCGTTTCCAACAGGCGAGCGACTGCGCGGTTGACGTACTCGACGAACGCACCATCGCTGTTGCCTTCCAGCTTGATGACCGCCTCGCCTTCGCCGACTGGTCTGCCCTGCATGACGTTGGTAGCCCACTCCAACAGCACGGGCGCGTGACCACAGCCATTGGCATCGCGGTAGGCTTTGGCCTTGACCACAGCCGCTTCTACACGACTGGCAAGCATACCGCGCTTGAGGGCCTTCATCTCCTGATCTTGCCGTTCCAGCAACACCCTGACGTGTTCGGGCAGCTCCGGCTCAGGTGGCTTGATCTTGGCTTCAAGATCTGTTACCTTTACCTTGAGTGCTTCGTACTCGGTGAACTGGTCAGCCGACAGGAGAACGGTCCCGTCCTCGTTCTTGACAGGAAATTCCATGTTTACCTCCTGTAAAAGTTCTTCTAAATTGACTGCCCGCAGATCGTCTGCGGATAGCTTATCCACGATATTACTCTCGTAGTTGGGGTGAAACTCGACACTGGCGTATTTGTATACACCCTTGCCGATAATCTCCTCGGTTTCGGGGCGCTCGACCGGGCCATAGCCCACCAGCAGCTTGCCGTACTCAGGATCGTCTTCCTCCTGTATCCAGCCCGCGTCGTTGAACCATGCCAATGCACCCAGCTCTGGCTTGTGGCGCACGTCTAATGACACACCATGGTGGTTGACCTTGGCCCTGTGGTTGTCCAGCATGCGGCGCATAGTCTGGTCGTTAAAGACCAGGTTGCCGTGCTGTGGGTGGCTGTATATGCCTTGCCGTAGAAACGGAACGCGGGCGTACCTCTTTGTCGTTCCAGGGGTAGAAGCGCCACCAGTTGTAGGCGGGGTCAACTCGACAATAGACATCGGCGGCAGCGGCAGGTGTGGGCGATTGGTCGCCGCTATGCCCAGGATCACCGGGCCGACGCCTTCCAGCATAACTGCCTCGATTTCCTGCTCGGCCTTCATCGAAGCCTGGCAAATTGCCCATGCCTGTCCCTCCATGTCCTGCGGTTTGCCATCTTTCATCATCGGCTTGGGTCTGGACTTGGGATCTTTTCTCCACTTGCCCATCATGCTGGAGACACATGCTTCAACTTTGGCTGGCAACTTACACCTCCCTACAAACTGATAGCTCGTCGCGGGTGACAACAAAAAAGCCCGCTCGCGCGGGCATGAAATGCAAAAAACCCGCGTTGGGTTTTCTTCCCTTGGCGGGTTCTGTATCGACCTCTGGACAAGACGAAACCTGTTTGGCTCTCCAGGTTATTCTGTTGTTGTGATCAATGTAACACTGTTTTGGTTTATTGTCAAGTAGGGATTTGGTAGATTAAAATCGAGAGCCGGGGTTGCGCGGCCCCGACTCTCGAAAAAGGAGGAACGAACAAATGAACTGGAAGCATCAAGCGACAGCCCTATTATATCAGATTTTTAAGCAAAATACAACACTATATCTGCCTTGCAGCGTGGGCAACGATGTCTGCTCGTGCCATGCAGGTTGGTATTCTGGAAGAGCTTCCTGTGGCAGCCAGGGCAAGTGATCATGCGGTTATCGACTGTGCCACTGGGAAAGCTAATGACGTATGTCCCGTCAGCTTTTAGGACAATAGTGATGCCGCCGATTATCCCATCGCTAAATATCAGACCCGCATTCTGTACTGGCGCAGGCAATGGCGTCTCGTCCAGTTTGTGCTCGCGCAGGCGCATGCGTGAGCGCTTGCGCATGGACGCGCCGCACACTGGACATTCCTTGAGTTGACCCCGCTGGAACTGTTCGCCGCACTTGGTACACGTATATGGTCTAGCCATTCTTACCCTCCTCAACATAAACTACGCGACATAAGAAGCCACCTAATTGTCTGGCATATGCCATCTTGTCGCCTTTTGGCGGAATAGCATGTATCTTCATATCTGAGTAAGGGTGCATCCACACAGATCTTATACCATGTTTAGGAATGGTTACGACCACATCGAACGTAAAGCGATGTTTGCCATAAATCGTGTAGGCTGTAGTCATACCACCTGTGAGTGGATCAATGGCATATAGGAGTGTGAGGTGATCCCAGTCCAGCTCCATATCCTGTCTTGGCCTATCAATTATCATTCCATGTTCCTACTTGGCGAGTCCAAGTGTTGGACTCAATGCTTGCCTGACGGCTGCTACCATCTTATCGCGGGTAGGCTGCCATACATATTTAGCGGTAGCTGCCCGTCCCCGCTCGGCATACTCTTTTCTCAATTCGTGGTTATCGCGCATCTCCAGAATAGCGCGGGCAACTGCCTCTGGATGGACCAGAGCTAGGCGGGCTCCGATGTGCCAGGTGCTCCAATCGTAAGTAGGCTTGAGCATGAGCGCCGCATCGCCATAGATCTCACTGCGTACAGATCCATCGTCTACCGAGATGGCAGGCACACCACAGCGCAAAGCCTCGCCGACGCAAAGTCCCCAGCCTTCCACCGATGAAACATCGGCATATAGATCCAGTAAGTTGTAGCGAGCTATGATGTCGTAGTGGCCCAGCAGGTAGCCCCGCCCCTCGGCAGTAGGTGGCATGGTTAGCCGTTTGGCTTCATCCATGCTGTTGTTGCTGAACTCGACGCCAGTATACTTGCCACCCCGCTGTGAGTAGCTATCCGGCTTCCATAAGAACATATGTTCTACACCGTAGATCTTGCTCATTTCGTTCAGGGGATAGCCTTGCAGGATAGGATCGTTAGGTTCAGTGTGGCAATAAAACCGCACATCCTTGTCCTCCCCCCACTCTTTGATGAACCAGGCAGCATAGATCAGCGTATCGAATTGCTTGGTGCGTTTGTTGATGCCGAAAGTGCCGACGATAAAATAATTGTCCAACCCCACCAATTGGCGTAAGTGCTTACGGTCGGCAGTTGGATAAGGCTCGAAGCAAGCATGGTCCAGACCGTGCCATGCCCAATCCACCTTTAAGCCCTCAAATTGATCCATAACAACCTGGGCGCTACCTTCGGTGTAGGTAATAGCCTGCCCGCCTGAGCGCAGCACATGCTGCACCATGCCACCGTAATAAGATGGGAGCGGCAGACCCTCGACCGGGAAGTAGGCCACGCATGGCCGGAGTGATCCATCTGACTTATGTGTCTGAGCCCCGAACTCGCTGAAGACCAGGTACTTATACAGGTTGCCCGCGTCGTATAGTGCCCAGATCACGTCCGGCTCGTGTTGGATGATCTTCCTGAGCAACCTCTTGTCTCCCTGCATGTCGCTCTCGGCCATGGGAATGAAGGTAAAGTCGAACTCGCCTGGCATGGGTTCCTTATCATCCAGGATAGCATACCAGCGCACGTCCCAACCTTGCTCGACAAAGCCAGGCACGACCTGTTGGGCTACTGTGGAAAAGCCCGTGCGCTTACGCGGGCTGTCTGTGACGACGAAGATGATGGGTCGCCTGTTCTCGGTGACTTCCAGCCTGACTGCCTCCAGCCTGGAAGTTTTGGCATTGCACTCGTACACCACGCGCAGCCATTGCTCTTTGAACAGCTCCCTGTCGAAGAAGCTGGATATGTCATAAAAGACAAACCTTGTATCAATTAAGTCGTGTGTTTTTTGAAATAGATCTTCCTTGCTTTTCCAACGTAAAATCTCCTCTGTAGTCTCTCTATGCCCTCCTAAGTCATACACCAGTGGTACGCACTCGGCACTCATAGCCTCCAGGGGTGTCAGCCCATAGTGCTCGGCCTCACGGCTCAACTCTGGGTGCTCGTCCGCCAGCATGCCCTTGGCTGCCCACATGATCTTGGACTTGCCATAATATTCTTCTAGCTTGGCCTGGCTCACGTCGAAATCGAGGTGTACATTCTCGTGCGTTTTGGCAAAATTATTGACCTGCTGGATGTAGTCTTTTTGGATGGAGCCCTCGGTAGCCCCTACCACGTATAGTTGCCAGCCCTTCAGGTCCATCTCGGCGAAGGCTTCCATGAGCCAAAGTGTGCCCTTCCATTGATCGACACGACCGGGCACCAGTATCCAATTGTGCTTCTTCAGAGGTGGAATACTGTGAGCCACCGGATAGATATATTGAGCCTTGCGCCGCCACAGTCGAGCGATCTCGTCTACCACGAACTGGCTTAAGGTGACAATGTGGGTGAACTCGTCCAATTCCGGCGCTCTATTTCCGAAAGGGTAGTAGATAAACAGCGTCTTGGACTTGGCAGGTGGTATATAGATCGCCTCGTTGCCGAACCAGTCCAGATCATCGCCCAGTTGGATCAATACGTCCAACTCTTCTGGCAGCGCGTTGCAATCCTCGACGTGAATGCCGAACACACGCTCTACGTCGTGGCAAGGCATGTGATCGCCCACTGGATAGACTTCGAGGTTTGGATCACTCTGCAAGGCTGCCAACAACTCGAAGAACATGCGCGGGCCACCACCCGTGAAGATACTATGCTGGCCCCACAGACCAACTTTGATGGGACGGTCGTATACACCCGGCATAGCCCGCAGGCGCTCGTTGCGCAGTGGATCGTCGATCAGGCGTGTCCTGTGTTCCAATTCCAAACCAGCACTGCGGATGCCACCAGAGGCGCGTAAGTGTTGACCGGTGACTTGAGGCAAGACCCACAATCTCTTACTAGTCGCCCCCAATCTGAATGTGCCATCACTTTCTTCGCCGTGATGAATGCCCTGACTATAGATTTCAGGCCAGCCACCTGCCCGACGCATATCTGCGGCGCGATATAGACAGGCTGAATAGAGATGCTGGACCGCCATGGGTGCACCGATGATTTCACCCTGGCCGTTGGGGCGATAATCGTGGTATAAGCGTTGGTGCCAATTGCTGACTATGCCATTCACCGCTTTGCCATGTAGCTCCAGGCTATTTTGCCACTCCTCGGCGGTTGGCACATCACGATCTGAGAACCAGTTTTCGTTAGTCTCTGATTCAAACCATAGACCTGATACTGCGGCAATGTCTACGTTGGATCGAATGGCGTTCAGCATGATCTCGATAGCCCGCGAGTTAAGCAGAATGTCGTCGTCCATGCGTAGGATGAACTCGTACTCACACCAGGGACGCTGCCACAAAGCCAGGTTATGGGCGTATACCTGACTCATGCCTGTGCCTTTCTCGATCCACACCTGGCGGCGATCCTTGTGGCGCTTCAGCCACTCAGCCGTAACCTCGTCGAAATCTACTGGCAAGGTAGTATTGTCATTAACGATTAGAAGATCGAATTTCTGGTAGGTCTGTGCCAGCAAGGCTGCCAGACAGCGACCCAGTTCACGCGGGCGGTTCTTGGTTGGAATATCAACTACTAGTGGCTGCATCGGTTGTACTATCCTTTTGTACGAATTCTACACCATTTACAGTTAGCTTCCATAGCGAATGTTTAGGCTCACGCACCACAGCCTGGCATACAAGAGGTAATTTGCCAAAGTCATTTATTCTTTGAAATGGGCCACCAAGTGGATACCAACCATCATCTATCTCGTTCATCATTTTGACTAGCTCCTGGATGTCCCCAGCCACGACGATCCCATAACGCGCCAGCTTTTCTGACTTAAACTCAATTTTGTGCATCATCCTTTACCTCAAGTCTGTCGTAAAACTTTTCCAGGTCAATTTTGACATGCTCTGGTACGAAAATCAGTATCTTCCTATCAATATCGAAGTAAAGTTTGTTCATGGGAAATAGTTGTATCCCATCTGAGATGTATAACTCATAATTGAGAAAGTGTCCCATGTTGTCTTTAGTTCTTGAGCATGCTAACGTCTCAATTAGCTGGTTAGCCCTCAATGGCTTAAGTGGCTCTTTCATTTCAGATAAGCCCTCCACTTGGCTGCCCATATGTCGAAGTCCAGGTTCTCACAGGCCCACTCACGCGGGAAATAGTTCGAGTAATACTCCATGGCATTCTCAAGCATCATCACGAAGCGGTGTTCGTGGAAGTCATCTGTGGTCTCGGCCACGTGGCAGGGAAAGTCATAGGTGACGCCTGTCAAGTAAGCCACTGGCACTAATCCACAGGCCAGAGCTTCCAGTATCGAATAATGGTTCCCTTCAAATCTAGTTGGGTTCAGGAAGATGCCACCCCGATTCCAGAGTCTTACTTCCTCTGCCATGTCTCCGCTTCGCGCGAAGCCGAGTTGTTGAATGTCGAACTTGCCGAAGGCTTTGATCTTCTCGATCATATCTCGGCCCTTCCTGAAGCTCACAGAGGTGTGCAAGACCAGGCGACTCTTAGGCTTGCCATCTGGCTTATAGATGTCCAGGGGCAGCCCATGAGATATAACATGCGACGGAATACCGCACACAGTCATAAGTTCCAAAGCTGAACGGTTGCTGACCGACACAACCTCGACCCGTGGATCTTTCCAGACTTCCTCCTGGATCAAGGCCCACTCGCCCACGTGCGTCTCTTCAGGGTTGGGGTACTTTTCATATTCCAATGCAGTGCCGAAATAGGCACCATGAATTACAGAGATCAACCTGCCTACCTTGCCCTCCAGACCCAGTGTCCAAAAACCATCGCCGATAACGGTGGTGTTCTCATCTACCAGCCCCTCGCCCAGAAGCCAGTTATTGAGGATCTCAGCGATCTTGTAGTCGGGTGTACCGGGTTGGATGGGTATGGGCAAGTCCTGGATAGAGTAACACTTCATCTCCGGGAAGGCCATATTCAAAAAGAAGGCAAACTTTTCGACACCTCCCGCGTGGTACTCATTCCCATGGTGCCGCTTGAAAAGACTTACATGAGCCAGCTTCATATTTCCCCCTTAACCAAAAGCCTATGGTGCTCACCATAACAGGTGACGATTAGCACACCTGGCACATTAGCCAGCTCGGTGTAACGCTGGTGATCATCGCGCCTGACCACCTCTTTGGTCGTCACGTAGTAGGTGGTCGTCACGCCGTCTATGGTCACGACCATAGCATCCCCGACTTCGACTTCATCCAGGCGGCTGAACACGCCGGGGTTATGCCCATTTACCAGCAAGCTGCCTGGTCGCCACTCGTGATAGCAGGCCACCTGGTCAGGTACGGCGCACTTGAGAGCGGTCGCGCCCTGGTATTCGACCACGACACACTGGCATGGCTGGATAGGCGTATCCACCACGCCGCCGATGACTAGCCTGAATAAAAGGTACAGAGTTAGCAGCATTACAGGGACGTACCTGGTGCCACTGTTGGCGCGGGCAGAGGCCACTGCCAATCCTTGGATGGTTGCTCGTACCAACCGCTGGTATTAGATCGTTCTACAAAGGCCATGCAATCGACATAGTGGCCTGTCTGCTGGATGAGCCAGCGACATAAATCGTAGATACCCCGATAATATTCACCTTCTGAGTCTACCACAGGTGCAGGCGTACTAGTCGGCTCAGGTGTCGCCGTCAAAGTCGGGATAGGCGTGGGCTGCGATGCTAAGCCATAGCCTTCCGGGGTGACGATGGGCACCACACAACTCGTCAATAGAAACACGGTCAACAACAATGTCAGCTTTCTCACGGTCAGTCTCCTCTCAGCTTGTCGATCAATTCATCGACATTCTTACGCAAAACGAGTAGCTCGTAAACAACCTCACCTTTCAGACAGTATAAGTCGTTGTTAAGAGGCGCGCCTGCGTCTTTACCAATATCATGATCGAACATGACTATCTTGAGCCTATTCAGGGCCACCAGATGCTTATATGCCCTCATCACATGATAGTGTGGCACTGGTAATTCGTTGCTGTATCCATCCTGGACATAGAACATCTGATGCGCCAGGGCTTTGCACATTTCTTCCTGCACAAAATACCTGTTTTCATCTGAATGTTCCGGCCCGAATAGCAATTCCATATGGCTCTCCTTACGTCATCTTTCTGAAGTGAACGATAGACCCCGCTACGTTCACTTGTTCCATAGGCCAGCGCATGGCGATCTGCTTAACCGCATCCTCAACTTCTGTCCAACCACCCTTGTAGGCATCGTGGAACAGAATGTTGGCATGGCTGGTCAGTTTCTTCCAGCATACCAGAAAGTCGTCGAACACAGCTCTATATGAATGTGTGCCGTCGATATAGGCCATGTCAAAACTGGCCTCGATAGTAGGCACAACCACCTGGCTATCGCCTTCTAACACCGTTACGTGTCGCATGAGGCCAAATTTGAACTGGTTTTGAACCACGACTTCTTTGGCAGGCGGTGTCCTGTGCTCCGGGCTGCCCAGGTAATGATCCACGGTGTACAGATGAGCACCCGATTCGAGACAGCCCAGGCCAATAGCAACCATGGATCGGCCCTGATAAGTGCCGATCTCTACGATATTGCCGGTCACACTGCGAGCAATTTCGTACAGATAGTCAGCCTCGAATTTTACGCACCAGCCGAATATGCTATTCCAATCGGGGTGTTGGCTAGGTCTCATAATACGTACATCTGCCTGATGGGTCTGGCGGGCCAGCTATCTGTCAGGTCTCCGAAGTCATTGCCAGTCAGATCCAATTTGAATTGCATACGGATCGGTCGTTGCGTGGCCTGAAGCATCTGATTAAATTGGTCAACACTGGGCTTAAAGTCGAGTGAGAAATCGATCACGGTTACTTTGGATCGCTTAACCAGGTCAAAGACTGGCTCCAAGTCGCCCTGGATGTGCATGCCTAATATAACCAACCCGAACTCCGAGTATGGGAAGTGACATTCCTGAATGGGTTTGTTTATATGCACAACACTGGCGATTTGCCTTTTGTTGTCAATGGTAAAACCTGTTTTCATACGCGGATCGACCACTGTTATGGAGCCATGGTTTCGCAAATCCATAAAGACGTGGATAGGTATTTCACAGCCCCCGATCTCGATGACATCCATGCAATACCGCACTAAGTATGCAGCCAGTACGTAGCGTAATTGAAATGGCTCACTTTGTAGATATTTCCAGTCCATCGGCTCTCATGACTATGGCAAGCCCCTGCCACATAGGTAATTCTAATACCTGCCACTCACTATGGGTACTCAGCTCGTCTACAAAACTCCGCACGCCCTGGATATGAGTATCGTGCAAAGTGATGATGCCATCTGGTTCCAGGATTTGGCTATAGGCCATGAAGTCCGTTTTTACACCCTCAAAGCTGTGATCAGCATCGGTGTGGATATAGTCAGCATGTTTGATCATGAGCGCAGCTTCAGCAGTCAACATCTTCCAGACTTCCACGTCAGGGAAATTGAGTCTAAACCAGCTATTTACATCGTGGACTGTGGTCCTGCCCCAAGCGCCATTGCCCACATCCACTAAAATAGTTCTGCCTATCCCCAAATCGCGTTGGGCCTGGCGCATGCACCTGGGCACGAAACCACCCCCAGAGCCAAGGCAAACGCACAACTCCGCTTTCAGAACATAGGTGATGGCATAGTACAGCATGCCCAAGCCTAGGTAGTCCTCCTCGGCCCCGTGCCCCCCCATGTACAGTGCCTCTTTGGTCATCATAGACGCGACATAATTCTTGTCGATCATAGCTTGCCCAAGACCTCCTCGAACCGGAGCTTGTTGGGATAGGCCCAGTATGTAGCTGGTGTTCGCTGCGCTACGGCGATCACGCCGCCCTGGTTTGGCCCAAAGCCAGCCCATAATAACATGTTGTCGCCCGCTTGCTTGAATAACTCCTGCAACCCCTGCGGGCTGAAGCGCCAGTAATCGGATGGACTGGGGTGGTAGGCGAAGGAGAAGACGGTAGTCAGGAAGATCGCTCCACCTGGCTTGGTTATGGCTACTAAATGTCGCACAAACAGGAATGGGTTATTGACGTGCTCCATAGTCTGAAATGAGTAAACCAGGTCGAAGCTGCCTGCCAGGTGGCTGATCTCCGACCAGCTCATGAAGTCAGCCAGGATATGGGGCGGCTTGCCATAGCGAGTGATAAAGCCCTCGTCCAAGAAAGTTACCTGTGGGCTGAGGCTGAGTAGCGGGTTGTCTTGTGGCTTGTCGTCTACCACGACGATAGGTCCACCACCCACCTCGATAGCTTTGCCCTGGGTTGGGTCTATCCTCATGTCGTCGATGAAGCGTTTGACAGCCAGAAATTCAGCCTGCCACATCTAGTCAAAATAACCGAGTCCTTTCAGCCTGGCCTCCAGTATCTCGTCGTCCAGGCTATCGTTGCCCGCGTCGATGCCGAACTGCGCGGCGTGCTCTTGGGCATAGTGCCACATCTCGTAGTAGCGGTCGTCTGGCTCAAGCAATTGATCGCTGGCTATGTCCAGGTAGAACATAGTAGTTGGCCCCCCGACTTCCTGGCGCTTGATGACCATATGCTTGCCATTGGTCACGCCCCGGTTCCACACCTTTGGATCGCGCCCAACCATGTGGGCATAGCCATTCTTATCCACATTCATACCGGGCGGCCATGCTTCAGGTGCTATCGACATACAGTTGACCATAAAACCATGCATGTTAACTGGTTGCACAATCCCATCGTACACGGATAACGCTTTTGCAACGCGGGGCTGGCGGATGATCAATGGCACGTGCGTCAGGAAGGGCCACAGACCTCTCCCGTGCTGGTCGATGCCGCGTTCACCCAGCCCCTCGCCATGATCAGCGGTGACGATGACAAAAGTGTTATCGGTCCACTGCTGGTGCTTCAATACCCGCCCGATCAGCCACTCCAGGTCGCTGTCCACCTCCCGACAAGCCTGGTCGTAAGAGCCACCCCGGTAGTTTGTGTGGCAACTGTCGTCGTGCACGATCATGAGCCAGGGCTGTTTCATGACTGACATAATACTGTCTGCATACTTGAAGATGTCACTGCCATGCCAGCCACGAGTGTTTACATAGCGGTCTACACCCCAGGTATACCAGCGACCCAGGTTACTGAGTGTGCCTGTCTCGTAGCCATGCTTTTTGGCGGTCTGTGGCAGCATCTCGACGCCAAGTGGGATACTATAGTCATAGGACTCGAACATCATCGAATATAGTTTGAGTTCGTCAGGCCAGCGACCATTCAATAGAGACGTAATCGATGGATCTGTGCAGTGGGACGTTGACCAATAATTCGAGAACCAAGTATTCTGTTGCCCAAATTCATATAGCCAGGGCATGTACTGTGGACTAACTCTGTCGTAACGAAGACAATCGATGATAATAATAAGAACGTTAGCTGGTTTCACTTTTAGCCCTCCGCCGTTCTTCCTTTACCCTATGGGTTTGAGTGCGTGGTTCCCGTTCTCTATGCGGCATGCAGCAGTGCTTATATTTCCTGCCACTGTCGCAGTCGCATTTTGAATTACGGCGTTGCTTCCACGTCTTTCTGAATCTCTTCATGTGATCTTGCGTCCTACGTAATACACTACCCGGTTTTTGTGCTTCCAGCTCTGATTATTCTTGACTACCAGCGTCTCCATACCAGCTAGCTCCATCATGAGCCACGACTGAGTGAGACGGTGAGGGTGGAGATAATCAATCGACTTGTCAATATCGACGAATAAAAAGAGCAGCCCGTCACAAGTCAGGATGCGCTGCACGCCATCCAGCGTCTCTTTTGGGCAGCGCACGTGGTCCAGGGCGTTCAAAAAGAACACCCCGTCGAATTGGTGCGAAGGTGCCTGGTCCACGTCGGCATAGTGGTGATCCACCGGGCGGGTATGCCACTGGGTATACTTATCCAGCTTCAGGTACTCTTCCCATAAAGGATCGACGGCTGTCACTTCGCTGGCCTCGATCTTGGGGTTCATGAAGATAGGCACCGGCCCACAGCCAATATCGACTACTCGTTTGAATGGGCGCAGGTGCGACTCGAAAACATCGAGATAAAATTTCCACTCGATCTGTGGGTTGAAGTTGGCATGTGTCCACCATCCCAGCTCGCCTGATTGGATCTCCTGAAACTTCTCAGCAGTTACATTGTTCATGTGACTTTCCTAGATCCTGTTTTTCAGATTATAAATGTTGTCTAACATGCGCTCATACCACCGAATAGTCAAATCTCTTGCGAGATCGTATGGAACGCCACCTTTCATTATCGAATTAAAGTAGTTCGCAACCAGTTTGGCCATATTTTCCAGCATGGTATCCATTTGTGAGAATTGCTGGATTATGTCTATTGGTTCTTCTCGTTTCATATGACTCTCCTAAGCAGGTTTCTTGAAAAAGGCGGTTATGTCCAGTCCGGGCCTGACATCCTGTTTCTCCAAAACAAAGCGGCTGGTGATGCCATAGTCGCTGAAATGTGCTGTGAACGGCTCACCGTTGGCGTCTACACAGAAATAACGAAAAGATAGCTCCGTAAATGCCCTGCGGTGGGTGGGATCGCTCCATGCGTGCGGGCCATTGTAGATCGGGACACAATGCTCCATAGTGCCGCCTGGGATAAGCACACGCCAGAATTCGTTGAATAGGAATATGATGTTATTCAAGTGCTCAAGTACCTGGTTGGAGTGGATATAACTCACGCTCTCGCCTGGCAATGGCAGTCCGAAGTTAAGGTCAAAAAATATCTCACAGCCTGGATCTGCCTGCGGGTTCAGGCCCAACTTCACTCGATCTGTAATAGAAGGCCCGTGTTGCCCAGGCCCCAACTCCAGCTTAATGGGAAACTGGAACTGCTTGCCATAATAGTCGATGGCTGCCAATATGGTGTTTCGATCTTCCAGACTGAAATCATCCAGCCTGGTCGGCTGCTGGTAGCTCTCGCTAAAAGACCAGATCATTTTTCCTTTCCTCTACTGTATACTCGCCTGCCTCGATAGCCTCTCTCAGCCGGGCAGCCATGCGCATGTAGGTCTCCTCGAAGAAGGACATATATAAATCGTTGGGCAACACCCAAACCAGATCACTCCCACCCCAGATGATGGCCTTGGGATGCGATATAACCCCATCAGGGACAAACGTAGTCGTCCTGGGCACCCAATCTGGATCGGGTGCGGGCACAGGCGCAGGTGGCTGTGGATCAGGTTCGGGTTCGTCGGGCGGCACAGGCATAGGCGTTGGGTCAGGTTGCTCTGGCAGGTCAACGTCGCTGAAGACCAGCCAACTGATGCCGGGTAACACAGGTTTGGCATTGGGATTTGGTGGGATAGATAGTGTCAGTGCGGCCTCATCGACAGCGACGACCAGCTCAACTAAATACGTGTCACGCTCGGTTCCATAATGCCAGGCCCAACATGGATAATTCAGGTCGAAACTATAGTAAGCGCCCTTGTCCAGACTGGGCAGCAATTGGTCGGTGTAGCCCACCTTGCACTCGAAGAAGTGATCGCAGCGCAGCTCGGCCCGTAAGAAGCTGCCCGAGCCATCTTCGTGGTCAACCCTCATGGCTTTACCACCTTAAAGATGCGTTTTATTCTGAACCAGGCAGGCTTGTGTTTGGCAGGCACCTTAGCCTTCGTAACTGGCTCCACCACATTCAGTGGGCAATGCTTGTACCAATAGAAGGGATCTTGATTCAGCTTTACCAGGTCCGGGTCTTTGCCGTGCATGGCGCGGTAGTGCTTGAGGGTCATGTCCAGCGCCCGGATGATTCGCCACTCGCTGTCGGGCACCAGCTCGGCCCCGAATTGATCCTTAAGGTTTTGGATCTCCTGGGCAGGCACTTGGCAGCCGCGCACGGTTACATATTCTTCCATCGCTCCACCTCCTGTTTCCAGGCTTGGTCATAGTCAGGTCCGGCGATAAGCTTCTCGGCTTGCTGGCGGGTGATCTTCCAATATTCACCCTCACGCTCAAAGCCAAGACCCAGCATGTCTGCCTCGTCTGGCCCTTGATCGAACTGGATCAGGAGTATTTCAGCTTCGTTTCGTTCAACGTATGTTCTAAGAACCTCGAAGATGGCTCTCATTGCAGTGCCTCCTCAAGCATATCTGTAAATGCCTGGTTGGTATCAACATCATAATCTTCGCCAAGCCATATCATGATTTGCTGATATGAAGGCCAGGTCTTACTCTTTTGGTAGCTGCCCAGGCGTTCTGGAAATAGTTCCCACAGTATATCGAACTGGCTGTCGGGGCTTAACCCTGTATCATGACTCCGGCTACTGAATTGAGTGAGGGACTCGCCCGTGCGACTCTGGTTCGCCTTGGCAATGCCAGCCCAATAGGCAGCCTGATCTGGATAGCCCGGTCTGACTATGTTTACTGGAAGGTCATTGTCGCGTCTGTATTGAGCATGCATAGCAACCACCGTGGCGTAATCCATGGGCTTTCCGTACATGTGTGACAGAGCTGCCATGGTCACAGCATCATTCTGGCCTTCCAGATGTTGGACGAAATTATCAAAGTTCTCGGTTCCCTGATCCATAGCCCACTCTTGATCTTGCCAGAACATATTGTCATCTGTTTGTTGGTTTGAATGGGCCAACTCGTGAACCAATGCATGCATAGCTGCTGGTGATCCATTCATCAAGTCCTGTGCCAGATCTTCCCTGATCACCATAGCATTCTTGCCAGGGTCATAGTAGCCCAAATTGTTACCCGGCACTTGCCCTACGCTTACCGATATGTCGCCCTCTGTATCAATCCCTAACTGGTTTAATGCGCCGATAGCGGCCTGAGTAGCATCCTCCAGGCTATCGTAAACTGGCGCAGATTCGGGCGGATCGGCGCTGTCTTCATCTTTAACCTCACCAGGCTCGCCATACTCGATTCGCGTGGCACTGGCGAGACCTGCCAGCACCACCGCACCCAGACCAGCGATGCCCAAAGCCAAGCCCGTCGTTTTCAAGAATGAGCCCGGCTTGGCTCTAGCACCGCCGCCGAGTCCAGCAGTTGGACTCGTACCACCTTCCTGTGGTATTACCGAACCGCCTGCCCCACGCCGTGCGGCGAACTTGCCCAGCTTATCGTGAAAAGGGTTGTAGAGCTTGACCACCTCTGGGTCGCGTATGCCAGCTACCAGGGCCATCTCGTGATCGGACAATATGATCGGTACGTAACTGCCATTTAGCATGGCGTAGGCCAGGTTCTCGAACTTCTTAGCATCTCCGTTGGCGTTAGTGGCCGCTTCAGTCTTGGCAGCCGTCTGCTGCGGCGTCTCCTCACGCTTGGGCAACTCGCCTGGCTTGGGTGCGAACTTCTTCTGCACCTTCATGGTCTCTTCCTGGCGGGTCAGACCCTCTTGCAGCATCTTTTCCTTAAGCTCGTCCACTTCCTTCTCAGTCAGGGTGGGCACGTTGTTGACTTCGTACATCTCGCGCCAGTTAACCATGAACAGGGCTTCTTTGAAGTTCTCGGCGTTGCCCGCGATGGACATGATCTTGAATAGACGCTCTTTTTCACGTGGGTCGAGCCCCTCAGTCTCCAGCCACATAGGTGGGCCATTCTCGCCCCGGTTGTATGCTACATAGTCTGGCATAAACCACTGGTTGAGTGCCCATAGCACCTCGATCAGAATCAACTCGTTGTGGATCTGCGTGGCGGCATCGTGGATCTGGCCCAGGGCATAGCTGCCCGTCTCGCCTCCCTGCGTGAAGGCGCGGTCAGCCGCCATACCGGCGCGGATCATCAGTTGCGACAGCATCTCGATGGCCTTGCCGAACACCTCACCCCGATCCTGGGCCACCAGATATTCCAGTTTCCACAGTGGTATCTTGGTCTCCGGGTGTACGTCGCTGGGCAAAACAGCCGCGTTGGATTTGGCGATATTGCCAGCTACCGCCAGCCCCCAGGTCATGGCATCTACGGCTGTGGTAGTGCCCGGCTTGAGTACCTTGGCTCGCGAGGGGGCGTAGCACACAGCCACGGGCGTGCCCATGCGCTCCATGTAGCGTACCCACGAGCGCAGGGCGATCTCGTACCAGAACCAGATCGGGTATATGGGCTTGAGATAGCTTTCGCCCCACAGGTTACGGAATTGCCCGCGATATGGAATGACCAGGGCTGCTTTACGCTCTACGTCGATCTCGTTGCGTGCGCGGAAGACGTTCTTGGGCGTTTGCACGAAGCCGTCGAAGCTACCATCCGTGGTGCGCTTGATATAAGTGATACTCTCCGGGTTGCAGGCAGCCGGTAGCTTTGGCACGGCGTACTCTTTGGAAGCGCCGCGTGATTTGCTCAGACCCAATTGGTAGGGGTTTTTGTACTCGAACGACTTCTCGCCGAAGTAGGCCCCGTAAGTCAGCATGGACCTGAGTGCATCCAGCATCATACGCGGCATGATCTGGCGCAGGTTGGCCTCAGCTACACCAGCCAATTCCTTGTCAGGGCAGACTACCTTCCAGGAACGGTCGTTACGAAAGACGCCCATCATGCTGGCAAGCTTCATCTCCAGCACGAATAGCACGATGCCGCTCTTGAGCATTTCGCGGATGATTTCCCCTTCCAGGGCATCGCTGGGGCGGCGATCTTCACCGGCCATGTAGTAGGTGTACATGAAGTCGCCCTCGGTCTTGACCACTATAGGCGGGGCGGTGATGATCTCTTCCTGAAGCATGACGCTTTCCATCTCTTTCAATACAAAGGAAGCGTCCTGACTGCCCAGGGCTTGGGTAAGTGTCTGTTTGACATCGGCGGGAATAGGGCTGGTGCCATTGCGTTTATGTATACGATCCTGTGCCGAACAGGATGGCGAGCAGTAGTATTTGCCCTTGTTGAGAGGGTTGCCACAGCCCTCACGGGCGCATGTTTTTGTCATGTTCCCTCCGCTTATGGTTGTGGCTCTCCTCTGGTGCCCCCAAGGGCAAAATCAGACTCAGATCGGGTAACAACATATGTTCGGTCGCGGGCGAGGGCAACCGGCCCGGTCCCGGCATAAATTCGCTTGTGCGCAGGTTGTCCATGGTCATGACTTCGGGCGCAGCCGGGAGGCTGGTCAAGTCCAGCGCCTCGGCTTCTTCAGGTGACACGCTACGCCGCAGGGGAGCTACCCCATCCGCCCAGGTAAACTCCATGCCGCCATATTCGTAACGCAGGTCGTTTGCCATAGCCAGCGACATAACCGGGTCATCATAATATCCCAGGGGGGCTTCGTAGGTGCCCGGCAGGCTGCCCAATTGATACACCAGCATGCACTGGTAGGTAAACAAATCGGTGATGATTATGTCGTGGGCTTCGACCGACAGCATCAAGTTGCGGATATAACGCGACTTGCTTAGTTTATCGGTATGAGAGGGGATCAACTCGCTTTGCCCATCCAGCGGGGCGACATGGCGGTTGACTACCGTGGCCCCTGCGCCGTTGTCCTCTACCCTGAGCAGGCCGGGATATTCGACGTGCAGGTTGGTGGTCGTACCTGGCACGTTGAGCTGTTTGCCGGTGGTGGTAGTAACCGTATGTCCGGCCCACTTGCTAAGTGGCTCTTTGGTGTTTTTCCCAAACGCCTGGATGCCTGAACGGGTGAGCGAGCACCACGAGTGGTAGTCTCTCTGGGTGGACTTGCGGTGGGCCTTACCTTCGGAGGTGTCAGCCCCACTATAATAGAATCTTTCTCTCTCGCGGTAGTCTTTCAGCATCTTGGCTACTTCTGGATACTCTTCGGGCGGCTTGTAGCAGGCTGCCAGGTCGGTTGCGTTGAAGACCGGGTTGCCGCTCTGGATGAACTCCATCTCCCATTCCTGGGCGATAGAAGCGGCGTCCATGCCCTCGATAGCGGCTTCGTACTGGGCTTGAGTGATGCCTGCCTCGGACCAGTGAACCTCGATGTACTCATAGGATTTGTTCTCGTGACGTTGGGCTTCCATGCATAGCCGGTGGTGAACGCCGCCCACTCCGTTTGGAGTCGAAACGGTGATCCATTGCCCACCTCTAGCCACGGTAGGCTTGATGGCAGTCCAGGTCTTTTCGTCGTCGGGCTTGACGAAGCCAAATTCGTCCAAAAAGATAAGCGAAGCGCCCTCGGAACGTCCCGACTCGGAAGTCGTGGACAATGAAGCCGCTTCGCTCTCAGCCGTAGCTCGCCCATGATCGTCACGGTAGATGATGGTAAATAATTGCTGGTTATCTGTGCCAATCTCGCCACATAACCAACTGCATCGAGTTGCCAATCGGTGGTCTTCATTGTCATGCAGTGCCAAGTTTTTAAGTATAAATTTTACCTTGCGTAATAGTTTCTTGGCATCGTCCTCTTTCTTGCTCAGGAAGAGGACGTTAATACCCTCACGGAAGTTGAGCAGCCAGGCGGCGTAGGCAGCCGTGATCCACGAGCAGCCCACCCTACGCGACTTGAGTGCCAGGACATTCCTGCCCTCCATCATCCAGCGCAGCATCTTGCGCTGGTACGGGAATGGGTTGAAGGGCAGAATGCGCTGTGTCTCTTTCTCCTCTAAATACACATAATTCTCTATGAAGTAGATAGGATCGAGACTACAGCGGACTATTTCACGGATCTGGTGTTCGGATAGGTATAACAGATAACATTTGCCTGGCTCTCCGTGAATAACTATCTCTAAATTTTAGCAAGGTAAAATGGCCTTGCTCTAGTGATTCAAACAGTTGGCGCTGGTGTGGAAGCAATTTGAGTGGCCCAATGTGTCCAGTGTTCTTATCCTGAGAATAGCAATAGGTTTCAATAAAGTGAACAGGGTCAGCTTTGCATCTTTCCAGCTCGTCTGTTTGATCTTGCATGATCTTTCCTATTGCTTACTTCGCCACAGTTCCGTGGCAAACTGGTTCTGCTTCTCCACGATGCTCGCCAGCTTTTGAATGACCAGCATACTGTGGTGGTTGGACGCCCCGAATGCACCAAATCGTTCTACATACAGCTTGGCGAACGCGATCAGGTTCAGATCTCTCTCGTCGAACTCAACGTTGGCGATGGTCAGCACCTAGCACCTCCCGTGCAATTTCGATAGCCTGCTGGCGGCTGGACTTGGCACTGCCTGCCACGCCGCTGGCAGCCATAGCGTTGCTGATTTCCATGTAGGCTTTGATCAAACCCGGCAATTCCTTGGCATTGGGTGGCTCGTCGGCGTCGTTGATCGCGTCGTACAGCAGTCGCTTCATGTCGTCCAGCTCGTCGGCTTGATCGATGGGTAAGCCTTCTTTGCCCATCAGATGACGGGACTTCTGGACTGACCACCTGTCTTTTTTAGAGATGAATCTCAGGTTTTCCTCTTCGATTGCCATCCCAAACAGGGTCTCAGAGGCCAGCGCCAGCGCCTTGATAGTTATGTTGTTTTCGATATAATAGATGCGCAACTGGTCGATGTACTCATCCGAGAACTGCCTCTGGTTTGCCATATAAACATAATAACACGTTTTTTTAACATTAGCAAGATAGTTACATTAAAGTTTTTAAGGTGACGGTCTTGACTAAGCTGGCTTTTTATGGTAAATTAGTATAAACAAACGTTCGGGAGGGAAAGATGGATCACAAAACTGTTTTGGCAAGGGCTATATACATAGCCGATGTGACAACTGACGCTTGGGATCAGGAGCAGCAGCATATGCGTGACGCTTACCTGGGCAAAGCTGGACGAGTGCTGTTTGAGCTTAATATGTCTGGCTATAGCTTGTTGACGAATGAGGACGTGCTGCAACTGGTCGAAGAGAGTCGCAAGCAGGTCGAGGCTAAACCCGATGAGGAAGAAGTCAAGTCCAGCTCTACCAGCGCATCGTGGCCCAGCACTAATATCGAATCGACACCATCCAAGTCCGACACCAATGCAGAACCGCTCGTCGAGTCCAATACTTGGACTCCGCCACGTCGAGTACGGCGCAGTCGGGAGGTCGAATAATGTTCATACCAGAGCTATGGGTGGGCTTGATAGGCGGGGCAGTGGTCGCCAGCATCTTCTGGGTTGGCTTTGCCCTGTTGGTTAGCCAGCACAAGAATGCCCGAAAATGACACGTTGATCACCCTGCGTTCTATCGCAGGCAGCATCGCCTACATGCGTGACGGCGGTCACTGCCAGTACCACAAGTGGGTACTGGGCGAGGCGGGTGTAGATGCCGCCGAGGCGCACCACGTTTTCGGACGGGGCGCGTTGGGCGACATGACCAAAGAGCATTGGATCTTGCGTATGAGCCTGTGTACAGCCTGCCACTACAAGCGCCACCACCGAGGTGGCTACGACTGCGAAGCCGAGTTGAAGGCGCTGTACAGAGCCAACCGCTGGCCTGAGCGGGATGTTACTCGTGGGACTGTTTCGCAGCAAGAGATCGCCTGCATGGGGCACGTCGGCACATTCGAATTGCTGGTAGGCACAGCCCAGGCTGCCGTGGATATACTGCTGGCGAGCCTGGAAGGAATCGAGGTGGAGAGTGGCGAGGAATGAGTTTGAGCGCGAGGTCGGAGAGCTTCTCAGGGCCATCTACCCAATCGCCGAGCGACTGGACGATGCCGCCTTCAACCGGGCGGGCCAGCGCCAGGTGCGCCAGAAGCCATGGGACTACTACGGCGCGACTATCGACGGCAAGTTCTGGGCGGCTGAAGTCAAGCGGGTCAAGTCACCCCGCTTCCCGCTGGAAAACCTGAAGCCGCACCAACGCGCAGGCTTGATAGTCGCCGCGAGTGTAGGGCTGGCGCTGGTGTTCATCAATTGGCGCACTGACAGGAAAGCTGGCATCGCCATCATGGTGCCGTTTGACACTTATTATCAGGTCGAACAGGCAGCCATGGCCAACAACAGGAAGAGTCTAAAGCCAAAGGACTTCGACAGCTCGTGGCAACTGGAACGTGTGACAGGTGGCTGGAAAGTGCCCGACTCTCTATTCGCATGGGTGACAGCCTGTGGTTGACGTAATTTACGATTTCGATCCTAAAGAGGGGCGTAAGATACCCGAATTCATATTATACGAGGATCGCCCCGTCGTGCCGGTTGAAGAACGCAAGAACCCCTTCATCACGGGCGATCTGGAAGAGATGGTAGTCGGTGCCGAATACGTACTCACCCAGGAACAATTGTCGCCACAAACTATGCCGCTGTTGACCAGGTTGCGGGGTATCTTTCGGGAGGGTGGCTTGCTCAGCTACCAGGACATCATGCAAGCAGCCCGGCAGCATGGGCTATTCAGGTGCCCGCCTGACTATCCGCACAAAGCCTGGCCGCCGCTGACGAGGCACCTCAACCAACTGTGGCGGGCGGGACTCATCAAGAAGTACCGACGTGGTTTGTGGTGGGGTGCAGTTGTCTGCCACACCACGACGGGCAGAAATCATGGGGTATGTTTCTGGATATGGTAAACAAGACAAGCGTGCGGGTTTTGAAGGCGATAATCGAATACAAGGAGACCCACGATGGTAATAGTCCCAGCTATGCAGCGATCAAGGGCATGGCGCGGGTAGCCAAGGCGACCGCATTTCAGCAGGTGTTAAACTTGGTCCAGGCAGGCTATTTGCGTAAGAACGGAAGTCAGATAGAAGTGGTGAATGGGGCATGGCAATACAACGGCGAGTTCCCGCAGGTGTAGCCAGTCGCCTGCAACCCGGTCTCGTCGTCGAGTGGTGGGGCAGGCGAGCCTTCTACGAGGTCGTCGAGGAGTTCTCGATGGCATGCTGGCGGCTGTTCCTGATCTGGAACTTTGCTTATCTGGCTGCCCCTGGCTTCCAGTCGTCCGCGCCTTACCACATCGCCATCGTGCTCAGCCTCATATGGCCCGTTCGTTTCGGCATCATGGAGTTCCTGCGCTGGCTACACGAGATCTACGTGGTATGCCGCAACGACGAGCGGGGTGGGGGTGCCCTGTACAAGTTCTCTGGCGTATTTAGCCAGAAGGGTATCACCGATCCGATCACCGATAAATCGCCTGCCGTCAGCTATTCCACGCCCTGGCGTTACCGGGTGTGGGGCTTCCTGACTGGCGAGCACATGGAACGGGTACACGTCAGTAGTGATAACAATGCCTACATCGACGGCAACCGTGTGCCGCCTGACTTCGACCGATCCATCAAGCGGGTGCGCGGCTCGTCGCCACGACCAGGACCAGATGACTTTCCCACCATGTACATGGCACAGCGTATGGTCTTCGATGCCCTGGGGCGTGGTTTGATCGAAGAGCGCGAGGCTAAGGACTATAACAGAACTGTGTTATGGAACACGATCTATGGAGATTAGCTACTGGGGTGTCTTCTGGGTTGCATTCGTAGTGTGGGGAACGGGCCATGCTGTCTACATAGCTTCACGCAAGCGGGCCAAGATCCGCCTGGAAACGTGGGTGGGCATCCTGGTATATGGACTGATCTTGTTCGTGTGCAACGTAGTCTACGGCATCTACTATCGTACCGAGTCGGCTATTATGAATGCCCGCAACAGACCGCGCCAGCCATCCCGCCCACTGGCAGCCCATAGCGTGTCGGAACTGGTGTCGGTGTACAAGCTATCCCAGCCACTTATGGCTGTAGTTGGCTTCGACCGCAAGCGGCCTATCAAGGTCGATTTCAGCAAGCACCACACGCTAATCGGATCTAGTACCGGCGGCGGAAAGACGAATGAATTGAACAAGCTGCTCATTCAATTCTTCAGCAAGGGCAAGCGTTTCAGCGAA
This sequence comes from candidate division Zixibacteria bacterium RBG_16_53_22, assembly GCA_001775395.1. GTDB lineage: Bacteria > Zixibacteria > MSB-5A5 > UBA10806 > UBA10806 > UBA10806. The sequence continues at coordinate 12,608 of MEWP01000063.1, read as the reverse complement.
AGTTGGAAAGTATATCTGATCGACCTGAAGGCTGACGAGAACGACTGTCTGCATATGTGGCGACCGCTGCTGGCGGGCTATGCCACTATCGACATGGAGGCTGGCATAGGACAAGCTATTCGTTTGCTGGAAGAAGTCGAGCAGGATATGCGCTATGGTGACACCAGCAAGAAGATCCTGCTCATGATCGACGAAATAGCTATGCTGACACACCAAGCCCCAGACCGGGGCGAGCGTGCTAGTGCCATCCGGCTGCTGACCACCATCCTATCGCAGTTGCGCTCACGCGGGGTGGTCATCATGGCGGTGCAGCACCCCAGGTTCGACGTGGTGCCCACGCCCATCCGCACCAATGCCGACCGCAAGATTATGTTCAGCGTGGACAGCCGCGATCACGCCAGGGTGATCCTGGGCATGCGGCCCAACGACAACGAATTGCCCGTGCAGCCGGGTGAGTTCCTGTTGAAAGAGCCAGGCGTGCGCGGGTTGATCCACGGGCAAGCTATGCTGGTGCGCTTGCCAGGCGACATCGACGCTACGATATATGCCAATATAGAAGATACCCTGGAAGACGATGCACGCATCAGGCTATTTCACGACGCAGCCGCCAACCTTGAGGCAGGTGCCTCAATCCTTGGGATCAACAAGATGGCACCTACCCACAAGGATCTTGGGTACGATTATGTGAAGAACGCCTACCGCAACTACGGGCTGGCAGGGGCACTCACGCCGCCGACTACCAAGGGGCAGTCATATTTACTGGCATTGCCATATCCTATGGCTCTGGAAGCCCTACGCCAGTACATACGTGAGGGGAGGTGGTCGCAAAACGCAGACGCATTTTTGGAGGGTAATAATGGTCATAGTCGAGAGGAGTAGGATATGGAATTGCCTGATTTAAGGTTCAACGGTTTTGAGTTGGTGCCATTTATCACGGCTCTGGTTATGCTGGCACAGCACTTTGGGCTGGCAGATTATTGGGCTGACTGGCTGCGTTCCGGTTTGTATGGATTGGCGACAGCACTGGTCGTCAATCATATAGGTCTCTATCCACCTGTTGACTTTACCAACGTGCTTAGCCAGATCATCCTGATCGGCAGCGTGGTGTTGTTATCGCGTGGCATATGGCCCGAAGGACGCCTATTGCTGCAAAACGCACAGGGAAGAAACAGGGGCGAAGCAGCTATGGGATACAGAAAGCTGAGACGGTTTTAGGGCATCCCGGTGGGCTGGCGAGTTGCATCGAGGGCAGCGCGTGTGAAGGGCGTAGCGTGGGGTTGACTTCCTCTAAGCAGGAATGTCCCTGGTCCGGCAGTACCAAACTGCAACACCATGCACGCTGAGCGACCTGGACAACTCGCCGGTCCACTGGGGGGATAATAAAATAATGAGAAACCAGACCATTGACGACCCAAGACATTGGATAGATGGTGAGCTAGAGTTTACAGAACTGATCTGCCAGGAATATTCCAATTGCAAATTCAGCGCCGGGACTGTCGTAGGACATCCCGTCGATACCATCTACTTCCAGGCTGAAAAGGATGGCACCATCACGACGCAGCTTTTATTGCGGCCTGACGAGCTGGCCGCCATCGCCTGGGTAGCCACAGGCGTACTATGGAGTATCTTACTCAATGAGTAACTGAGCTAGTTGGACAAAAGGAGAGGAACGGAAATGGAAACTTTAATGGCTCTTATCATGAGTCTTGGCCCGCGCGTATGGACCATCGCCGAGCGACAGGTGGCTTACGAGACGTGGGTGCATGGCATTGGGACGGCCTTGCTGTTGGCAGCTATAGCTGGCTCGATAGCCTGCTGCCTGTTCTGTTTGAGGAAGTTCAGGATAGGGACGGATAGTGAAATCTGGTTGATACCTATAGTGTTTTGTGTCATGATCTTCCTGCTATTGGGCCTTGGGCTCATGGAGACTCTGTCTGAGTTTGTAGGACGCCTGGTCAACCCGGATTACTATGCCATCAAGGCATTGTTGGTGAAGTAGCTGAGTGAGTTGGGAGACTACTTATGGGAGAGTTGGACAGTGTTGAGCGTGGCATAATATCGTTCTTCGATAGGCTGGAGCACATCATGATTGTCTTGGCAACCAGAATTGGGCCTTGGGCGGCTCCTGTAGCGCCAGCCTATTTGGTTGCTAGGTCAGTGGCATGGCATTTTAACATTCCATACAGCGTGGCATGGACTATCGGCATAACACTTGAAATGCTTGGGTTGGCAGCTATGTATGTGACCATAGAAATGAGTGACTACAATAGTGACCCTGCCAGAGTCAAGAGCGACCCATTTGCCCCGGTGGGCAGGGGCAAAACCATGATCGCTATTTATTTCATAACAGGCTTGTTACTTACAGTCATCCTGGAAGTCATACCCAAGTCAGTAATATATGCACCGGCTGCTTTGTTCGTGCTGGCATTTGTCACTTACCAGGTGATCTCACTCATATCCAGCCATGCCAGGCGGGTACAGGAAGTAGCCAGAGCCAGGGAGGAGCGTAAGAGGACACATAAGGACAACCCGGACATTGACCGGACACATGTCCGGCGTTGGTCAGACAAGCATGCATTCCTGTCTGACACTGACAGGCCACCTGACCTGACAGTGATGGATATCGTTGCGGAGGCTGGCATAAGTGACCGGACAGCACGACGCTGGCTGTCCGCTGTCAAGCAAAATGGGAGGAATGGGTGAAGATCTGGAAGGTAGGCAAGTGGTTTGATACAGCTTCGATGTGGTTTGTCGATATTCGGCGTGATCTCAGCAAGGTGTTGCGCATTCTTGAGGATTACGCAAGCTCATTGGAAGTAGCTCGGCGTCTCTCAGAGATTGAGGAGAAAAAGAAGAACGCCGAGTGGAAGATTCTGGTGATCGGCCTGGACAAGTCTGGCAGACCAGAGCACCGCTACATGGATAGTTGTGCCGATCTATCTAGGTTCTTCGGGATCAGATACAAAGAGGCTCTAGACTATTTCGAGCGCAGCCATAAGGGCGAGGTAATCTACATCGACGACTTTTTTATTGTAGTCTGGGTACAGGTGTGGGGGCAGCCACACAACATAAAAAAGTTCAGACTTACATGAACACAATTAAAACGAGCATCGTGGGCGACTTGGCTGCCATCCAGCAAGCGCAATACAAAGCAGACGATAGGTTGCGAGATCTTGAGGACCTGATCATCCGCCGCCGCGAGTCGTGTAGACTGGACTTGTGGCGCAGCCTGGTCAGTCTGAAGTGGATCTACCGCTACGACACGTTGGACGTACTCGACCATGCCTAACGGCCCAACTCATCGCAGAATTACCGCCTTTGCGCAGTTTTTGAGCTGCTTTTCTGTAATTCTGCTCGATTTCCCGGTATTTCTGGCAGTGCAAACGGGCATCACTTTGACCTACTACGTCAACCCGGATGCCGACATTGCACAGCGTTTGGGCGCAGTAGGCGACTTTTTGGGGCTGGAGGACTACGAAGAGGCCCTGCCGCATCGCTATGGTATGTACCGGAGGCAATGGCGAGACAACTGGTGGAAAACCCTGCTTGGGTCTCACACGCCTATCACCGGCACACTGGTACGGGCTGCCATCCTGCTCTTGCCAGCCATGGCAATCGCCCTGATCCTGGGTGCGCCATGGCGTGAGACGTGTATAGTGGGCGGCTCGATTTATGGCGGTATGGCCTACAGTGACGTGTGGCATATCGTAGCTGATAAGCTGGTGAGTGATGTCAAACGGGCCTGGAAGTGAGTCCAATATTGGACTCGACGAGCTGCGCGAGGCCATGCGGCAGCAGTTGAGACAGGAGTATGAAGCTCTACGATCCGCCAAAGTGGCTTTGTGGCTTTCCGGCAGACCGCTGGCGGACGCCCGCCGACAAACGCTGGCACCTCAAGTACGAGCTGGCGCGACAGGGTCTCAAGTATTGCCCCGGCTGCCGGAAGATCAAGACCATGCTTGAGTTCTGTGCCGACAATTCCAGCCCGGATGGGTTCAAGTGGAAGTGCAAAATATGCAGCAAACAGAAGAAGGTGAATGATGGAAGCAACCCTACTATCCGACACACGCAAGATTCGTAAGATCCGCACCGATAACGAGTGGTGGGAAGTGGGAAACAAGGGCATCGCCGAGATCGCGCCCTACGCCGAGCATGGCAAGGCTATCTGGTTTGCCGTCAAGCGCCAGGACGAAGTGATCACTCGCGTCAACGCCGCCTTCGTGGTGTACGTGGATTATCTATGAAGATCAAGCGCCAGATAATCGAACGCCTGAGTATCACCTGCACCCTGGACGAGTATCATAAGGCTATTGCCACGTACTATGACCAGGGGTTTGCGATTGTGCGTGGGGGACCAGCCTTGAAGGGGCCTGGAGTGGCATACAAAGACAAGTACCTGATCATAGCCGAGAAGGAAATTGATACGTGAAGATCGCGATCTTCTACAATACTTTCTCTGGTGAGCACACCGTAGATAGCGCACACATCGAGACGGTCAGCCAGGAGTGGCTCAAGATCCTGAGAAGGGCCATACAAGTGGGTTACTTCACGTTCCAGCTTGATGGTCGCTACCGCATCGTCCCCTGGCACCAGGTCATTTGTATCGAGGTGGAGGAGACATGAGTAACTGGATAAGCATGAAAAACAGACTGCCCGAATCGCCCGCCTGGGTGCTCGTATATGCAAGCGGCGCGATGAACTGCATGGCCTACGACGGCGGCTGGAAAGACTGGACCGCTGCACAGGCACACAATATCGCCATCGATGATATAACCCACTGGATGCCACTACCCTGGCCGCCTGCTATCGATGATACTATACCCCCACCCGGTATCACCCTGAACTACTCAAAATAACCCCAAAAGGCACCTAAAATCCCGTGTTTTGCCCACTTATGGTAAACCTACCACAATATACCCCCTACGGGTATCACCACACCACACACACTCACCCACCACTCCCCCCGTCCCCACCATCCAGCCAGTGACCACACTCACCCATGCCACTATATATCTGCGAAAAAACAAGTACCACAGGTACGAGGAACACAGTTTTTTCGCATCGCCCGCGACCACCACCAGCCCCCTACCCTACCGCTTGAGTCCAGCAGTTGGACTCTCTCCCCTACCCTATCACCATGCTCCCCTACCCCATTCCTGTAAACAGATGTAGATGGATTTAGCCGTTCTATTATGTCAAGTATGGAATTTGGGGTAAGGCGTAGGAGGGGGGATAGTCGGGGTTGTCAGAACACTTGTTCTATTTTTTGGCTGGGGGTATCTTCGCCGAGATGCATGCCTGCTGACCTCTCCCAGCAGAGCCAGGTATACCCTACTATACCCTTATGTCAACACATACCTTAAAATCTATGTAGCTTTCCATAGAAGTACCAAATTGGTACATATGTTCTAATACTAACCTATGCATAACTACGTATACTCGTTACGTCAAGCTTAGTAAAGCTACATACACCCCACTATAGGTAGTAGTATGCTCAGGTATACTCATAATTACACCTTACAACTTACAGGTAAGGTGTGTAGTATTACCACGTATTGCATACATACTACCACTATACGCTAGGTCAACTTGACAATAAAACGTGTGGTATACTGGTATCAGGTGTGCACGCGCACACCACAACCACTATAGCTTAGGAGGCTAATCAATGAACGAGAAGAAGAACCTAGCAGGTTGGCAGGGGAGCGCTTTTGACAAGCATCTCGAATTGCTAACATGGCTTGCTACCTATAGCAAGCACGCTGATGAAATTCCCGTAGAATTAGCTGAATTTGTCCAGGAACGCCAAAACTGGATTGCTGACCGTGAACTGTCAGCAAGGCAGAAACTCTCAACTATAGACATGACCTCTCCCAAAGCGCTAGAAGAGGTTCAATTGTTGATGAAAGACTTGGCTGAATTAAACCAGTCTGACCGCGTCGCTATAGCCGACATAACCCACAACTACCGGGTTGACACGTTTGTGGCCGACGTAGTAATACCACTAGGCTTTAAGGCCAGTTATACTGGCGAGTCGTCTGCTAGCAAGTCAGCCGACAAACACTTGCCCTATGAGACATACCGGATCACGCATTCCGGTAACGTGCGCTTCTACCTCTCCCTGGCTGATAGCATAGAAATGTACGCTGTAGACAAGCCGGGTAAGTCCACCTTGTTGGCAACCTTCACACAGGCTGATACGCCCAACCATTACCCCACTACTGAGACGGCACTCCAAAAGCTTCATGCTATCATCTACGCCAAGTCCAACAAGGTATGGAGCGATACCGACGCGCGACTCCAAGAAGCGTGTAAACATACCACTTGGAATGAAGCGTGTAATGCCCTGGGCATTGGGGTTAACCAGAACGGCCACAATGATACCGTCGCCTTGTCGATCACACCAGAAGCATGGCTGAAAGCCAACCCCACTAGCGTGGTTGACAACAACGTATCACTGCCTGAAGAACCAGAGCGCAAGCCCAAGCCCGCCAAAAAGTAACTTCGTCACCATTCCCCCACTAGCACGAAAGACTCCCCCCCCACAAGGGGGAGTCTTTGCTTTACTAGAGCCCACATGCACACCCAGTATGTGGGCTCTAGTAAGGTAGGCAGTGTTTGACAGCATACTGTCAACTTTCCTACTCGTCATGTCCAGTGTACCACCACTACTGGTGAATTCCCGTTACGAGAATTGGTTTTGTGGATTTTTCGTAACGGTTCTTATAGGGCGGTCAAAAATCCATATTTCAACCCATAGGGGGGTGACATGTACAAAGTATTGGTATATCGTTCTGACTCAGCGTTGTATGCGCATGGCAGTGTAGCTTGTCGTGGTACGTTTGAGGAATGCATTGGTTTCATGTTTGCCAAGGCAGGTATTCTCATGCGTGCGAATTTCGATATGTGGCAATTGGTGCGCGCGTAGGTCGATCAAGAATCTTATTCAGCTCTATAGGAGGGTAAAAATGAATGAACGTGTTGCATTGGCGCATGCTATAGAGTATATGAGGTTAAATCACCCGGAGAGTATTGGACTGCCTGACAACGCTATCATGATAGCCAGGATAAAGACTTTGTGGGTGTTAGGGGAGAATTTGTCTCTCAAGGAATGTAAAACCTTCGTTGAGTCAGCCTTTGCCCTTAATGGGCATGGGGAGATTCTCGATGATGCGGTCGATAACAGTGAAGGGGAATATCGCGCATATCAGGCAGGTTATGCGTTTGCCTGTGGGTATCGCGATTAGGTAGCTCCAATCCGCCGAGTCTGGGCGTCGGCCTCGGCGGTTTTTTTCTTGTGTTTATAGGGTGACATGGGCGTCTCATGGGGCGTCCATGTGGCTCTATAAGCTCTATAGTCGAAAGGAGATTATCATGAGTGAATTGGAGCGCCTGGCGCAGAAATGCGCCTATTACTGGGCAATTTGGTATCGGACTGGACACGTGGATGATTTCAATTTAGCGTCCATGTTCAGCCGCCAGTTTGCGAGATTGGCGGCACGTGTTATCAAATAATCATTAGCTCTCATAGGGCGGACTCCTGCACCTATGGGAAGAAGGAGAATGATCGTGTTCATAAAAGTTAGTGCTGGATCAGGTTATGGCATGTGTGAAGCGTGGTACGAGATGGTCGAAGATCATTTGATCATGCGACACGCAGGCGATCATGACGATCTGAGTGGCAATAGCGTCGCCTGTGCTTTCGAGGGATTGACGTTGACAGAAGCACACGAAAAACGCGATGCCGTCAACAGTGAGCCAGTCGGCCATAGTTTCGATGGTTGTCATGCCTGCTACTTCCATGTTGATATAGATGAAGATGAAGATCCACCTGACTTCTTAACGTATCAGCCAAGCGATGAGGCTGAGGTCATCCAGGCGGCCATTGCCCTACGGCATAAGCGCATCACGTTCAGCGAGTTCAAGAAGATCGTAGACAATTTCAGCGCATAACTTAATAGCTTTCCATCGCGTGCTTTTGCGGCTTTTGCAGCGCGATGGATCTAAAGCCGCACCATCCTACCTTAACGGTTACTGACATCGTTTGGGGGATCGGTGCGGCTTTTTTGTTGCGTGGCGTTTGGGCATTAAGATGCGCAGACACGACTCAATAAATTAGCCAAAAGGGAGGTATACCATGGCAAGCTTCAGAGTACAATGGAAGGCCAACTACGTGCGGGATAAGTTCTTGCAAGAGATTGCCCAGCGCCAGGCCGAAAGAGAGTTTAGGTCCATGTGGCATTTCAATGAGTGGGTACGCTGGGACCCAATCGATTTCCCTGGCAATCGCCTGGAGCGCAGTAGACGTGAAAAAAGAGCCGTTGTACAGCGCAATTACTTCATGGCGCGCTGGTATCAGATGGACCAAATGCGGCGCTTCGTGCGCCGGGTGTTTGGAGATGGAGAATGACCATGTTATACGCCGTGTGGATCTTCCAACAAGGATTAACATCGTTCAAAAAGCCGTTCTACGTCCATGCTTGCGATGGCGGTACAGCCTGTGATGATGTTCAGGCCAATCTTGGATTGAATGGCAAAGACGAACACCTGTACGAGTTTAGAGCACGCAAGGCATCGTTGCCGCGTAAGTACACGGCCAAGGAGTATAGACGATGAGATACTTCTATGAGGTCCATAGCCAATTTTTCAACAGACAATACGATAGCTCAGATTTGCACCTGGCGCTCAAAGAATTCAATCGCCAGGTCGGAATGTGGGGAAAAGCAACCCTATGGCGCGTCACGTGGAATGACATACACGCTGAACACGTCTGCATCAAGTCTAAATAGTCCATCCGGGTCGAGTCCAAATTTGGACTCGACCTCTCTTTCACTTTGTTTTGGGGCGGCCCATGTGCATCGAGGTGCTCATGGGCGGCTCAAAAACATCAGTTCGATCCATAAGGAGGCATTACCATGCAGTTTGAATTGTTCGGTTATTCCTTCTCAATCGAGAAGGGGCCAGTCGATCCCATTAACTGGTCACGCGGTAAGAAGCGATCACTCGGAGAACACGTCGATGCAATACTGGAAGAGACTAACCAGCCACACACGCTCATCCAACGCATCAGGGTCGTGCGCAATCTGCTGTCACTGAGTCTTAAGGACTCCAAGGATCTGGTCGAGGATGTGTTCACTCTCAAGGGCAAAGGCCCCATTGCATAAGGAGGAACCGATGGACAAAAACAGTTTAGTGTGGCGCAATATTGTCACCAAGCTCGCATTTGGTGATCTGGCAATGATTGCGCTACAGACGGAGTGGGATGCAATGTCTTACTTTATTAAGTCGGCATTGCAAGAGCCGCATAGATACCAGGAACTTATAGACGAGATTGCTGGAGGCGAGGATGGCAGCTACCGACTCAATGGCGCTGGTCTGAAGATCTATTACAGCAGCGATGAATGTGACAGGCCACATCTTCACGTTGGTGGCGATCAATCGGGAATGTATCCACAATTTGTTGCAAAGGCAAATGCCAGGCTACGCGAATTGAAATTTCAGGAATGATAAGGAGGCATGTTACATGATCTTTCGCACACGCCAATTCAATCGCGCCAATTGGGCGGCGCATCAGGTAGCTGTCAGGCACAACTTGCCCAAGCCTGATTTGCGCACCATACAGCGCGTCGTAGTGTTCCTGTCCAGTCAGAATAGCGGCACACTACTGGAATGGGAGCAATACGCAGATGAGCTACGTGAACATGCCGCACAGTATGATCGAGATAAGGAGGCTCTCGATGGTAAAACAAATTCGTAGGGTTATGGCAGAGTTTTGCCCATTCTGTCAGCAGGAGATGGACTCCAGCGCACACATGAATTTCTGCCCAGAGGCCAATGCGCTCCAGATAAAAGGTATAGAAATCCATGCCATGTTCTACAGAGACAGAGATGGAGACCTATGGGCAACCATGTACAATGTAAGCACCGGGGAAACAGACCTGATCCCGATGGCTGACACAGACAATCCAGTAATCGCACACCTGGAGCATTCTTTGAACTGGCTGTATGCGGAGTTGCGCAATGGCAACTAACCGGACTGGCGTCAAGAGAACCAATCGACCTAACAAGGTGGCGAAGAAGCATCGCCAGAACCAGAAGAGGCGCAAAGGAGGCAACAAATGATCGAGCTGGTGTATTCAAGCGACGGGCAAGCAGTGTCAGATTTCGACATCAGGAAAACATTCCACGAGACCATCGAGCCCTGGGTTAACGATGAAAGCACTGTGCCGTTCGTATACAGCACAGACAACATCTTCTACTACGTCCAGCTTCTAGTGGCGGAGGGACGCCTGGACCACAACAAAATCTGGTTTGTGTACAATGGATACAGAATTGACATAAACCAGTTCGGTGTCAGTAGCATGTACATCGACGGCTTTATGGACCTTCAGATCCAGATGTGCGAGGAGACGCTGCTATGGGCAACCCACAGGCGCAAACAGCTCAAGCCATAGATTGCCCATTCACACGCCACAATCCGGGCAAAGACATACCTGTGTTTAGCCAGGATTTCGTCTATATCAGAGTAAAGGGCAACGCAACCGACATCGGATTGCTGCAATACGGCAGTAAGCTAAACGAGATTGCCCCCAATCTGGTATACGATCCCACACCGTATTGGAAACCGTTTTGTCACGTCAATGTATACTCGCAGAAGATGCGAGAAATAAGGGGGTGTAACCGATGAAAGACAGCTTGATAAGGGATGCCCTATACAACCTGCATCCAAAGTCGGGGGCAAGTCCAGAGTACGGACGTGGCATCGTCGTGGGCGTCACTACGGCGCTCATGGCCGCCTACGATTGGGAATTTGAACGTGCCTTCAAGCAAGTCATCCAGCGATGCCCGGACAGGACGCGCATCGCCTGCTTCCCTGAAGAATGGCGTGGGCGTGCCGTAGAATTGGTCGTGTTTTCCAACGTCGATCTTGTATAAGGAGGATAATAATGAGCAAGCGACTTTCGAGAGAGTACATCGGCCCGCTTTCGTCGGCTACCATGCGAGCCGAGGATTTAATCCCAAAGTTCATGGCGTTCCTGGATGGCGTGGCGCAACAGTGCCGCATCGTCAGGCGCGTCAAGGCACTCCAGGCCGATGTGGATCGGCTGAAGCTCATCCACAAACCAGGCTATCACCAACCCTATTACGCCGACGATGACGATTTCCAGGACGGCATGTCATCGGCTGAAGTGGCAGAGTACATCCTGAACGAAGACATCTGGAGCTTGTTAGACGAGATCGCACCACGCCATTGTGGCTTCTCGTCACACGAAGGGGATGGCGCGTGCTATGGCTACTGGGCCTACTGCCCGTGGTGTGGCAGGCAGGTGGATGCGCCAGGCTCTTACCACGAATGGTGCGAGAAGTACCGGGAGGCCGACAATGGCTAAGACAGCATTGGATCGCCATCTGGAGCGCATAGGCTCCCTGAAGGGAGCAGCCCTGGGCATCTACATGTTGGCCTGGCGAGAGCACAAGCAGCACCAATGGATTCTGGAGCACCTGGCATATCGGATCTGGGACAACGAGCATTACCGGAAATTGCCCCATTGGGGCAGAGAGGAGGTGACGGGTTACGCAGATGCCCTGCTGGACGTAACCCTATGCCATATCCTGGAATGGCGCGTCAATTATGCCGGTAAGTACATCGATGGCAGTGCCGTTCCAAAGGGAGAATGGGATAAGGTCAAGCCAGGCCATCACTTCTATCCTGGCACGGACATCCCCTTCTCGCCTATCGAGGAGGAGACATAATGGAGTGTCTCTTCTGTTGCGATGACTGCGATGGTGGCGTGTGCCAGGATTGCATCCAGGAACTCGATGAGTTATTCAAGCACCTGGACAATTTCCTGACGCCCAATCGTGTAGCAACCAGAACCAAAGGCCAGCTCAGGAAATTGGTACGCAAATGGAGGTCAATATTTATCTTAATAGAGTAACAACTTAATAGTCGATGGACGTTAAGCGATAGCGACCGATGGGCCGCATGTCTCAAAGAGATGTGCGGCCTTTTTTTGTTGTCCGACGCCTGCCTATGGATGTGGGCAGACGTGGGGTAACAAACCTTAGAGCCTTTATAGGAGGGCGAAAATGACATTTAAGAAGTTAGATCCAGAAGTGGTCATGAATATCAGAAGGGTGCAATCTGAATATGCAGCGCTCAGGATCATTCAAGGCGTTATCCTGGAGCACATGGCTTTCATTGTAGAACCACTTCTCAGCAAATGTGACCCAGGCATCGACTGCGAGCTATTGGAAGTTCTTAAGGATTACGAGACATCTGGTAGCATGTACTCAGAGGCCAGGATAAGGGTGCGCTTGCAAAACAAGGAGATCGCAAATGAATGATCAAGCCAGCTATAGCGGCAATTCACTCTCAACTGGCGATAGCCATACCCTATCCCAGATGTATCATGGGGATGGCCAAGCCAATGCGGAAAAACTCTTCGACATCACCATGAAGGACACGCTGGACCTATATGACGTAGAATGGTATTGCGTGCCATTGTCTTACTTCGACGATTACGGGCTGTTTTTCAAGGATCTGCGCCTATTCCTGGAACACAGGGAAGTTGATAAGATCGAGATTGTGGCGGGTAAACTGACTG
>MEWP01000062.1 GCA_001775395.1 candidate division Zixibacteria bacterium RBG_16_53_22 | reverse complement strand
AGAGTGACCACGGGGCCGTAGTTCACTTGGGAGAACGTTTGACTGGCAGTCAAAAGGTAGGGGGTTCGAATCCCCCCGGCTCCACCAACAAGCCTAAATCAACCATCCCAAACTCAGAGAATCTCAGTCAGTACCATTCGATTAGTCCAAATCCATACACGGGTTTAGCTGTCCCTTTATACCGTTTGATTGAAGGTTTTTTACTATCCTGTAGAGTGGAGCAGCATGGTTGAAAAGGAGTTTCATGGTTTTATCAGGGATATGTCCCTTAGTAAGAAAAGCCACTCCGATACCTTTGGAAAGCAAGAATTCCAATACGGAATAACCAAGCTCTAATACTTCAGGTAAAGGCTGGAAAAGGTCACTGGAAGGGCTGAAATATATTGACCGTGGTTTGTTTCTCTCGCAGGAGAGTTCTATTTCTAACTTCTCAAGAACATTTTCATAGATGACAACCTCTCCACCACCGGGATAAACACTGTAGCCGCGAGCATAGCAATAGACGCAACCGTGTGCGCAGCCAGAGGTTAGATTTATAGCCGGAACGTTTGCCAAGCAAGCTAACCTTGAAGGTGTGATAACGGATGATCGACGGATGGTTCGGACTACTTTCACCATACTACTGCACCTGCTAACCGAGCCTATAAGAACAAAAGTACTATATTCGTCATTATAGCACCTGAAATTTTGAAGCGCAAGAGGATTTTACTATGACAGTGGGTGATGAATTTTAAATCGTGAGGTTATTGAAGGGTCCAGTCCCTTTTTACATCTATTATAGGGAACTTTCCAAGCGGTTGTCAGCAGATTTCGATAAGGATCAGGCGGGATGCCACTAGGCCAATTGCGCGTCAGGCTACGAATGGCAGGGGCGCCAGCACCAGCCTTTGCCTGAATCTCCCCTGGCAGTGCCCGCCTGACTGGGATGGTGTATATAGCTTTTCTTTTTGAAAACCAGAAGATGCAGTTAAATACTTAAAATAACTCTAATCAGTCCCTATAATTACAACATTATCGTGCCTACATTTATACTCGCTATCAGGTCGACCTCGATGGTTTTCTTGTCGTAACTCCTGGCGCTAATTTCCAGCCTGTATTTCCCGCTGTTTTCTTCCAGGTTATCGAACTTAAAATCACCGTAATTATCGGTAATGGCCTCATAGACTTTTTCAGAATCTTTATAGAGCGTTACCATGGCTCCCTCGACACAATCGGTTACCCCTTTCTTCTGAACGGCAACGGTGCCTCCGATGAAACACCTGTTAAACCGATACAGGTTTTTATAGTATACCCGTGGTTTCGCATTATATTCGGGATGGAGGGGTTCCAATTTTTCATCTTTGATAATCTGCGCTATTGCAGAGTCCTCGCCGCTTACGAAACGTAAGGCACCGGTCGGACAGGACTGAACGCACCTGGGCTTTTTCCACCCGTCGTTCAGCAGATGAACGCACATGGTGCATTTTTGGGCTACCTGTTTGTTCTCGTTCCACCAGATAGCACCGTAAGGACAGGCATCCACGATATCCTTTTGACCTCTGGCCTTATCCGGATCGATTATAACGATGCCGTTGTTGCTTTTATACACCGCCCCGTTTTTTGCCTTCTTGATGCAGGGAGCGTTATCGCAATGCATGCACGGCGTGGGCAAGAAAGCAACATCGACCATGGGACATTGCCCCCGCTCCTTGCGCTCGATATTCATCCATCTTTGGCCATGCTTGGGCTGGGCGATAGAATACGGGGGGAAATCATTGTCGATATATTCATCTTTACAGGACAGGAAACAATTATTACAGTCCTCGCATGCTTCGACGTCGATGATAAAAATCCACTTGTCCATTTTATTAGCTCCTTCCGTGTGTCACTGCCCGTCCCACTTCTCTACCTGGGCCAGGCAGGTATTCGAGGCAGCGCTGTGCGACTTCTTGATAACGGGCCGGGACGAGGTCAGGAGGTTAATGGTCCCGCCGCGGTCTATCGAAATCCCTGGCTCTCCTATGGGGTCGTATACGGCGGCGGAACAGCATGATTGAATTACTCCGTAAGGGAGGCGTTCGGTAACCTGGGCGGCACAGACGACGGCGCCCCGGTCGTTGAACACCTTGACCAGGTCATCCTGTTTTATTCCCCGCTCCTCCGCATCTCTGGTGTTTATCCTTAAAATCCAGTAGTAATAGCCGTCGATAAAAACCCGGTGGTCCTTGACGTCGTTGATAGTGCTGTCCTTCCCATCGGTGTGGGTGTGGAAGCTGAAGCGGGGGTGGGGGGATATCAACTGAAGCGGGTACTTTTTAAAGAGCTCGGTCGTATGAGGTCCTTCCCACGAAGGGATGAATTTACTTATGGTCGGTCTCTCCGGGTCGTCGGGGTCAAACCGCTTCAGACTGGAAGCGTCGAACTCTATCTTGCCCGACTGCGTCTGAAGACCCTCCAAATACTTCTCAGTGTAGTCTCCCGGCAGCGGTATCGGTTCGGGCAGGTCCTTTTTCCTGCCCTCGTAGAACCACCGGTACGCACACGGGGGCCTCAGCTCCTCCTTTGGCGCCGGGACCACGTAGTAACCCTTCTTGAGGAATTTCTTCCAGGTAGTCGCCCGGGGCAAATCGGAACCTTCGAACATCCGCTTGCACCAGTCCAGTTCAGTCGCACCCTCGGAAAAATATGAGCTGAGCCCCAGCCGTTTCGATAGCTCCAGGAAGATTTGATAGTCCGATTTCGACTCTCCCAGGGGCTCGATGCACTTGTGCTGCATGGTGACTATGCGGTGATTCATTTTGTTGAAGTTGTGGATAATATATCCCCCGGCATTGCTCGTTTCACCGATGTCCCATCGCTCAAAATTGGTACAGGCCGGCAATATGATATCGGCAAACTTGGTCTCGCCCTCCATCCAGATAGACTGGTTCACCACAAAAGACAGGTTCGGGCTCCTGTATGATTTTACGTACCGGTTCGTCTCGGTCATCGTGCCGATGTAGGAGCCGCCGTACTTGTAATACATCTGTATCTTCGCATGACCCGGTGCCGGATAGGTGAACTTAAAGAACTGGCCCTCGATGGTCTTGGTATTGTTCGGGTAACCCTCGCAATAGCCGTTCAGGATAGCTTCCGGTATATTCAGCCTGGGGACTCTTTGCGCTACGGTATTCATCGATGTCAGGTGGGGCATCCGCTGGTACAGATTCATAGCGGAAGCCGTTCCTTCTATATCCCCGGACATACCGCCCTCGGCGTAACCCGGAAAGTAAAACCGCGCGTCGACAGGCGCCCCGTAGGTCATGTTGCCCATGTTGACGCCGGGCTTTCCTATGCCCTGCATCGCCATCAGGCAGACCAGTGAGCGGGCCCATTCGAGCCCCGTTGCGCAGCGGCAGGCACCCCCCTCCTGGTTACCCGGACCCCCGGCGCCGAGGTAGGTCTTCTTCGTCCCCCATTCCCTGGCTAAAGCCCGTACGTCTTTGGCCGGGACTGCCGTCTCTGTTTCCTGCCATTCGGGGGTCTTGGGAATCCCGTCTTCCTTGCCTATGATGTAGTCTTTCCACGTGTCAAACCCCGTCGTGTGGGTGGCGATGTACTCTTTATCGTAGAGGTCTTCGGTTATCCAGACATAGGCGATGGCCAGGGCCATGGCATTGCCGGTGTCCGGCCTGGGTGCAAGCCATTTGCCGCCCATCAGTGCGGCGGTAGCATCAAAATACGGGTTAATGTGCACCGTTTTTATACCGAGTTCCATTAGCCACTGGCGCCGGACGGTGCTTTCAAAACCGCTGTAAGCCCCCGGGACCGACTCCGGGTCGCTCGACCAGAACACCATCATTTCACATTCCTTGAGCGCATCCTCGACCGTGCCGTAAATCTCGGCGCTGCCCAGGCGCATACTGTTCCCCCAGTGATGAACCGCCCCCCAGAACCAGCCTTCCCAGCTATCCGGATTAGCCACGACCTGGGTCGTCCCGATCGCATTGGTAAATCTCCGGTGGGCACTCAGGTAATAGCCGATGTTTCCCCACATGTGGTGAGACGGGGCGCTGGTGAGAATCGCTCCCGGGCCGTATTCTCGTTTTACACGCTTAATCTCATTGGCTACTATATCCAGGGCCTCATCCCAGCTGATGCGCTCGTACCCGGATATGCCCCTTTTCTCACAGTTGCGCTCGCCATTCGGGTCGAAGTCGACTCTCTTCATGGGATATAACAGCCTGTCGGGTGAATAAATCAGCGATTTCATGGCAAGTCCAAATGGAGAGAGGGTACATTTTCGCGGAGGAGTAAATTTTTTACCTCTCGCCTCGATGGTCCAGGGTGGTGCGTCGCTATCATCGAATTCCAGGGGCGTGATTCGTATTATCTTGCCATCCTTAACATAGACGAACATTGCCCCGGCATTTGAATTGTTTACATATCTCTTGGTGTTATTTCCTACGTCTATTCCATAGTCTATGCCGGCCGAAAACATCTGGCTGAGCGTTTCCATAAACCACCATGTCAATTCGTCAGGACCTACCAGCGTTAGGCGAAAGTTTTTCATGGCGTTTATTTGTTCCATCTGGTTGCGCGACGGCATCAGAAGCCTGTTGGCCAAGGCAGTGTCGCTGAAAGCCATACAAACATCGGGACTGGGATGTATCCCGCTTTTTGAAATGATTTTGCCGTTGCTGAACGTGAAATATCTGCCCACGGTATTATCCATAACTTTTATCTGGGCGGTGAAATTCTTCTCTTTGAGACGCTGCTTGAACGACGGATATTTTCGTGCGGTCCGGTTTAGCAGGTAGTTAGTGGCGTAGAGCATCATTTTGAATCTCGTGTTTGATAGCTTCATATTTCCCCCCACATATTTTCCTCAAATATCGTATTCAATACAACTCAGAGGTTATTACCCCTCCCGGCGCTCTATTTCCACCAGGCAGGAGTTCGGCGCCATACCCGGGGCGTTCTTTGACATTACCCTCGCCGGCGTCAGGATAGCCACGCAGCCGCCCCGGTCAGTGCTGGCCGGGTTGCCCGGCTCCAGGGGGTCGTACTTGCCCGACCCGTAGTAGCAGTGCACCACCCCCGGCCTCATCCGCTCGGTGACGTCGGCAATACCGAGCACGGAGCCGCGGTCGTTATATAACCTGACGATGTCCCCGTCTTTGATGCCGCGCTTCTTGGCCTCCGACGGGTGGAGACGCACCGGCCGCCAGTAGTAACCTTCCTTGAAGACCCGGTGCCCCGGAATCTCCCCCAGCCACGACGAGTTGGCGTCGTGGTGGGTGTGGAAGGAGTAGCGGGGGTGGGGGGTGATAAGCTGGAGGGGGTACTTCTCCGCCAGCTTTGAGTCATAGCCTTCCCAGGAGGGGATGTAGCGGGGCAGCGGCGGTCTCTCCTCATCTTCGGGGAGGTGGTCTTTCAAGCTCCGCGAGACGAACTCTATCTTGCCGCTGTAGGTCCCCAGCTCTTTGCCCTTCTCCGTGTTCCGCTTGGGGTTAAAGTGGTCGGGCGTATCGCACTCACGTCCCTCGTAGAACCAGCGCAGGCCGGGCGTCGGCCGGTAGTCGTCGGGCAGCGGCACGATGAAGTAGCCCTTCTTCCTGAACTCTTCAAAAGATATATACCTGGGTAAATCGGAGTAGTTAAAGACCTTCTCGACCCAGTCCTCCGGCGTATTTCCTTCGGTGAACTCTTCCCCCACCCCCAGCCTTTCCGCCAGTTCTGAGAATATCCGGTAGTCCGACTTCGATTCATAGAGCGGCTCGATGCACTGCTGCTGGTAGACGATAACCCGGTGGTTGCAGGCGTTGGAGCCGTGGTGGGTATAGCCGCCGGTCTGGGCCCACTCCCCGATGTCCGCCCGCTCGAAGTTGGAGCAGGCCGGCAGGATGATATCGGCCAGGCCGGTCTCGGTGCACCACCAGACGTCCTGATTGACGACGAACTCGAGCTTCGGGCTCTGGTACATCTTTACCCAGCGGCTGGTGCCGGTCATCGTGCCGAGGAAAGAGCCGCCGTAGCGGTAGAACATCTTCACCTCGGAATGACCGGGCAGGGGATAGGTGTAAGGGATGAACTGCTGCTCCAGCGACTGCCCGCAGAAGGTCTGTCCCAGCCAGTGGATGGGCGGTTCGAGGATGGCCTCCGGAACGAGCAGGCGGTAGATACGCTGCTTGACGGGGTTCTCCACCGTTTTCCTGGCGAACCCGTTTAAAAAGTTCGGCCCGAAGGAGCTGTAGCCCGGGAAATTGAATCCGGCGTTGTAGGGTGGCCCCATGGTCGTACCCCAGATGTTAACGCCCGGCTTGCCCAGCCCCTGCATGGCCTGGAGGAGCACCATCAGCCGCGCCCACTCCGTGCCGTAGGCCTGGCGGCAGGCGCCGGACTCTCCCCCTCTGGACCCCGCCGCCAGCATGGTGCGGCTGGCCGCCCATTCCCTGGCGAGGCTTTTTATGGTGTAGGCGGGGACATCGCAGATGGCCGCCGCCCACTCCGGCGTCCGGGGGATACCGTCTTCCTGGCCGAGGATATGCCTTTCAAACTCCTCGAACCCGACGGTACGGCTGGAAACATACTCTTTATCGTAGGTGCCCTCGGCCAGCCAGACATGAGCGACCGCCTCCGCCATGGCGGCGTCGGTGCCGGGGCGGGGGGCAATCCACTTGTCCCCCAGGATGGTGGCGGTGTAGTTGCAAAAGGGGTCGATGAATATCTGCCTCTTGCCTAGCTCCCGGAGCCAGTAGCGCCAGATAACCGATTCCTGCCCGCCGTAGATGCCCCGCGTGGAATCGGGGTCGTTGCCCCAGTGCACCACGAGGTCGGTATTTTTCAGCGCGTCCGCGAGGAGGTCGTACTGCTCCGGCATGCCGAGTCGCCAGAAGAAGCCGTAGGCGTGGGTGGCGCCCCAGTGCCAGCCCTCCCATGAGTCCGGGTTGTCCAGGATATCGGTGAAGCCGATGAGGTTGAAGAACCGCGCCCAGGTGGAGGTACGGTAGCCGATATTGCCCCAGTTGTGGTGGGAGGATGCCCGCGACATGATAGCCTCCGGCCCGTAAGTCTCCCTGATTCTCTTCATCTCCCCGGCGACGATATCCAGGGCCTCCTCCCAGCTGATGCGTTTATAGCCGGACCTGCCCCGGTTCTGCGGGTTCCTCTGGCCGGCGGGGTCGAAGTCCTCCCTTATCATGGGGTACTTGAGGCGGGCATCGGAGTATATCCTCGCCTTCTCGACCATGGTAAACGGCGCCACGCAGGCCTTGCGCAGCGGTGAGAACTGCCGGCCGCCGGCCTGTATTCGCCAGGACGCGGCGTCGCTTTCGTCCAGTTCCAGCGGGCGGACCCGGACTATTTTGCCGTCCCGGACATAGACCCTGACCGGGCCGCCGTTGGTCAGATTGGTGAATACCTTTTCAGCTCGCAACTCTACCCCTTGGACTGCCTATACGCTTATTACGGTTGGCTTCTTGCCGGGAGTGATATACTTCTTCATTACTTCCTCATTCAGTTCGACG
>MEWP01000061.1 GCA_001775395.1 candidate division Zixibacteria bacterium RBG_16_53_22 | reverse complement strand
TTCGGCCCCATAGCGCTTATCCCCCCCGGCCATGTTGATACCGTTACAATTGGATTGATCGGCGGGCGAAACCTCCATAACGATCCGTACAATTACGTGAATCATCTATATGGGCATGAAACCGATTCGGCCTCAATAGCGCAATATTACAACGGCCTGGATTTTTCTGATCTGATAATCAAAGCCGATTCGGTGATTCAGTTTTATGAGGGCGGATTTCCTCATCCACCTCTGGGGGCGCCCCATAACTTCAGGGTCGCCGAATGGGCCGGCAATTTTGTCAGGTTGGCCTGGAGTCCGAGACAAAACCCTGCGCTCGATGAATATCGCCTCTTTCGCGGCACCCAACCGGGCATTTACGATCCAACTCCATTGACCCCTGCCGATTTCCGCGATACGGTCTTCACTGATAACGACGTTGTCGATAACGTCAGGTATTACTATGTCATAGCTTCAATCGACACTGCCGACAGGCAGGGGCCGTTCTCACCGGAAATAGATATTAACACCGGCCAGCCTCATCCGCCAACAGGCCTGACCGCTGTCGGAGGAAACCACCTGGTTACGCTCGATTGGAACGATAACTCCGAAAATGATATCGCCGGGTATGCCATCTATCGTTCTAATTGGCCTGTTCCTTATCAAGTCATAGACAGCAGTGCCACCAGTGACTATATTGACAGCGACGTCACCAACGGCATAATCTATGACTACCACGTGGCGGCATACGATTTGCATGGTAACCTTTCGGATCCGAGCAACAGCCATTTCGCTCTGCCCATGGGATTTGACGAGGGAATATTACTGATCAATGACAATATCCCCGGCACAAACAACCCCGATTACGATTCCATGGCCGCCTTCTACAGCAGGATATTATCAGGCTACCGGGTCACAATCACCACCGATGACCCCGTTTGGTTGGTCGATCTGGCGCCTTACTCCACGGTCATCTGGACCCACGACCTGATCCGTGGCCGATATCAATTTTACGATTTTGTCGAGAGCAACACGATTTTCCAAAATTACCTTTGGGCCGGCGGCAACCTCCTGTTGGCCGGGCCGAAACAACTGGTGCCCCTTAATACCACTGGCCCCTATGCGTTTGATTTCGGATCATTCGCCCGCAATTACCTGAATATCGATAGTATGGAATACCCCGCGTCGCTTTTCGAGGCCCAATTTATCGGCGGCCAGGCCGCGGCGCCGGGGTATGCCGATTTCGGCCTCGACACCGCCCGCGCCAACCGCATCGTATATCCGGGCGCCATGGATGTCGGTCGGCTCTATGACATCGGCGTCTTCTACCCGCATGACTCCAATGAGGTCATTTACAACTATGTCGCCGCCGTCCCGGAATCGACAGTCATGGATGGCCGCCCGATTGCGATCGTTCATCAGGCCGAGCGGTACACGACGGCCGTACTCGAGGCATCGCTTTATTACATGAATGAGCCTAGTGCGCGTCAGGTCTTACAGAACATATTGAGTCTCTTCGGCGAGCAGGTTGGAATCGAGGATGATCGGCCATCGATGCCGGAAAGGACGACGCTTTCACAGAACTACCCCAATCCGTTCAACGCCCTAACCCGGATCGAATTCACGTTGGCGCGGGAATGTGATGTCAGGCTTTCGATTTATAACATTATCGGTCAGCGCGTGGCCGTGCTGTGGGACGGCCCGCAAACGGCCGGCCGTCATTCATTGATCTGGGACGCCGGCGCTTTGCCCTCCGGCCTTTACTTCGCCCGCCTGGAGACCCCCGATGCCGCCAAGAGCGTGAAGATGGTGATAGTGAAATAGGGGCAACTGATTCGCTTAGGATGTGGCGTCAGGTCCTCGGACCTGACGCCATTCATATCTGCCCGATTTATTTCGCCGCCGCTTTCGCCGTCCCCTCCCCCCGCCTCACGACCGCCGCCTTGGCCGCCCGGTCGGCCACGTCGCGGCCCACCCCGGTGATCTCGATTATCCGGTCGACCGCCCGATCCAGCCAGACCGACCAGTGCGCCGAGGGAAACTTCAGGCGAAAATAATCGGTGACATCATCCGCAATCACCAGGATATACTCGGCCACCTCGCGGTTGCGACGCGCCTGCAACAACGGCACGATCTCGCGCTTGATGAAGATCCCCAGGTAAACCATCAGCAACGCCCCCAGCGCCTCCAGCCCCTTGTCGCTCAAGAATCCGCCGATTGAATTGAAAACGCTCGCTTCAAACATGATATTTCTCCTTTCCCTGATATTTCATAGGACTGAGTAATGAGGACTGAGGACTGAGAAAAGTGAATTAGTCGCGGCCTGCGAGTTTAGAGTTGCGAGTTCAAGATCGCAAAGTCTCTACTCGAAGCCCGTAACACGTAACTCGCAACTTGTTTTTTTACTCAGTCCTCAGCACTCAGTCCTCAGTCCTGAACTGCCACCATACCGAATCCGGCACCGCTGTCTCTGAGCGCAGAATCACCCCCGACGGATACTCCATCGTGATTAGATATTTCGACGACGTGTCCGACAAGACGACGTTCGGGAACAGGTCGATCTCCCAGTAGCCATCAGAGTCGCTGGTGGCATCTCGCTCAAATGGCGTGATTACCACGTTGCCGTACTTGACCGGGTGATACTCCGCCGGTATCTCGGCCGACACCGTGACACCCTCCAATCGCTGACCGGTGATATCGTATACCCAGCCATAGACGCGGCATAAGTCCGGCGATGGTGGATCGCCGGGATCGAACGGCGCCATCGAAAGTGTCCAGGTAGAGTCGCGGCCGACCACCAGCGTGTCGGTATATGGCGCGTAATTGTTGGCTGTGATCGCGACAAAATAGCCGCCGGCATCGAGCTCGGCGATCCCGCGGCCGTTGATATCGGTGAAAAGCCCCGGTACCCGGGTCGCCGTTTGATCCAGCGTGCGAATCTGCAGGCGGGCCCCGAAAATCGGGCCGAGGCTGTCCTGTGTTACAAAAAGGGTGCAGGCCTCGCTGCCGCTGCCGGTGAGCGAAAGGGCGGCGATATCATCCCTGATATTATTGTTATCGCCGGCCAGGCCGCTATATGCCCCGAGTTTTCTATGCAGGTTGTCTTGATATTTCTCGGTCGAGTCGTACGCCGGCATGCCAATCGCCCAGCGGATCGAATCGATTCGCGCGGCTCGGGAATTCGGCAACGAATCGTCGCTGACATAATACCATCCCTTGTGCATCTGCTTGACATCGCCGCCGGTCGTCTCTATCAGATAGGCCCACCAGGTGTAAACTCCGGTATCGCCGAAGCTATCCGATGCTTTCAGGCGATATTCGAACATGAGATTGCGCGGATAAATACCTGATATATCGTGGCTCGTCGCCGTTGTCAGCGTGTCGACATTGAAATCGACCCCGCCGAAGGCCTGAACGACATAGGCCGTATCCCAATCGATATACCCCCGGCCGGTCGAATCCACCATGCAGAACTGAATCACCAGGGTGTCATTCTGGCCGCCCGAGCCGTTATCGAAAATCAACCCGGCCGAGGCTGTCGAAAGCCAGAGAAATAGAAGCAGTAATGGTTTCCTTGTCAGACGCCAAGCTCGTCGACGCATCATTTACCTCCTCCGATAAGATGCCGCCGCCTGGCGCCGCGTGACGGATTTTCCTTGTAATGCGCCGCCAGACTGCAGCGATAGTCGATTTGGATGTTGTCGCTCCAGGTCTTGGGAAAGGTGGAATTATTGCTGCGAGACAGGGCCGTGGTCTGGTCGTTGCAAGCCACCGCCGGCCCCGCGGCGCCGACCACATCGACGCAGATCGTAATGGTAATGCCGGGCGCATACTGCATGTTGGCGGGACAAGTCCAGCGCTGCATGGTGTTGCCTGTGACATAGAGCGTATCGGATACCCCGATCCTGTTGGTTATGATACCGCCGATAACATCATAAATGCCGAAAACGACCTTGGGGTTGTTGCTTTGGCCGTTGCACCAGATAATGAAGGTATCAACAGTGACACCGACAGAGGGGGTGAAGAAATCGCCTGAATACCTGTTGCCCCAGCAGTAACTGGGACCAAACGTGAATGTCGTGCCGCCCTGCGTGGCGTAGCCGTAATACCCATCCGCAAGGACAGGCGAAATGAACCACCCGGATACGCCGAATATCCCCAGGATCATTAATAACAGAACTGAGTGACGAGGACTGAGGGCTAAGTTTTCTTCCTCAGCACTCCGCGTTTTCACCTTAATCCTGCCCAACGATATTACTGATAGTGGCATCTCTTCTCGCTTTCTTGCTGCTCGCAACTCGTACTTGTAACTCGTAACTCGTAACTCGTAACTCACAACTCGCAACTCACGCTTTGCCCGGCGCCTTGAAGGCCCCCACCGGTCTGGCGTATCGCGCCATCATGCCGAACGCCTCCTTGCGATACATCTCTGCTACCGCGATCCAGGAACGCGTATCCCCGGAGCCCGAAACGCCCGAGCCCGCCATCAATTCCATGGCCCTGATCCGGCAAATGATGGCCACCGCCAGGTAGGTCTCGGCGGCCACCAGCGCCTTCTCCGATGAGTTCCGATATTGCTCATCGATGAAAGCCATCACCTGTTCGTCGGCCTCGGTGATAGCGTTTTCGATGGCGCCATCGTCGAGGTTGCCATACTCGGCGGTGTAGTCGGCCAGCACCCACTGCCCGCTCTCGATCGCTCCCGATGAACGTCGCTTGAGCGTGCCCGCCTGGTAATCGATATCGTAATCGACACCGCGCTGGTAGATTCTGTAAGGAATGTACCAGGCAGTCACTGCCGCCCCCGATGGAATGGCTCCGGCGCCCAACCGCCGAATTGTCCCCGGCGCGTAATCGACATGGTAATCGACATGCTCGACGTAGACTCGTCTCAAGGAGGTGTCGCTGGCCACGACCACCGACTCGGGCGCTAACTGCGATTGCGTCAGGGACACCGTATCGCCCTGGGCAAAATTGACGGTCTCGCTCGTCGGCTCGCTCTGCTCCCTGGCCTTGATTTTCTCCGACTGCGGCAGGATCGGCCGGCTCTGAAGGCGGCACGAATCGGTGCCGGTCAATTGAATGCTCTCGCCTGTCACCATACTCGAGCCGATATGGTGTTCGAGGACATGTTTTCGGACTATCTCTTTTGTCGTGAATGGCATCTATCTCATCTCCATGATTAAAAGGTCTGCCACCGGCTCGATTGACCCGCCCGGCGCTTTGGCGATTGCAAATGACATGTTTCCCGGCGAGCCGGTTAGGTAAGCGGCAGCCCCATTCTTCGGAATTATGACGATGGTCGGATTTGAGATAACTTCCGGCAGGTGGTTTCCCCGATGGTCGACCAGGTCGGTATATTCCACCACTTGCGCCTGGCCCCCGAGGAGCTCGCGCAGGAAGATGACAGTGCTTACGCCGAGATCCTCCGTGGCAATGATGGCGGCATCGAACGTGCCCGCATCTCCCCAGACCGTGAAATCTCGCACCAGCCACTTGCGATTGCCTGTCAGATAATCAAGTGTTATATTCATCGCCCTACCTCACCAGCGCCAGGTCATCGAGCTTGGAACCGGCCAATATCTGAGTGCCGACAGGTTTTATCGAATATCCTGTCGTCGCCCTGGCCCGGACCCAGAACGCATTGTGACCATTGATAAGCCCCACCTGCCATTCGGCCGGCGCCACCGACAGGTCCTGCCAGAACTGAATGAGAATGTCGCTCAATTCGAAATGGTATGCCCCGGAGGATGGAACAAACTGAACCCAATCGAAACCATTCCAATATTCCCAGACGACAACGCCACTCGACCCTTGAGTCGAGAGCACGGCCGCCGCCCGGTTAAATTTGGAAAGCCCCCCGAGGTAAAGGCAGTCCCCGGCGCCATCGAGCAGAGCCTGTGAATCGGAGTGGTAGATATCACCCGTGGCACTGCTTGCGGCCGCCGCTGTCTTGTCTTGATATTGGGGAGAACCCGCCACGCAGAAAACGAACACCTTGTCAAACGCGCCGAATGCGGGTGAGGCGTCTTCGACATCGAATGCCTCCCCCGATTTCCTGGCGAAACGCGGTATATAATATCCGTTGCCGGTATGTTTCATGAATATGATCTGGGGCGATGATCCCGCGTAATAAATCTGAGGCGAACGCGCCGCGCCGGCCTCGATCTCGACCAGGCCGCCCCAGGTCAGCCCGTCGTGTTCCTTGAGCCGAACCCCGCCCGCTGACGATATCATGACCACGCCAAGCCTGCCGTCGCCGGAAATTGCCGAGTCGAACTGATCGTCGATAGAATCGATCTGGCAGATGGCTGATTCGTCCTGCCAAATGGAGGTGGCCAGATCGCAGATACGCAGCATGATGTTGGAGTGGTTGACACAATAGACTGCATAAAGCCGGGCAATGCCCAGGCAGACCGAAACGTACACGGGATCGATCCAGGCCGCTGACAGCGCGGTGCCCAGGTCGGCCGGACCGGTGCCCCACGTCATCCCATCATCGACCGAACTCTTGGCGCGGACGTAGTGGCGGCCATCATATGAGAGCCGGTGATGGTCAAACAGGCACCAGAGCTTGCCGTCGCTGTCCTTTAAAATGACCGGCCGGAAACTGTCGTCGGCATCGATTATTGTCGAGGCCGCGCCGACGCTCCATCGTCCGCCCGAAAATGACACCTTGCGCATCTTCAGATCATGGCTCGTGTCGCTATAAACCACGTAGATATTGCCGGAAGAATCGATACAGGCCGAGAATGGGGTATCGGATGAATCGCTTGTAACAGTTATAGGGGCCGACCAATTGTTATAAGGGTAATTGGAATATACAAGCTTGATCCCGCTCGGCGAATCGGCGTAGAGCGCCGCCAGCCGCCCCGCGAACGGGCCTGACGGTACTTTGAAGAGCCGCCGCTGGGGAGGCGACCCGGTTGGCCGGGCCGCCGTCGATGTTGCCAGAAGTTTCTGCATCACTTACCCCGTTATGACCAGACCGTATCGAGCACCAGCGACGATTCCTTGATGATCTTGGCGTAGGCCAGCGATTCGGAAATCACCGCCTCCTCGATCCTTTGCTCGATCACCTTGTCGTACTCGATCATCAGCGGCTGGCTGACCACCTCTTCCATCGCGAAGCGGTTATCCAGGCCGATCACGAAGTCAGCCGGCACCTCGTCGCAGCGGATCAAAGTTGCTCCCAGCGGCGAGGTTATCTCGCCGTTGGCCTGGAAACTGAAACCGATCAGCGGATCCTTGAACTCGGCCAGAGTCAATATATTGCGAATCTTGTCCTTGTGGCAGATCAGGACATTCGGCTGGTAGGGGTAAAATTCGTTCCAGAACTTGACCAGGTCGTCGTAGTCGAGCGTCCCGGTAACATCGGTGTTGATCACCGAGGCCGCGTTGGAGTTGCCGTCACCGTTAATGATGGTGTCGACCACCAGCGCCACCTTGTCGGATTGCAGACGGTAACCGACATACCACAGCAACACCCGGAATTGCGCCATGCTGCGGTAGCGCAGCGCCTTGTAGGTAACCTTGAGCGTCAGGCCGTAGTCCGGTATCACGATGGTGTTGTTCTGCTCGGTGACATTGACCGACGGTATCTCGGCCGCCTCGCCCACCGGCCGAAGCGAAAGGTCGGTGTCATTGGCCGAGTGATCGACCTTGAACGGCGAATAGCGCGAGGTCGTCACCGACGCGCTCGAAGCCAGGAGCCGGCCAAGCTCGGGCCTCATGCCCATGCCGCGCCGGATTTCTCGCAGGACAAATTCCGGCAACAGGGCCGGGGCGCCGCGATAGAACATCTCGACTGTCACGGCGTTACGGCCGCTGGTGCGCAGACCCTTGGTGGCCAACTGGCGCTCGAAAGCATCGAGAGGCGAGCCGGCCGGGCTGGGATCATACTCGGGCTGCTCCAGAAGCTCCGAGAGGCTCATGCCCCGCGCCTGGGCCTCCATGTATAAATCGCGCGTGACCTCGAGCCGCTTGGTTCGCGAGAAATCGACCGACCGTGTCCCTCCCTTGTTCTCGGCTGGCGCAACCAGCGTGTTACCGAGTTCCGATGATAACAATTTTTCAAATTCCATCTACTTCCTCCTGTGATTTTTCCTTCGATTTGGTAGGTCGGTAGCTCGTCTGCCGACAGGTCCCGTGTGGCGTCAGGTCCTCAGACCTGACGCTTTATTGTGTGTCATCTCTATTGTGCACCGCACGATCTGTTTCAGAGCTGTCGGGGGCAAGCCCCCGACTTACAAGAGATCTCTTTGGAGCAGTTCGCCCGCAACCTGACGCCGGTGCTGTTCCTTCTTGCCTTTTCCCTGCTCATAACTCGCAACCCCCTACTCGCTACTCACTACTCACTATTCGCTATTCGCTACCCTAATAACACCGTCGCGTCGCTCGTGCCGTTGACCGCAATCACCGTGCCGCGCGCCACATTGCCACCGGCCGGGTCGTAACCTGTCAGAACTGGCGCCTGCTTGACCGCTCCCGCCCCGTTGACCACTACCCGGTTGCCCACCGCCGGCGTCGTGGCCGCGGACACCAATGTGCATATGCCGCCGATTTGAACCGTGGCCACGCGCTTGCCGTTATCGGCGTCGGTGAGCGAGAGGTCGATCAGCTTTCCCAGAAGCTGACCGCCGCTAATACCGAGATTGACCTCGTTGTTCCCCGAAAGCACCACCGCCTTGCCGATATCGGTATCCTTGAGGTCATCGACCCCGGTTGTCTGATGCACCTTGAATGTGGCGCACAGAAATCCCACTGTCTCCAGATTTTGCTCGCGTACTGTCATTGATTCTCCTTTCGTTCTTCGCCCTAGTGGCGTCAGGTCGTTTACCCCTGCTGCTTAGCATGCGGGGTCAGACCTGACGCTGCGTGACCTTTATTTTGACCTTTTTTTGTTACACGGTTGTCGGGAGCAAGCTCCCGACCTACAAAACGATTGCTATTGGTCGGAACCCTTCTCCAGTTTATTCGCGAGTCAGAGCTTGTGGCTTTGGACCCGTATGGGCTCTGACCGCGAATGCCTGACGGATGCCAATCTTGGCCGCGGCCACGCCCCTAACGATCATTACCTATACTCCTCGGGGCTCACCGCTACATGCGCCTCATCGCGCCCCCCATCCGCGCCGGACAACGCCGCCTTGACCGCGTCGAGCTCGTCGATGATTCGATCGAAATCGATCTTGCCGTCATCGAAAGCCCGATCGAGCGCCGCCTTGATTGCCTCGATCCGCCCGATTAATTCGCTTTGATTCAAGTTTCCTCCTTCTTCGCCGCGACCAGACGAGCTGGCCGCCTACCAAATTTCTTTAATGCCATTCGCCTATCGCCTCCTGCCACTCAGTCCTCAGTCCTCAGCACTCAGTCCTGTTGACTCGCAACTCACAACTCACAACTCCCTATTCGCTACTCGCTACTCGCTATTCGCTAACTTCGTCTCAATCGCTGTCAGGCGCGAGACGATCTCATTCTTGAATCCGGCCAGATCCTCGCGCGTCGCGAACCGCTCGTTGATCATCGCCTCCATCCGCGCCAGCCGGATATCGATATCATCCACGTAACGCCCCTCGGCCTTGGTGGCCAGCTCGACCCGCAGTCCGGTATAGGCCGCGTAGTAGCCCGAGAGCAGTCCGGCCAACGCCAGCGCCACGCTGATTACGTATTTGACCAGTGTGTCTTTATGCGCCATTCGATATCCCCCTATCCGAGCTTGAGCATCAGAAATGGTTTGGCGCCCTTCATCGCCGTGGCCGCCAGAATCCCCGCCGGCGCCGATATCAATCGATATTCCCGTGTCCGGTTGCTCAACGGGTAAATTGTTACATGCTCCGATGACAGCCCCCGCGGCACGGTTAGCTCCAATTGGTTAACCGTAGACCGAACCACGATCTTATCGCTGCCCGCCACCAAACGGTCTGTTATATGCGTGCCGCGCACCGAGCCTTTGAAAACCAGCGACGTTTCCAATACCTGCGTTATCCCCCGGTAGATGAAATGAATCCTGTTTTCGTCCGGCGACAACGCCTCGATCTCATGTCGGCAGCGACGGATATCCTCGCCGCAGAGCGAGCACTCGGGGAAAGTGTAGGTGAACGAAATCGAGCATTCCTTGAAAACGCCGGAATCGATCTTGTCGCGGAATTCGTCGACCCCGTCCAATTTGGGCCAGTAGAAAAAGCTCTTGAGCCAGAGGACACCCGCCTTCATCTCGAGCTCGGCGTGGAACGTGCGGGCCAGCGGTTCCGCCGCGCGATTGTGGCCGACCAACACCGGCGTATCTGGTATGAGTATGCAGAGATTCAACAGGTCGGCGCGTCGGAATCGTCCCCCATGCGAGTTGATCTTATCGTTGACCAGATACATGGCGCGGATGTTGACGTTGCCGGCGGTGGCCAGCCTGGGCGGCTTGATACGTTCGTTTATTCGCGATACCAGAAAGGCCACGCGGTCATCGGGCGGCCCGAATGCCAGGTTCCCGGCCGTGGTCGATCCTTTGCGACTTAGTGTCACGGTGATCTTTTCCAAATCGATCCTCCTTCTACTAATCGGGCCCCTGCAAAAGAAAATGCAAAATGTACATTCTTTTGATGCCGGGTTTTTATCCCTAACGCAGAATAGGGTATGGAATTATGTCGAATATTGAGATTTACGTGAGAGCGGCTATTTGTTTGTAGATACTCAGGGCTGTCGGGTGGCCTCACCCGACAGTGCATCGATATGTCAACATCGCTCCCGCGAGTCGGAGCCTGCGGTGTTTCGGGAATTGTGATTCCCGAAACACGAATGGGCAGGCCGACTACCTGACGGTTCAGGGTGGGTAATTATCGGTTGATGGGGAAATCATCGGGCGCCCTTGGCCGCCCAGAGCCGCAGGTGTCTGCCGCCCCTACGCGGCATTTAAATGGGGTCACAATGAATTGTGACACCCGAATTCGATAGGAGTGCGTCAATGTTGCGTCAGGTCGTAGGCCGTAGGCCGTGACCTGACGCCCAAAAATAAAAAGTCAGGTCGCAGGCGACCTGACCTACAAGATTCATATGAAATTGCGCGTTACTTTTCCAGCGTCATTCTTATTGTCGAATTCATGTCGTCAAATCGCAGGCGCGCGAAATAGACACCCGATGATGCTTGTCCGCCATCCGTCATGCGGCCGTCCCAATTCAGGCTGTGATATCCCGCATCCAACGGCCCCTCGATCAAAGTCCGCACCGAACGGCCCAGCAGGTCATATATCTCGAGCCTGGCGTGCCCCGGGCGCGGAAGATTGAAAGACAGGTGCGTCGATGGGTTGAACGGGTTGGGATAATTCTGCGCCAGGTTGAAATCAAATGGCAGCCGATCCGGTGCGCCCACCCCTGTGAATTCTGTATCGGGCAGAGCCAGCGTCGCGACTGAGCCGACTGCGGCCTTGACAAAATTGAAGAACATGATCGTGTCTATGATGTTCATATTATCGCTGGTGGTGTGATAATACGGATTGAAATCATCGGAGAAATCCTCGATCCCCAGTATTGCCGGGTAGTTTTGGTCCCAGAACGAGGCGTGGTCGGAGCGGTCGGTCGAGCTCCATGTCAGGAATTCCGGCTGCAAATTGATATTATAATCTGTTACGACATCCTCGAAAAGATGGCCGATATCCTGCGAGGCCGGCATATTTCCGCAATGCAGCTCGATCGAGCCGTCCCCGTCGCCATCCCAGGCAATCATATCGAAATTGAAGACGCCGTAAATCGTGTCCCCCCTGGCCGCGGCATCGGCGGCATAGGCGGCCGACCCCAGAAGCCCCTGCTCCTCGCCTGTCCAGAGCGCAAATTTGATAGTTCTCTCGAACGGAATCGCCGCGAATATCCTGGCGGCCTCGATAACGGCCACCGTGCCCGAGCCGTTGTCGTCGGCGCCGGGTGCGTTATAAAGCGGCTGCTGCGAGGTGTTATCCATGTGGGCGCATATAATGACCTGTTGCCCCGGGCTGACAATTCCCGGTCGGGCGGCGATCAAATTGAGCCAACTCGATTCTATGCCGGCGGTCTGGCTGTGCCATGTAACACCGCCGTCGGTGGTCCTGGCGATCATCCCCTGACCCACGGCATATCCGGTGGAGCTGCTGGCGAAATCGACACAGTAAAAATCATTGGCGAAACCTGCCTCGACCAGTGTCCAATTGCCGCCGCCGTCAGTGGTGACGAATATCTCACCGTCCCAGCCCACGATACAGCCGTGCAATGAGTCCGTGAAATCGACCTGGTACTTCTCGATCGTTGATCCGATGTCCACGATTTGCCACTCGGCGCCGCCGTTGGTGGTGTGCCGCACGACCCCGCCCCATCCGACCACCCAGCCGTTGTTACGATCCACGAAATCCACGCCGTAAAGCCGCTGGGCGGCATTGGATATCTGCGCTGTCCAGTTCGTTCCGCCGTTAGTGGTGCGTATGATGGTGCCGTCCCGGCCCACCGCCCAGCCGTACAGGTTGTCGACAAAACAAACGTCGTAGAGACGCGAGCTGACCGGCGTCGTCTGCGTATTCCAGTTGGCGCCGGTGTTGGTGGTGTGAATGACGCGGCCCAGGTCGCCGACTATCCACCCCTCCAGGTTGTTGACAAAATCTATTCCGAAAAAGAAGCCGCCCACGCTCGACGTCTGCGTTACGAAGCTATTCCCGGCGTTGGAGGAAAATCTGATGACACCGGCGTCGCCCACAAACCAGACCGAATCGGGGCCGACGTTCTCGATGCCCCAGAGCGACGTTGTTACATTGTCGGGCAGTATGGTCCAGGTTGAGCCGCCGTCGGTGGTGCGCAGCACCTCCGAGGCCTCCGTGATGGCCCAGGCCCGGTTGGCGTCGAAAGTCGTAACGTTGCGAAGATTGCCGGAATAGAAACCGTGATACTCCGTCTGATATCCGTATGATTCCAGCGTTTCCTTGAGATATTGCAACGCCAGAGCGTTATCATCGGTGCCCGAGTAACGCGTATGGATGGTGTCGGTCTCTCCCCCAACCAATATCGGTGTTCGGCCCGATAGCCCATTCAGGAACGATATGATCGTATCGCGATTGACCCGGCCGACCAGCGCGTCGATATCGGGATCGTATGTCAATATCATCGGTGGGGAAACGTCGCCGCGGGCCGCCGGAGGAATGCTCTTGGGTGTAAGGCGCCTGAGCGCGTCCGCCGAGCTCACCGGCGACTTGGTCACAACAAAATCTTGCCCCGATGTTATTTTCGAGACCTGCGGCAAATTGTCATTATCGAAATAACACAGGTACAGGGCATTGATATCGGGATCGAATGTAACGGCCTCATACCGAAAGCCGCGCTCCAAAAGCCAGGCCAGCGAACCATCATCTCCCGAGAGGAAGGCGCCGGCAGGCGATACCCCCCAATATCGGCCGGGGAATCCCTGAATCGAGGCCAACATATCGGAACTGTTACTTTCCACTGTTATGAAATGATAGCCATCGGCGCCGGCCGACGACGATATAACACAAACAAGCGCCGCGACAATAATCGTTCTCACCATCATAATCTCCTTTTTTTGTCCGGATTAAATTTAGCTTAAAATAATTCAAAGTCAAGACAGATAAATCCACTAAAATATTCATGGACCACGATATATAGTGCCAAAAAATCATTGAACCACAATATGTTGTATTTTTTTAAGGAAATTTCAAAAAATCTGTTGACACAATTCCCCCGTTGTGATTAAATATGCTAGCCGATTTTCCGGGGGGCGGATAGCAGACCGATGTTGAAGTAAAGTCGGTGGCGTCTGAGATCAATCGACAAATTTCATAAAAAACGGATTTGGGGGAGGTTCTAATAGTGTCTTCAGTCGCTTCTAAAAATCTGCATCACGATAGCGAGGTAAGCGCCCATACAGCAACGCCTGTGGTCGAACTCATGTCTGTCACCCCCGATGCCGAGCAGATTATCGAGCTTGGATGCCGCACCTGTTACCTGTCGTTTCACAGATATGATCCTCCCAAATCGACAGCGGAGCTTATCAAAAAGATCCTGCAGAAAAAACACTTCTCCGTCTTAGAGCACGCCTCGGCCACGTTCAGGATTACCGGCGGCTCCCGGGTCTTCACGCACGAGCTTGTCAGGCACCGGTTCATTTCACCATCGCAGGAGAGCCAGCGCTACGTCTGCTACGCCAACAAGCCCGCCCTGGCGGACAAGCCCGGCCGCAAGAAAACCACCGATTTCCAATTCGTCCTGCCCGGCACAATCGAATCCGCCCGGCTAACAGGCCAGGGAAGCGCCGCCGCAGCCTATCAGGAGGCGGTCATGGCATGCTATGAGCTTTATGAGAAGATGCTTGATGCCGGTGTCCCACCGGAGGACGCCCGCTATATTCTGCCCAACGCCACCGTCTCGCAGATCGTGATTACGGCCAATTTCCGAGAACTGCGCCACTTCTTCTGTGTCCGGACTCATCCCCGGGCTCACTGGGAGATACGGGAAATCGCGCTGGCGATGCTCAAAATTATGCTTAAAGAGGCCCCAATCGTATTCGGGGACTTCAAGTTAGACGACGAAACAAAATCGGCTTCGTTCGAATATGAAACTTAAAGGAAGCTGGTTTCGAATATAAATCCGCCTATGGCGGATAAGCCCGCCTTTGGCGGATAATCCTGGAGGGAGGATAAATTGGAGAAATTACAGGTTGATATAAAACCACAGCTCACCCCCAATTCCCTGGCCGTATTGCGCCGACGATACCTGACCAAGGACGACCAGGGCCATGTTATTGAATCACCGGAGGAGCTCTTCATCCGCGTGGCCACAACTATCGCCGAGGGTGACGCCCATTTCGGTTCCACCCCACAGGAAATCGAAGTAACCGCCAAGGAGTTTTATCGCGTGATGGCGCGGCTCGAGTTCCTTCCCAACTCTCCGACTCTGATGAATGCCGGTCGGAGGTTGGGGCAGCTCTCGGCTTGCTTCGTCCTGCCTATAGACGATTCCATGGACTCGATCTTCGAGACAGTCAAGAATACCGCCCTGATTCACAAATCGGGTGGCGGCACCGGATTTGCCTTCTCGCGCCTGCGCCCCAAGAACGCCAACGTGGCTTCCACCTCGGGGGTGGCCTCCGGGCCAGTCAGTTTCATGAAAGTCATCAACGCCGCCACCGAGGCGGTCAAGCAGGGCGGGACCCGCCGCGGGGCCAATATGGGAATCTTGCGCGTGGATCACCCCGACATTCTGGAATTTATCCGCTGCAAGGACGATCTGAAAGAGCTGACCAATTTCAATATCTCGGTCGGTATCACCGATGATTTCATGCGGGCCGCTAAGAATCGGACTATGTACCCGCTGATCGATCCCCGCACCGGCCGGCCTTATGTCATCGATGACAAGCCGCAGACGCTCGATGCCAACGAGGTGTTCCAGACCATAATCGAGCACGCCCATCGCACCGGCGAACCGGGCGTGATTTTCCTGGATCGAATCAACGCCGCCGAAAAGACGCCCAAGATAGGGCTGGTCGAGGCCACCAATCCTTGCGGCGAGCAGCCGCTACTGCCGTATGAGAGCTGCAATCTCGGCTCGATCAACCTCTCCAAGATCGTCCGGGCCGTGGTCGACCCCTCGGATACGACCCGGATGTTCCGCAATGAAATCGACTGGGATAAGCTTCGCGAGTTGATACAGATGGCGGTTCATTTCCTCGATGACGTCATCGAACAAAACAGATACCCGCTTCACGAGATCGACCAGGCCACCAAGAACAACCGCCGTATCGGGCTGGGCGTCATGGGATGGGCCGACCTGCTCATAATGCTCGATATCTCTTACAATTCCGATGAGGCGCTGGAGCTCGGCGAGCGGCTCATGGAGTTTATCCAGACCGAGGCCGACAAGGCCAGCGGCGAGCTTGCCAAGAAGCGCGGTAATTTCCCCAACTGGGAGAAATCGGTATTTTCCGGCAAAGGGCTTAATCCGCCGCGGCCCAGACGCAACTCCACTGTCACCACGGTGGCGCCGACCGGAACCATTTCTATAATCGCCGGATGCTCCTCGGGCATTGAGCCGATTTTTGCGGTCAGCTATGTGCGCAATGTCATGGATAACACCCGCCTGGTGGAGGTCAACCCGATATTCGAGGCCCGCGCTAAGGAAAGAGGATTCTATTCCGAGCGCCTGATGGAGCGTATCGCCGAGAAAAATTCGATCGCCGAGTTCGATGAGATACCCGATGATATCAAGCGTGTCTTCGTAACCGCGCACGATATCTCGCCGGAGTGGCATATCAAGATGCAGGCCGTTTTCCAGCGGCATACCGAAAACGCCGTCTCCAAGACTATCAACATGCCCCGGACCGCCACGGCCGATGATGTCAGGACCGCCTACGAGCTGGCCTACAGCCTGGGATGCAAGGGTGTCACCATTTACCGCGATGGCTCCCGCGCCTTCCAGGTCCTCTCGACCAAGCAGACCGGCGCGCCCGGAAGCGAATCGCCCAAAGGCGTGGTTAGGGACAGACCCGATTCGCTGCATGGTATCACCAACAAGATCAAGACAGGATTCGGCAATCTCTACGTAACCGTAAACACGCACAATGGCAAGCCATTCGAGGTTTTCGCGCAGATCGGCAAATCGGGTTACGACACCATGGCCGATACCGAGGCCATCTGCCGCCTGATCTCGCTGGCATTGCGAAGCGGCGTCAGTGTCGAGGAGATTATCGAGCAGTTGAAAGGTATTGGCGGCGACTCGCAAGTATTTGGCGCCGCCGGACTGATCCGCTCGGTGCCCGATGCTATCGCCAAGATATTGCAGAAGAATTTCGGCAACGGCAAAACGTTGAACAACGGCAAGGACCTCGGAGCCCTCCTCTGCCCCGACTGCGCCAGCCCCCTCAAGACCGAATCGGGCTGTATCTTCTGCCCCGAATGCGGCTATTCAAGATGTTAGAATGCGGATTGCGGAATGCGGAATAGGCGGCACTTTCAGTGCCGCAAAGGGTGCGCCGCGCATCCCCCTCCGGGGCACATCACCGACGTGATGAGTGGCGTCAGGTCTGACCCCGCATCCGCCTTCGGCGGAGCAGGGGCATGGACCTGACGCTGTAGGGTCGGTCATTTATCGTGGTGTCGGGTCCCCGAACCCGACACAGCAAAATCTCGGATGGGGATGCTTCTCGCAAGAGTCGAGTAGTAACGACCCATGCAAACGGCGCCCCGGTGTTTTCCGGGGCGCCGTTTAATGTGCGTCAGAATGGAGTCCAATTGGACGACATCCTGACGCCTTTCAATAGCAGAGCCACTCCCCCCACACAACCCCCTTCCCTTGTCATGCCGTTTTTTCTATATTATAAGCATGATAAAGATCAATCCCGAAAAAGACGCGCTGGTCGTGGTCGATGTCCAGAACGACTTCTGCCCCGGCGGGGCGCTGGCCGTGCCCGAGGGTAACCGTGTCGTGCCGGTTATCAATGGCCTGGCGCCCCATTTTAAGCATGTTTTCTACACCCAGGACTGGCATCCGGCCAGTCACATTTCGTTCAAGGAGCAGGGGGGTATCTGGCCGCCCCACTGCGTGGCCGACACTAAAGGCGCCGCCCTTCACCCCAACTTGCGCCTCGATTTCGAAAAAGCGGTCCAGGTCAAGAAAGGAGTCGAGCCGGACAAGGAGGCTTATTCCGGTTTCCAGAGGACCGACCTGGCCGAGCGGCTTCGCAAGGCCAATATCAAGCGGCTAATGGTGACCGGCCTGGCCACGGATTACTGTGTCAAGAGTACTGTCTTGGATGCTCTAAAGGCCGGATTCAAAGTCATCGTGGTCAAGGATGCTATCCGCGGTGTCGAGGTCAAGCCCGGCGATAGCGCGGCGGCGCTCGATGAAATGACCAGGGCCGGAGCCAGAGTCTCGAGATTCAGCGACATTATTTAGGCGCGTGGACAAGCGGCGGAGATTGATGACAAACCGGTAATAAATTAAGTTGAGGTGTCGAGTGATTTATTGTAGGGGCGTATTGCGATACGCCCCTACAACATGCAAAATTGCTATTTCCCAGTATAAGAAATTTCCCTCATCAAAGCTATTTTGTCAGCAGCATAAGGCGCCTGAATAGTGGACCCGTATACATTCGACAGCGGCCCGCAAAACCGGTCCAATCATGTTGATCTCCCCATTATCCCTTTGTTTGGAACCGAAAAGGCCCTATATTTCTTAATAATGTGACGATCTTATGCGATCTGGTCTGACGATGGGAGTTTTTGAATGAAACCGATTAGATATTTCATGCCGGTGGCCGCAGCGATAGCGCTGGCCGGGACTCTGTTTATTTTTGCCCCGATTCAAAGACACGAAGAGATAGCCACCGGCGAGAAGTTCCGGGCCTTCAAAATGGCCAAGCGCAAAGGCGATACCAGCAAAAAGCCGACCGAATGGTTCA
>MEWP01000060.1 GCA_001775395.1 candidate division Zixibacteria bacterium RBG_16_53_22 | reverse complement strand
GCGGGTCATAAAGGCCTGCCGGGAGATGGGGATCAAGTCGGTGGCGGTCTACTCCGAGGCCGACCGGGCCGCGCTCCACGTGCAACTGGCCGACGAGGCCGTTCATATCGGCCAGGCGCCGGCCACGGAGAGCTACCTCAGTTTCGATGCCATTATCGGCGCGGCGCGCAAGACCGGCGCCGAGGCTATCCACCCCGGCTACGGCTTCCTGGCGGAGAACTACAGGTTTGTCGAGCGTTGCGAGAAAGAGGGGATCGTCTTTATCGGCCCCAATTCCAAGGCGATGAGACTGGTCGGCGACAAGGTGGCCTCGCGCCATGCCGCCGAGGGCGCCAATATACCGCTAATCCCCGGCATGAAAACCAAGAGCACGTCAGCCGATGAGTGCCTGGCAGCGTCGGAGAAAATCGGATTCCCGGTTCTGCTTAAGGCCTCGGCCGGCGGCGGCGGCAAGGGTATGCGTATCATCCGCGAAAAGGGCGAGCTCAAAGCCGCGGTCGAGGCTGGCATGCGCGAGGCAGCCTCGGCGTTTGGTGACCCCTCCGTCTATCTGGAGAAGTATATCGAGCAGCCCCGCCACATCGAGTTTCAGATCCTGGCCGACAACCAGGGCAACGTCGTCCACTTCTTCGAGCGTGAATGTTCGATCCAGCGGCGCCACCAGAAGATTATCGAGGAAAGCCCGTCGACCGCGCTCGATGATGATCTCCGCCACCGCATGGGCCAGACGGCGCTGAAAGTGGTCGAGGTCTCCGGTTACACCAACGCCGGCACGGTCGAATTCCTGGTCGACAAGAACGGCGAATACTACTTCCTCGAGGTCAACGCCCGCTTGCAGGTTGAGCACCCTGTGACCGAGTTGGTCTGCGGCATAGATTTGGTTCATGCGCAATTCCGGATTGCCGCAGGGGAAAAGCTCTGGCTTAAGCAAGATGATATTTCCCAGCGCGGCCATGCCATCGAGTGCCGTATCTACGCCGAGGACCCCCAGAACGGCTTTCTGCCATCGGCGGGCAAGATCCTTTTCATGAAAGAACCGACCGGGCCGGGCATCAGGCATGACTGCGGTATCTATTCGGGCTATGACGTTCCGGTCTACTATGACCCGATCCTTTCCAAGCTGATCGCTTGGGCGCCGACTCGCGATGCTTGTTGCAGTCGCATGGCGGCGGCATTGCGCGATTTCCCGATCCTGGGGATCAAGACAGGAATCGAATTCCTGCACGATTCGGTCCTGCACCCTGAATTTTTGGCGGGGCGGACGTACACCGATTTTATCGAGCGCCACATGCCCGACTGGGCGCCACATGTCCGGACCGAGACCGTGGCTGAGGCCCTGATGGCCGCGGCGCTGCAAATCGAGGCCGAGGGGCCCTGGGCGCGCGCGCGGACAATCGCGGCCGGGTATCCCGCGCCGTGGGAGACGCTGGGGGGATGGGAGATTGGGGGGTAGAGGTATGGTTATGTCATTGCGAGGAATCCCGGCGCGAAGTGACGGGATGACGCGGCAATCTCATGGCATTCTGACGGGCCCGGCTTTACGTAATGAGATCGCCACGTCGGTCCAAATGGACCTCCTCGCGATGACACAAAATGAAATGGAATGATTGATGGAACACGAA
This sequence comes from candidate division Zixibacteria bacterium RBG_16_53_22, assembly GCA_001775395.1. Taxonomy (GTDB): domain Bacteria; phylum Zixibacteria; class MSB-5A5; order UBA10806; family UBA10806; genus UBA10806. Next base: position 17,895 of record MEWP01000060.1, on the reverse strand, counting down.
TTATCTTACAACGGCAAAGCTTTCCTGGTGATTATCGAGCGCGATACCTCGTCGCCGGACGGTCAGAGGTATAAAGCGACAGTCGAGGGTATATCGTACGGCTTCACTTTTCAGCGCCTGTCGCCCCACGAGTTGACAATTTTCATCAACGGCGGCGCTCGGCGGATCTTCGCGGCTGCCACAGAAGACAAGGTGCAGGTCCACATCAACGGGCACGTCCTGGCGTTTGGCCAGACCGGCGGCGACCAGCAAACCTTCTCGCGCGACTCCCTCGAGTACGGCGCCAAGGATCAGGTGGCCACGCCGATGCCGGGCAAGGTGGTTAAGGTTCTGGTCAAGGTGGGAGAATGGATTGCGCTCAAACAGCCGCTTGTGATCGTTGAGTCGATGAAGATGGAAAACGAGATTAAATCGCCAACGAATGGCACCATCAGGTCGATCCATTTCGGGGCCGGCGACCTGGTCGAGCCAGGCCAGCCGATTATCAAAATCGAGCCCGACCCCGAGGGTTAGCTGCAGGCGATCGGCGTCATGCAGGTCCAGTTTGGCCGCGATTATTTTTAGTAATCACTCATTTTGACATAAACTTCAAACATCATTCTGCCGAACCATATTAGTAGCCGTCGATATTGGCGCCCCGTCGCGGAATTAGGCCTTATCAGGCCAGGACATTATAGCCGTCATCTGAAAGGAAGGCTTATGCAGCACAGGGTTTTGGTAGTCGATGATGAGCCGCAAGTTACAGATATCTTAAAGCAGTTTTTGGAATCAGAGGATTACGGGGTTTTCACGGCCGGCTCGGCCGAGGAGGCCCTCGTGATCCTGAAGGAAAATGTCATTGATGTGGTTCTATCGGACGAATCGATGCCTGGCATGTCGGGTACGACGTTCCTGGGCATAGTCCGAAGCGAATTTCCGGACACGATCCGCATCTTGTTAACAGGTTTGACCGATTTTGATACCGCCATAAATGCCATCAATATCGGCGAAATCTACCGCTTTTTCGGCAAGCCGTGCAATTTCAAGGAGCTGCGTGTCACTCTCCGGCAGGCCATTCAGCAAAGGGAGCTGATCTCGGAAACCCGCCGGCTCTTGATCGCATACAAGCAGCAGGCGGCCTTGCTTCGACGCCTCGAGCAGCGTTTCCCCGGCATGACAAGGATCGACAAGACCAGCACCGGGTCGATCATTATCGAAGACCAGGATGATGATTTCGAAACTTTCTTCAGCGATTTGAAAAGTGAAGTGGCCCGGGCCGAGGGTTCCCACGAGAAGCATTCAGGGCATTCTGCTAAAGGCAAGAAGCAGCACGCCAATACCCCCTCACTGCCTGAAAAATGAAACATAATCGCCGCTTCCTCCGTTTAAATTACGGAAGATAAATTGAGGATAGCGCGGAATGAATGCAGCGGCAAATCTCGAGCGGCAGATGAAGCATGAAAATTTGCCCTTGACAAATTTTCTCGTTGGTCAGATAAATATCGAGCTGCGATTTTGCGTTGAACAGCGATGGCCTCGATTCATTAATTAAGGAGGTACCAGGGCCGCCGGCGAAAGGCCCCGAATTGAAGTGACACAAGGCGAGACATCCGTATCAAATGCCCCGGGGCCGGGGGCACCCCAAACCGGCCTGAAAAATTCCTGTTTCATAAAAGCCCGTATCTTCATGTTTTTGACACCACCATAGTCGTCCGTCCGAGTTTCCATAATCTTGCAGGAGGGAGTTTTCTATTTTTTTGATCAGGAAGGTAGAAGTGAACAATATAAAGACGACAACAACCAATCAGGAACAAACAGCCACGCCGCCGACTAACGGCTACGCCAACGGACGCTACTCGCTCCTTGACGGCCCCGGCCCGGCAACCGTGACGATCGCGCCGGAACTGGAAAGCCAGACACTGGCGGCATCCGACAAAAATCGCAGACTCGATGAGCGCCTGGAAGCGTTCGAGGATATAATCGATTCCGAGATAGGCGACACCACCCTGACCCGCGCCCGCAACCTCGAGCGCGAGTTCGGCCTGCGCCAGATATATCTCAAATTCGACGGTGGCAATCCGACGGGCACCCAGAAAGACCGTATCGCCTTTGCCCAGGCCATGGATGCCATGCGGCGCGGCTTCGACGCCATCACCACGGCCACCTGCGGCAACTACGGCGCCGCCGTCGCCCTGGCGGCCTCGCTGGCCGGCCTGAGATGCATCATTTATATCCCTGAGGTCTACCGCAGCAAGCGCGTCCAGGAAATCGTCAACCATCGAAGCGAAATCATCACGGTCCCCGGCGATTATGAAGAGGCGGTTCGAGTCTCCCGCGAAAGAGCCGAGCTCGATGAAATTTACGATGCCAATCCCGGCGGCTCCAATACCGCCCTGCAAATCATGGCCTATGGCGAGATAGCTTATGAAATCTACGACGAACTCCGCGACGCCCCCGCTGTGGTTGCCGTTCCGGTTTCCAACGGCACCACTATGGCCGGCATATACAAGGGATTCTTAAGCCTCTACCGTCGCGGCAAAACCTCGCGCATTCCGCGTATGGTGGCCGGCTCTTCGCACGGCAAAAACCCGATTGTGCAGGCTTACTTGAAAAGCTCACTCTATTGCGAGGACTTGAATCCGGATTTGATTCGGGAAACGCCGATTAACGAGCCGCTCATTAACTGGCACTCAGTCGACGGTAACTTCGCTCTTGAGGCTATCAGGCTAACCAACGGCTGGGCCGATGATGTCAGCGACAAGACTATGCTGGCCTTCGCCAAGACTATTCAGGAAAAAGAGGGCTTAAGCATTCTGCCGGCCTCGAGTGCCGGCCTGAGCGCATTTCTCGAGCGGCATCGCCGGGAACCATTCCCTAACGACCGTTACGTAATAATCCTCACCGGGAGGAAAACGTGAATGCTTTCCCGACCGTTCGGGACCTAAGAGAGGGCAACGCCATCGTCTATTGCCAGGGGGCATTCGGCACCACCAACGGCAAAACCGCCCACGGTGTTGTCAGGCGCACTGAACGTTACCGGGTGCTCTCGGTAGTCGATTCGCGTTACGCCGGGGCCGATGCTGGAGAGGTGTTAGACAGCAGGCCTAACGGCATACGGATCTTTGCAGGTGTCCGCGAGGCCTTCCTGGCGGCGTCTAATTCCGGGAATCCCGCCACGCACCTGGTCGTTGGTTTGGCCCCCGACGGCGGCCGGTTGCCGGAAGATGCGCGAGCCGATATCAGGACGGCGATTGCGCTTGGGCTTGATATCGATTCCGGTTTGCACGACTTCTTATCAGACGATCCAGAATTGACGGCTCTGGCCAAGAAGCATGGCGTCAGGATTCGCGATATCAGAAAAACGTCGCCCCGCTCCGAGCTTCACTTCTTCTCAGGTAAAATAGAGGAGGTCAAGTCCCTCAAGATAGCGATATTGGGCACTGACTCGGCGGTCGGTAAGCGCACCACCGCCTGGATTTTAATCGATGCTTTGCGCGCGGCCGGCTTGACGGCAGAGATGGTCGGCACCGGCCAGACTGCCTGGATGCAGGGAGCGAAATACTCCATCATCCTCGATTCCTTGATTAACGATTTCGTTTCTGGCGAGATAGAACATGCTGTCTGGAGCGCCTGGAAAGAGGCCCGGCCGGATGTAATCGTCATCGAGGGCCAGGGGAGCCTTCTTAATCCGGCATACCCGGGCGGATTCGAGATATTGGCCGCCGGCAGGCCCGATGCTGTTATCTTACAGCATGCCCCGGCACGCAGGGATTACGATGGCTTTCCGGGGTATCGAATCCATCCCCTCTCGGTCCAAATACAGGCCATCCAGCTCATATCGTCGAAGCCCGTCGTCGCAGTCACCGTCAATCACGAAAACATGGCCGGCGCCGAAATCGAAAATGCCTGCCATGATATTTCCGCAGGCACCGGCCTTCCGGCAGTCGATATTTTGCTAAACGGCGCTAATTCTCTGGTCGCGGCCCTCACGCCCTTCCTCGAGCACCCGAGAAGGCGCCGCCGCGCAGTTAGCGCGGCCCGAACCTGATAGCATGTGAATCCTCGCAATAAAACGTCTTCCATGAAAGACCCGCTGGCGGTCCTCGAAGCTATCGACCGCCTCGAGGTCGGCCCGGCCCGGCTCGCGCCCAATCGCCTAATTGCCACATATAAAATCATCCTGGGACGCAAGACCGATTCTTTGGATCTAATTTACAAATACGAGGATAACGTCTTCGCGCCGGGCGAACAGTCCAGCCAAAACCTGGCCGATATGATAGCGGCTCAAATCGCGCTTAACTATGGCCTTTTCGCCCGCGAAATTGTCTTCCGAGGGCGATTCGACAGCCACGACATGCGTTTTCTCAAAGAAATGGGTGAGAACACCGCTCGCGAGATTTACGTCAAGAAATTTCTCGAATACAATCCATTCCTGGTTGGCCCAGCGGCAAAGCTTCCCACCGTCAAGATGAAAAGCTACCTGCGTTCGAAGTTGGTATTTGCGGGTGGAAGTCCGCCGAAAACAAGCTGGCAGACTGACCAATCCCGCTATGCCGTCCTCTCGTCGGGCGGCAAGGATTCGCTATTAAGTTTCGGCCTTTTGGACGAAATGGGATATGAGACACATCCGATCTTTGTCAACGAATCCGGCCGCCACTGGTACACGGCCCTCAATTCATACAGGTATTTCCAGCGAAAATATAAGAATACAGGGCGTATCTGGACCAACTCCGACCGCCTCTTCAACTGGATGCTGCGTCACCTGCCTTTTATCAGGAAAGATTTCGCCGGCATCAGGGCAGACGAGTACCCGATCCGTCTCTGGACCGTGCCTGTGTTCATCTTCGGGGCGATACCACTTCTACGCAAGCGCGGCCTGGGACGGCTGATTATTGGCAACGAGTACGATACCACCCGCCGCTATCGGCACAAAGGTATCCCGCATTATGACGGCCTCTACGACCAGAGCCGCTTTTTCGACAACGCCATGAGCCGCTATTTCGCCCAGAAGGGCTGGGGAATAAGACAGCTTTCTATCCTGCGGCCGCTCTCCGAGCTTATGATCGAAAAAATACTGGTCCAGAGATATCCCGATCTGCAGCGCCAACAGGTATCCTGCCATGCCACGCATATCAAAAGAGGTCGCGCCTGTCCCTGCGGCAATTGCGAGAAGTGCCGCCGTATCGTGGGGATGCTGCTGGCTCTGGATGCCGACCCGCGCCGGTGCGGATACACCGCCACGCAGATTGGACCCGTATTGATGCAACTCGCCAATACGAGTCTGCGCCAGGACGCCGCCAGCGCCGAGCATCTTGTTTACCTTCTCTCTCGGAAAGACATGTTGCCGTTTCTCGGCGATATTAGGAAACCGGCCCGCCCGCACCATCAGATTGAAAAGCTAATGTTCGATCGCGAGAAATCGCTCCTCTCCGAATTTCCGGCTGACATCCGCGGCAGGCTGCTCGATATCTACCTCGAACATGCCGGGGGTTGTGTCAGGCGGCAGGGCGGAGAGTGGGTGGATTTTAGTCCGGCCTCCTGATAGGCCGGGAACCATTTCCACTACGCGTTGTTTTTATCTCCATGAATATTAAGCAGGTAGATTATTATTAAGGGAGGCATTATGAAGCTGTTTTCAGTTCTCGCGATTATCATCCTGACACTCGCGGGCACGACCCAGGCCCAGATTCACACCGAGACAGTCGAATATAAAATTGGAAATGACACCTTCGAGGGGTATCTGGCCTACGACCAGGCGGTCCAGGGAAAACATCCCGGAGTCGTCATCTCCCATGAGTGGACTGGTCCACGTGAATATGAGCGGATGCGCGCAAAGCAACTTGCCAGACTCGGTTATGTGGCATTCGTCCCCGATATTTACGGAAAGACTGTGAGGCCGCAGACACCGCAGGAGGCCGCCGCGGAATCGGGCAAATATCGCAACAACCGCCCGCTCATGCGCGAGCGCGCAAGGGCCGGACTGGAGCAGTTGAGAATGAATAAACTCGTCGACCCCACTCGTATTGCCGCCATCGGCTACTGTTTCGGCGGCACGGTAGCGCTCGAACTCGCCCGTAGCGGCGCTGATATTGCCGGGGTGGTTAGTTTCCACGGCAACCCCAGCACACCCAATCCAGACGATGGGAAAAATATCAAGGCCAGGGTACTCGTTCTCCACGGGGCGGCCGACCCCAACGTGCCGCAAGAGGCCCTGACTTCATTCCAACAGGAAATGGATGCTGCCAGGGTCGACTGGCAGATGGTTATGTATGGTGGCGCGGTCCATGGATTCTCCAACCCCAAGAACACCGGCGATCCCTCGACCGGCGTGGCCTACAACGAGGCGGCCGACCGCCGTTCATGGGAAGATATGAAGCTGTTTTTCGACGAGATATTTAAACAACAATAGTCTAAAATGAAGTCGCGACCGGGGCTTCTGAAGAAAGCTCCGGTCAGCCTGTTGACAAAATGGCTTTGATGAGGAAAAATCTCGATACTCGGAAATGACAATTTTGCATGTTGTGGGGGCGTATCGCCATACGCCCCTACATTAAGTTGCCCGACACCTCAACTCAATTTATTACCGGTTTGTCATCAACCTCACCGGGGCTTCCGAAGAAAGCTCCGGTTTCTTATTTCCTGACCTTTTAAGAATGCCAGAAAAAGGTATTGACAATCAAATCTATGTGGCCATATTGCCACATATGAAAGTAATTAATGAAAGGGATCGCGTTTCGGCACAGCTCAAGGCCGATGTCTTAAAGGCCCTGGGGCACCCAACACGCCTCATGATGGTGGAGGCCCTCGCCGGAGGCGAACGCTGCGTCTGCGAGCTTAACGAACTGGTCGAGGCCGACCACTCTACGATCTCCAAGCATCTGGCAATACTGAAACAGGCAGGGGTGGTCAGCGACCGCAAAGAGGGCCTAAAGGTTTTTTATCGCCTTGAGGTTCCCTGCATCATGCGGTTCCTGGGTTGCGTGACATCGGTGGTCGAGTCGCGCTCAACAAGGCACCTGGCGGCTGTCAAGGGCCGCGGATGATTCCCCATGGCGCAACACGTTAAGCGGCTTTCTATTTTGTTAGCCGTATTTCTCTTTGCCTATTTCATCCCGGTCGGCGATACCCCCGCCGGGGCCCGTTTCCGCGGCGCCCTCTTCGAATCATTCGCCATGCTGAATGACTACGCCCGGGCTCATGTCCTGCTGTGTCTCGTGCCGGCTCTCTTCATCGCCGGCGCGATATCGGTTTTCGTGAGTCAGGCATCGGTCATAAAATATTTTGGCGCCTCGGCCAACAAGCTGCTGTCGTATTCGGTGGCCTCTGTCTCCGGCACAATCCTGGCCGTCTGCTCATGCACCGTTTTGCCTCTTTTTGCCGGAATATATTCGCGCGGCGCCGGGATAGGGCCGGCGTCAACATTCCTCTATTCAGGTCCGGCGATTAATATCCTGGCCATAGTCCTGACCGCCCGCGTCCTCGGTTTCGAAATGGGCTTGGCGCGCGCCGGCGGCGCAATACTCATGAGCGTGGCAATCGGCCTGGTCATGAGCCTTGCATTCTCTGAAAGGAAAAATACCGAGGTTTATTTTCAAGATTCGGTTGTCGAAAAGCCGCCCCGGCCCCTATGGAAAGAGGCAGTCTTCTTCGCCGCCCTGGTCGGTATCCTAATTTTCGCCAATTGGGCCCGGCCGCAGGTCTCAGGAGATGATATCTGGAACGCTCTTTTCCGTTCCAAGTGGCTTATCGCCTCAGGATTCGTGCTGGTCCTGGGATACAACATTGCCTTCTGGTTTGAGCGGCGGGAGCTTTCCGAGTGGGTCTCCGCCACCTGGGATTTCGCCTGGAAGATCATACCGCTTCTCTTTATCGGGGTGATAATATCAGGCTTCCTTTTTGGCCGTCCGGGGCACGAGGCCTTGATACCGTCATCATGGGTGGCCGGTCTGGTGGGCGGGAATTCCATCTGGGCCAACATATTCGCCTCAGTCTCCGGAGCCGTTATGTACTTTGCGACGCTGACAGAGGTCCCTATATTGCAGGGGCTTTTGGGCGCCGGCATGGGCAAAGGCCCGGCCCTGGCGCTTCTTTTGGCAGGACCGGCATTGAGCCTGCCCTCGATGATCGTTATAAGCCAGATAATCGGTTTTAAGAAAATGATAGTTTATGTGCTCTTAGTTGTCATCTTTTCAACAATGGCGGGAATGATTTATGGTCAGATCTAAGCACCTTTCAAAATGCGCCCTGCTTCTCACCGTGATAGGGTCGATCGCTTTTCTTTCAATCGCGGCCCGGGGCGCCGGCCGAAAGCCGTCTGCCCGGGAGGATTCGTCCATCTCAGAATTGCCCCTCATGCTCAATTCCGGCAAGCCGACACTGGCCTATGTATACTATTCCGTGGCCTGCAGTTGCACGGCCGCTCATTGCGCCATTGCCGAGGCCGCTCTCGACAGCGCCTCAAGCGAAAATCGCTTGGCGGGCAAGGTTAACATTCTCAAAATCGATGGTTTCACCGAGGAGTTGGCCGATAGCGTCTTCAAGGTTGGTTTTGTCCCCCTGATCGTGCATTACGACAAGGATGGCAAGGAAACATCCCGAATTGAATGGGAAATATCGAAAGAGATGATCGAAAACCTTGTGGCAGGCATTGCCGCTGCAAAAAATGAAGAATGAATGTAAGGTGTTTGAGATCAAAGGAGAATAAAGGTGAAAATTCAAGTGCTTGGGGCCGGATGCGCCCGGTGCAAGAAGACAGCCGAGGTCATGAAAGACGCGGCTCTTAAACTCGGCTTGGTCGAAGGCCAGGATTTTGAGTTTGAGAAAGTCGAGAAGATCGCCGAGATCATGAAGTTTGGCATCACCATGACCCCCGGCGTGGCCATTGACGGTAAGGTGGTATTATCCGGCAGATTGCCATCACTTTCCGAGGCTACCACTTTCCTGACAAACAAATTGGCCGAGCAGGGGAGCTAAGCATGACCAGGCTGATTGCGCTACTGGCTGTCCTGACGCTCTATATTTCGCTTGCGGCCTACGGCGACGACACGCCTTTTAGGCCCGATCCCGGCGATTCTGCCAAGGTCGAGCCAACAGCCGCGCTGAAACTTCCGACGATGATCGACCTGGGCAGCAAGAGCTGCATTCCATGCAAAAAGATGGCGCCGATTTTAGAGCAACTGCGGGCAAAATACGCTGGCCGGGCCGAGATTGTCTTCATTGATATCAGGGAAAATCGCAAGGCCGCTTCGCAATATAAAATAACGCTGATCCCGACTCAGATATTCTTCGATTCGCTGGGTGCCGAAATATACCGTCATATCGGCTTCTTCTCAGGCGATTCGATCGAGGCGCACCTTTCCGCCCTCGGAGCCAAACCTTAGATGGAATCGATCGCGGCATTCGCCCAGAACAACCCGGCGTTCGCCGTGCTGGCGGTATTTGTCGGCGGTCTCCTTTCGGCAGCCTCGCCCTGCGTCCTGGCGGTGATTCCGCTGGTAATCGGTTTTGTCGGCGGCTATGCCCGGGGGGATAGGAAAAAGGCTCTGAAATATTCGCTCGTATTCGCCCTGGGACTGGCGCTCACCTTCACGCTCATGGGGGCGGCGGCCGGATTAATCGGCTCATTTTTGGGCGCGACCGGCAGGTACCTATACTGGTTTCTGGCGGCGGTGGCGATTCTCATGGGACTCTCGCTTCTTGGAGTTTACGAGATAAAATCGCCGCTTGGCAGATGGCAACCAAAAGTGGGGGGACTGGCGGGCGCCTTTGTAATGGGTGTCCTGTTCGGCTTTGCCTCCACGCCTTGCGCCACTCCGGTGCTGGTGGTGATACTGGCGTTTGTGGCCACCAAGGGTCAGATAGCCTACGGCACGCTTCTGCTTTTTGTTTACGCGCTCGCCCATTGCGCCCTGATCGTTCTGGCCGGCGCGGTCACGGGGTTCGTGGAATCTTTCGCGGCCTCGCGCGGCGCGGCCAATTTCTCGCTGTGGACAAAGCGCGCCTCAGGAGGATTGATTATCCTGGCGGGAGTATATATTTTGTTCATTAATATTTGAGATCTGGAAATTCGGCCAGGAAACTCAATCCGATAGGAGCGAAATGATTGCTATGGAGCATGCGAAAATCGCCCGATCGAAAAGCCGCCTGTCTTTCTTAAACAGGTTTCTGACGCTATGGATTTTTCTCGCCATGGCTGCCGGTATCGCCCTGGGTTACTTCTACCCGGACATTGAAACTTTCCTGGGACGATTCCAGGTGGGGACCACCAATGTGCCAATCGCAATCGGCCTGATCCTGATGATGTATCCCCCGCTGGCCAAGGTTCGCTACGAGGAGATGGGCAAGATTTTTCGCGATTGGAAAATACTGACTCTGTCGCTGGTTCAAAATTGGATTATTGGCCCGATCCTGATGTTTTTCCTGGCCATCACATTCCTGCGCGGATATCCGGCTTACATGGTCGGCCTGATCATGATTGGCCTGGCCCGATGTATCGCCATGGTCATCGTCTGGAATCAACTGGCCGAGGGCGATCCTGAATATGCGGCCGGCCTGGTAGCCTTCAACAGCATCTTTCAGGTGCTGTTCTACAGCGTCTATGCCTGGATTTTTATCACCGTGGTGCCTACCTGGTTCGGTCTGAAAGGCATCGCGGTCGATGTTTCCATGGGGCAGATCGCCAAAAGCGTCTTCATCTACCTGGGGATACCATTCCTCGCCGGAGTGATAACACGCATCACTCTCATCACGGCACAAGGCAAAACCTGGTACAACGAAAAATTTCTGCCCAAGATCGGGCCGATCACGCTTGTGGCGCTCCTTTTCACAATCGTGGTTATGTTCAGCCTTAAGGGAAACTATATAGTGACCATCCCGCTCGATGTCGTGCGGATAGCTATCCCGTTGTTGATCTATTTCGTGGTGATGTTTTTGGTCAGTTTCTTCTTGAGTGTGAAAGCCGGCGCCGATTACCCCAAGACGGCGTCGCTGTCGTTCACCGCCGCCTCCAATAATTTTGAACTGGCAATCGCCGTGGCCGTAGCGGTCTTCGGCATAAATAGCGGACAGGCCTTCGCCGCGGTCATAGGGCCGCTGGTCGAGGTGCCTGTCCTCATAAGTCTTGTAAATGTATCGCTCAGGCTGCGGAAACTCTGTTTTGGCAGCTCCCCCGAATTCGAGGTCCCTCCAGCCTAATAGACAGTCTGCAAGCCGCGCAAATGCGTGACCAGATTTACGCTCTTGTTGGTCAGCCCCAGCTTCTTTCTGATGACCTCGCGATGCTTGAGCACCGTCATCGAGGCTCATCAATACTATAGGTGTGATAACAATAACAAATTCCGACATCGTTAATTCACGCGCCTCGCTGTCGGGCATTTTCGCGTATTCAGTCGACCACATCGTATGCTATTATAATATAGAATGTTATGTCGCGACAGTCAAGTCCATATTAGTGCCGTTCATTGTTTTGTTCTGTCTGTGATGGCAATGGCATAAGTCTCTTTATCGCGGGATGATAATATTCGCTATTAACTTAGTGAATTGTTGGAAAACCTGATTATGACAAAATTTGTTATATCAATTCAGGAACCTGATTGGCGGGCTCGTTTTCATGCGGCGCCCCGTACCTTTCCCGGCAGCGCTTTTTGCCATAAAGCTGAAATGCCTGAAGGAGCCGCGCATAGCGCCGCTGTCTAAGCACATGGAATAACATAAGGAGAACTCAATACTATGACGAATTCGACAAGATCACGGCTGGGCGGCTTGATGATGGCCCTTTTGGCGCTGTCATTTCAGGTCGCCTGTTCGCAGTCCGGCACCGATGCCCGGCCCGGCCCGAACGGGATCAAGATGCCGAACGGCTTCAAGATTTCCGTATATGCCGATGTGCCTGGGGCTCGATCCCTGGCCCGTTCGCCATCCGGGGTAATTTTTGTCGGCACCCGCGGCGATCGCGTCTACGCTGTCTCCGATACCAATGACGATCAGATCGCCGATCGGGTTTACACCATAGCCGGCGGCCTCTTTATGCCGAACGGGGTGGCGTTCCGAGATAACGCGCTTTATGTGGCCGAGGTCAATAGAATCTTGCGTTTCGATGACATCGCCTCGCGCCCGGAGAATCCGCCCGAGCTGATAGTGATCAATGACTCATACCCATCCGATAGAAGTCATGGCTGGAAATTCATCGCTTTTGGCCCTGATGGGAAACTATACGTGCCGGTGGGGGCGCCCTGCAACGTATGTGAGCGCGACGATCCTATCTACGCTTCCATCACCCGATTGAATTCCGATGGCAGCGGTCGCGAGGTTTTCGCCAGCGGCATTCGCAATACCGTCGGATTCGATTGGCATCCCCAGACCGGCGAGCTCTGGTTTACCGACAACGGCCGCGACTTGCTCGGCGACAACATGCCGCCCGACGAGCTCAACCGCGCCCCTCAGGCCGGCTTGAATTTCGGATTCCCGTACTGCCACGGTGGCGATATTCCTGATCCGCAATTCGGGGGAGAGCGCCCCTGCGCCGATTTCACGCCTCCGGAGATGAAACTCGGGCCGCACGTGGCGGCGCTGGGGATGCGATTTTACACCGGAAACATGTTCCCCGAGGAATACCGAAACCAGATTTTCATTGCCGAACACGGCTCCTGGAACAGAAGCACGCCGATCGGCTATCGCATTACGCTGGTCAAGCTCGACAGCGACCGGGCCGTCTCATACGAGACCTTTGCCGACGGCTGGCTGGTGGGCGGTGAAGCCTGGGGCCGCCCGGTCGACTTATTGGTCATGCCCGATGGCTCACTGCTGGTTTCTGACGATTTCGGCGGCAAAATTTATCGTATAACGTACGGAGAATAAGGTCTTTTCGGCGGAAGATTTCCGCGCGCGCTTTGCGAACCGGTGACCTCGAGTATAGTGAGTTTATCGGGCCATTACAGCCTTTGGCCGGCCCCCTTTTCGCTTGACAATGATTCGCAAAATCGCAAATTGGCAGGCGGAATAATAGTCGCCCTGACGGGAACCCGACAATTTCATCGGTCGTTTATGGACGAGGCGCTCTGCCATGGAGGGGGATTGTTCTTGTTTCGCGGATATTTATGCAGAACTTTTCGATATTGAGGAAGATCAGATGATCCTTGGATTCGCCAAAGAGACCTACCCCGGCGAAAAACGGGCGGCGCTCGTTCCGTCCGTATTGCCGGGTCTTAAGAAAGCCGGCTTCGATTTTGTCATGGAGACCGGGGCCGGGCTGGCCTCCGGATTCAACGATGCCGCATACCAGGAGCGCGGCGCCAGGATCGTGCCCGATCGCCAGGAGGTCATACGCGCCTCCGATATCATCCTGTATGTGCGGGGCCTGGGCGCGGACCGCGAGACAAGCGGCCGGGACATGAGTTTATATCTCGGCGGACAGATAATAGTCGGAATGCTCGATCCATCCAATTCCCAAGCCGAGCTGAAGCAATTAGCCGAAATCGGCGTCACTGCTTTCGCCCTGGAGTTGATGCCGCGTATCACGCGGGCCCAGAGCATGGATGTGCTATCCTCGATGGCTACCGTGGCCGGCTACAAAGCGGTCCTGTTGGCTGCCAGTGCCCTGCCAAAGATGTTTCCCCTTCTGATGACCGCCGCCGGCACAATCACTGCGGCCCATGTCTTGGTCATAGGCGCCGGTGTGGCGGGGCTCCAGGCGATTGCCACTGCCAAGAGGCTCGGGGCTTTGGTGCAGGCTTATGATATCCGGCCGGCAGTCAAGGAGCAGGTGGAAAGCCTGGGCGCGAAATTCGTGGAGCTTCCTCTTGAAACCGGACAATCTGAAGCCGTGGGCGGTTACGCCAAGGCCATGGACGAGGAATTTTATCGCCGCCAGCGCGAGTTAATGAAGCGAGTCGTGGTCGAGAGCGAAGTCGTCATTTGCACGGCGGCGGTGCCCGGGAAACGGGCTCCGGTCCTTATCACGCAGGATATGCTGCAAGCCATGAAACCAGGCTCGATAATTGTCGACCTGGCCGCCGAACAGGGCGGAAATTGCGAGTTGACCAGGCCGGGTGAGACCATTTTGCATGGCAATATCACAATTATGGGGCCGGTTAACCTGGCCTCGAGCGTGCCATACGATTCGAGTCAGATGTACGCCCGCAATATAACGAATTTCCTGTTACATCTGGTCGACAAGGATGGCAAAATACGCCTCGACGACGATGACGAAATCATCCAGGCTGCCAGGGCCACCGTCAGGCCGGCCATATCCGAGGCCGCGGCCTCCGGATCATAGGAAAAATTGAAATTAAGGTTGGTGTGCTAATCCTGAATACCCTCGTGCTTGATAGAAAGGATTTTTAGATGAGCCAGTTAGTGAATGGCCGGCGGAGCGCTGTTATCGCGCGAGTCGCTATGGCGACGGCGGTTATTATCGCTTTTGGCCTGGGCGCGGTCCCCGGCTTTGCCCAAACCGGATCGCCGCCGCACCAGCCGAATGCAACTCAGCAGCCGCTCGATTACTGGTCGATGCTGTTTGTATTTGCCCTGGCGACCTTTATCGGGCTGGGTGTGGTTCGCCGGGTATCGCGCCTGCTTCATACGCCTCTCATGTCGCTGACTAACGCCATTTCGGCTATCGCGGTTGTCGGCTCGATCGTTGTCACCGGCGCCGATTACCCTCCAACCATCCGCCTTCTCGGCGGTATCGCCCTGTTCGCTTCGGTTACAAACATAGTCAGCGGATTTCTAATCACCGACCGCATGCTCAGGATGTTTAAGAAACAATGATATACGCCATCACCCATCTCGCTTACTTTGCGGCCATGATATTGTTCATCTTTTCGCTTCACTGGATGAACGACCCCAAGACGGCCCGACGGGCTGTCTACGCCGGCGCCGGCGCGATGCTTGTCGCTATACTGGCCACCTGGTTCCAGCCCCAGATCATCCATCACGGCTGGATCATACTGGCGATTGTGCTTGGTACCATCGTTGGTATCCCGCTTTCGAGAGTCCCGCTCACGGCGGTGCCTCAGAGAACGGCCTTATCGCATGCATTTGGCGGAGTCGCGGCCGGGCTCGTCGGAACAGCAAAATACTTCTTATGGCTCGGCGAAGGCCCGGAGAACCTCACCCCGTTCCGCATGATCGCCATCATCGCCGAAATCATCCTGGGATTTTTGACATTTACAGGCAGTCTCATGGCGGCCGGCAAATTGCAGGAGGTGCGCTGGATACCTCAAAGGCCGGTCACTTTCCCGTTTCAAAATATAGTCAATATCGGGCTTCTGGTCGTGGCCGCAGGGCTGGGAACGCTATTGGTGTTCATGCCGGCGGAGCCATGGTCGGGCGCCGTGTTTCTGGTCATTGTCGCGCTATCTCTGTTATTTGGAGTTCTTTTCATCATCCCGATCGGCGGCGCCGACATGCCTACCGTGATCTCGATACTCAATTCATATGCGGGGCTTTCGGCGGTTGCCATGGGATTCGTCCTCGATAATAAGCTCCTCATCATCGCCGGGGCGCTTGACGGCTCCAGCGGGTTGATCCTGTCCATCATAATGTGCAAAGCGATGAACCGCTCTTTCACCAATGTCCTCTTCGGCGCCTTTGGGAAAGTGCAGCATGCAGCCGCCGGCGGCGAACAACGGGTTTATAAGCAAGAGACAACCGAGGGCGCCGCTCAGATTCTCGAACAGGCCAATTTGGTAGTCGTGATTCCCGGCTACGGCATGGCGGTGGCCCAGGCCCAGCACAGAATCCGCGAATTGTACGATCAGCTCACCAAACGGGGGATTACAGTCAAATTCGCCATTCACCCGGTTGCCGGGCGCATGCCGGGCCATATGAATGTTCTGCTGGCCGAGGCCGATATTCCCTATTCGGCTCTGGCGGAAATGGATGAGATCAATCCCGACATGCCGCAATGCGACGTGGCCCTGGTGGTCGGGGCCAACGATGTCGTCAATCCGGCGGCCCGCTATGATAAGTCGACACCGATTTACGGCATGCCTATCATCGACGCGGATCGGGCCAAAATGGTGCTTGCCATCAAACGCAGCAAAAATCCCGGATTTGCCGGCATTGAAAATGAACTATACTTCAAGGACAATACTTACATGCTTTTTGGCGATGCCAAAGCCGTAATCGGCGATCTGGTCAAGCAGTTCGCCAGCTCCGGCGTCGCCGTACATTAAGCGCCAAGCCGGGGAAAGGATGACGCTGCCCTAAACAGGATACGGTGACGGATGACGATCTTCATCTGTTTACGACTTACCGTCACCAGATCATTTCTATTCCGCTTCTACTACCTCGATATTGATTCTTCCCATAATTTTATATAGCGCGCTGACCTGCGCAATAATATCGCCCCGCGCAATCGCGATCCGCGCCGGGTTGGCCAGGTCCTCGCCCCATGACGGGTCCATATGCACCCACTCGCCGACAAAAGCCTCCACCCAGGCGTGATACCCAAATCCGTGTCCCGGCGGCCAGTAAAT
The DNA here is from genome assembly GCA_001775395.1 of candidate division Zixibacteria bacterium RBG_16_53_22. Taxonomy (GTDB): domain Bacteria; phylum Zixibacteria; class MSB-5A5; order UBA10806; family UBA10806; genus UBA10806. The sequence goes on along the minus strand of MEWP01000060.1, from coordinate 1,438 downwards.
CAGGCCGACTATGGGCCGCGATGGTATCCCTGCGGCACGCATCAGCGCCACGGCCAACGCGGTATGCTCACCGCAGTCGCCGCGCCGGGAACTAAGTGTCTGAAGCGCATTCGAGAGATCGGGCGTGAAACTCTTCTCGATATTCTCATATACCCAGCGATTTATCTTCCTGGCAGCCGCCCAGGAATCTTTCTTATTTCCTACGATTTGCCTTGCAAGATTGATAATTTTGGGATCGTCCGATTGCAGGTATGGCTCATTCAGAAGATATTCATTCAATGCATCCGATTTCACAGGCAATCTCGACGCATCCAATGGCGCATTCTGGCCAGTAATACCAAGCAGGAAAGCGCTATCGGTGACCGATATAACCCGCTGCATATTCGTGGCCAGCACGCCGGAGGTGTCGATGCCGCTTATGCGAAGTGTTAAATTCTTCATTTTGGAAGGTTCGTCGAGTTCGCCTTTTACTCTGACAATGTTATCGCTTAATGTGTCGAACGATTTGTCGAGCTGTTTGGCGGTGGCCTCATCTTCGAGTTTGAACGTCATGGCGCCGCCGATCGAGCCCTCGAGCATATCCCCAAATCGGTCGATCTTTGTGCGGGTCGTGATATTGGCCTCCTCGATTGTGACATCGGCGATATAGACTTCAGTGGGGACACCATTAAACAGGTAGTTCTCCTTGCCGGAGATATTCACGCTCTGATGGATCAGACCTGTCATGGGCGGCGTGGCCTCGAACAGGCTGAACGAGAACGTATCGCCGACCGCCATTCGTCCCGAGAGAGCTCTCATCTCAATACAGAGGACGCTGTCGAGGTAATCGAGCGGATAGCCCAGCGATTTCTCCGTCGTCTGCCCACCAATCGACGTTCTCAGAACGAAATTGGCACCGGCAGCCTCGCCATTTACCTCGATATTCCCGGTCGGGCTTGCAATTAGGTATTTGCTTGAATAGAGCTCGCTTCCAGGCGCGCTATATGTCCTGGTATCCTCAATACTGATACTCATTGTCTCGGTACCGGCGGCCATGCTCATGTTCAGCGCCGACATCATCTTCCATCCGTTGACCGGCTCATCGATTTTTTCCAGCGAGATTCTCATATAACCGATCTTGGCATCCTGTCCGCCGGATCCTGCGGACATGTAGACACCGTACCAGCTCGTCTTAAGGAGCGGGTCGAATCGATCGATATCCGGCTCTGCATATGCCGTCGCCACCGACACAAGCGATGTCACTATTGATATGATGAGCATCCTAAACACTCTGCCTGACATACAATCTCCTTTCACCAGAAATGCGATAAACATTGTATATCCGCTCTTGCATAGCATCAAGCGTCTTTTTTTAATTATGGAAATTGTATGGCAAGGAATATTCGGAATACAGTATGACTTGAAGCAGCCACCCTAATTTATCTTGGATTTCTTAAGA
>MEWP01000059.1 GCA_001775395.1 candidate division Zixibacteria bacterium RBG_16_53_22 | reverse complement strand
CAGCGCATCGCATTACAGATGAGTGCGCACGCCGAATACTATGGCTTGTTCATGGAGCAGCGCACCGGCAAGAGCAAGGTGGTGTTGGACACCGCTGCCATCCAGCACCGCGACGGCAATATCAATGCGCTGCTCATCATCGCGCCCAATGGTGTGCATCGCAACTGGATCACGGATGAGATACCTACACACTTACCGGATTGGACGCAGCGCGTCGCGGTCGCGTGGTCAGCCGCGCAGACCAAAAAGCAAACTATCGTACTTGAATCATTATTCGCGCCCGGCCACCACCTACGCATCCTGACGATGAATATAGAAGCTCTTGCGACAAAGCGCGGGGAAGAATCCGCGCGCCGCTTTCTGAATGCGACCGAGTGCATGATGGTCATTGATGAGTCCACGCGAATTAAATCCCCGACTGCGAAGGTGACGAAAGTCGCACTCAAACTTGCAACGCACGCGAAGTTGCGCCGCGTGCTCAATGGCACGCCGGTTACGCAATCACCGCTCGACGTTTACAGCCAGCTACTGTTCCTGTCCGAGGACGCGGTGCCCGTGCAAAGCTACGTCGCGTTCAAATCGCGCTACGCGGATTTCATGTCGCCTAGCCACCCGATGATTGCGGCCATCATGCGTAAGTCCGGTTCGCGATTCGCGCCGCAGATTGTAGCAACGAACGCGGACGGGACTCCGGCATATAAAAATTTAGAGGAATTGAAACAATGGGTGGACAAGTGCTGCTACCGCGTGACGCGGAAAGAATGTGCTGACCTCCCGGAGAAGTTGTACAAGCGATGGCAGGTGGAACTCGCGCCGAAGCAGTCTGGAATTATCAAGCAATACTTGGCCGCGATGAAGAAGGGCGAAACGCCGGAGCCAATAAATAAAATGGTGGCGGTTATGCTCTATCAGCGCATGGTGTGCGGCATTATCCCGAAGCAGTTGTCCGGCGAGGGGGCGCATGTGCGCATCTTTGAAAAGCTGGAAGACAACCCGCGCTTGCAAGCAGTGCTGGAAATAATCGAGGCATACCCGGACGCGAGCATCATATTCTGGGCGCGGTTCAAACTCGACCTGCATGATATTTGTGCTGTGATAGAAACTGCTACAGGGGTGAAGCCCGCGCGGTACTGGGGTGACATTAGCAATGACGAGCGCGAAGAAGCGAAGAAAGCATTTCAAGAAAAGCGTGTGCAGTATTTCGTTGGGCAGCAAGGTGCGGGCGGCGTCGGCTTGCCGCTACATGCGGCGGATGTGATGTGTTATTTTTCCAATTCGTTTTCACTTTACGAAAGATTGCAAAGTGAAGATCGTGCGGAAAACATGCTTAAACAAACGGGGACGTTGGTTATCGACATTGAGGCCACGGGAACAGTGGATACAAAAATCATAAACGCCCTGCGGTCAAAGCGCGACGTGGCCGACCTTATAACAGGCGATGACAGCAATGGGTGGCTAGAATGAGCACTTTTGGCGCGTATGTTCACGTGAGGTCTGGCGGGCGTATATTTTACGTTGGGAAAGGAACCTTACGCCGGGCGCAAATTGATACACCCAATAGAACCGCAACATTTTGTTGCGGAAGGTTGGTCAGAAGGAATGGGCAAAAAGGAAAATCACTATGAGCCGCGTATTTGTGACCCACGAACCGCATCGCGTCGAAGCCGGGCAGGTCAAAAGTTTATTCGATTTGACCCCTGCTGCCGAGTACGGCGACATCGAAGTGTTGATGCCAGCCGGGTCGTCCCTGCTGTCCACCGTGCCGATGGTGCGCACGATGCGCGACCGGCTGGCGAAGTTCAGCGACGACGATTATTTGCTGCCGGTCGGGGATCCGTCGGCCATCATGGCGGCGGGCGCGATTGCGTCGGAGATGAACAACGGGCGCGTGAAAATCCTGCGCTGGGATCGTGCCACGCGCCGGTACATCGTTATTCAGTTTGATGTGAGTGGTAGGGCGGTATGACCACCCGTTACAACATGATCAACCGTATGCATGGAACGGATTTTCAAGAAGCACTTTGCAGCATAACCTAGAAAGGAGAGAAGCATGGACGCACCAAGCAACGCAGCAATCAAAGAGATTAGCGCCCTCGCTGTAATACAAATCAGCCGCCAGATGCGTGTCGAAACGCTGGAGCAAGAATTGAAAACTGCGAATGAAGCACTGCGCCGCGTGCAGGAGACTGATCTGCCTAACGCGATGGCGGAAGCGGGGGTCAGCTCAATCACCCTGCCCACCGGTCAAAAAATCACCGTCAAGGAAGATGTGTATGCCAGTATTCCTAAGGATGAACGCTACGAACAAGCGATGGACTGGCTGCGTGAGCACGGCTTCGGCGATGTAATCAAGAGCGAGGTCAAAGTTGCATTCGGCAAGGGTGAGGAAGAAAGTTCGGCGGAATTGCTCACCGTGTTGAATGATCGCGGGTTGATCGGCGCGACGACCTGCACCACAGGGGTACACGCCGGTACATTGAAGGCGCTCATCCGCGAGCTGCTCGCGAAAGGTGCGGAATTTCCGATGGATTTATTCGGCGCATTCCCTACGACGAAGGCTGTGATCAAGTAACCGCGCGCGCCGGATGTGCGCAAACAAAGAGGAGGCATCATGGCAGTAAATCAGAAGTTGAAAGGCGCGATTGCGTCACAGAAATTTGCACGCGCGCAGCTTATCCGGATAGAGAAGGATATCACCAAATTGCAGTCCAAAAGGAGTGTGCTGGTGAAGTTGGTTGAAAAAGCGGATGCAAAAGTATTCGACTTGCAGGACATTTGAAACGCTTGAGTCGGATGAGAGGATTCTCATCCGGCGTTTTTAAGGAGTGCGTGATATGCAGCGATCGCCGTGGAACAAGGGAAAGAAAGATTCCTCCGCCACCTGTGAAAAGAAACGGCATACGTGATGATAATCGCAATTCAAATCTTTTAATTTGTACACGATCATACCACGCAGCATTGCACCACAGAATGCGGCTGAAAGAATGGTCTCTTGATTCAGGCGGAGACTTTAATAAATAAGCCTGAATAATTTTAAGGAGAATAGAAATGAAACAGAACCAAGTAGCTGAAAAACAAAACACGGCGCTCGCACTGGCCGGGCAATTCGAGGAAGACGCAGACGGCGGATTTGAAACGGCGGATTCATCCGCCTATGCAATTCCGTTCCTCACCATCCTGCAAGCGGGAAGCCCGCAGGTCAAGAAGTCTGATGGCGCATATATCAAGGGCGCGGAAGAGGGTATGTTGTTCAACACTGTCACGCAGCAAGTGCTGGATGGTGCAGCGGGCGTGGTCGTGATCCCTTGCGCCTACAAGCGCACATTCATCAAGTGGGCAGCGCGTGATTCAGGCGGCGGGTTCAAAGGTGAACTGCCCCCCTCCGACCCGCAGGTGCAGGCAGGCGTGACGGATCCTGATGGGCGCATGATTGACGGCGATGGCAATCTGCTGTCCGATACCCGCACGCACTACGTGCTGGTGCTGGATGATAAGGGCGGATACCAGCCCGCAGTAATCAGTTTGTCGAGTACGCAGATCAAAAAATCGCGGCAGTGGATGTCAAAAATGAATGGCATCAAGCTCATTCGTCCGTCAGATGGCACGCACTACACCCCGGCGATGTTCAGTCACACGTACCGGATCACCACCGGGCCTGAGTCGAATGACAAGGGGAGTTGGTTCGGGCTGAAGGTAGAAACGCTGGGCGCGGTCGAGAGCGCGGAATTGTACCGGGCAGCGAAGGCATTCCGCGACGCGGTGAGCAGCGGTGAGGCAAAAGAGCAGCCACAGCAAGCCGCAGCGAGTCCGGCATTCAATCCTGACGCGGAAGATGCGTATTAAATGATGCAGAATTGTTGCCATAAGCCCTCACATGGGTGAGTCCTGGGCAAGCCGGAACCATTACCGGCACTTCCTTAGAAAGGACAGAAATGGACAATATTCTCGAACAAGCCGCGCGCATATGCTGTTGCGCGATGGAAGAACCCGCGCAACAGCGATTCGAAGCACAGGTGCGAATCATCACCGAACAACTGCATGGCATTCGTGATGATTTATCATCACTATTTCACGACGCGAAAGAAAAACTAGATGTTGGAACTCGCGAAAAAATTTGAAGCGCTGTACCGCGGCCTCCAGCGCGCGCATGGCACATACACCATCACCCATGCCGATGATGCGAAGAAGGGCAAGCTGGCGGGCAGGGCCATCACTGTCATGGAAACGCCCACTATTGAAAAGTGGCGCGCGCACCTCGCGGGTGAACAAGGCATCGGCGTTGTACCAATTAATGAAAAAAACCAATGCCGGTGGGGCGCGGTGGATGTTGATGAATACCGCGAGGGCTTGCTGGAGGATATCGAAGCCAAGACACGCGCGATGGCGCTGCCAGTTATTTGCATCCGCACCAAATCTGGCGGCATCCATGTAACGGTATTCATAAAAGAGGACACCGACGCGCGCATCGTGCGCAGCAAGATGATGGAGGTCGCCGCCGCCCTTGGCTACGCTGGGGTTGAGGTGTATCCAAAACAGACCCAATTAGCCTCCGAGCGTGACGTGGGCAATTGGCTCAACATGCCCTATTTTGCCGGGGATGAAACCACACGCTACGCGATTTATAAAGGGGCTCGGTTAAGCGCTGCGCAATTTATCGAAATGGCAGAAGCGCTGTCCTGCACACCCGAACAATTCATCGCTATAAAAATGGCAACCGGGGAGATGTTCGAGGATGGCCCGCCGTGTCTGCAAACCCTGTCCACTGTCAAAGTTGCGGTCGGCGGGCGCAATGATGCTATGTTCGCAATGGGCGTGTACGCGCGGATGAAATACGACGAGCACTGGGAAGCGAAACTAGATGAATTCAATGCCGCATTTTTTACCCCGCCGCTACCGAGTCGCGAAATACAAATGCTGGCGAAAAGCCTCAACCGGAAGACTTATTTTTACCCATGCAGCAAGCAACCGATGCTGGGATATTGTAATAAAATATCATGCAGCAAGCGTGAGTTTGGGATCGGGCAAGAGGCAACTGAACCCAGCGTCGCCATCGGCAAGCTAGTCAAGCTATGCACCGAACCGCCGACGTGGATCATTGATGTGGAGGGCGCGCGCTTTGAACTCGAGACCGAGGAACTTATGTCGCAGGCAAAGTTCGCCAAAGCCTGCATGGAAAAAATAAATCAATGGCCGCCCGCCGTGAAACCCAATGTCTGGCGGCAGCTTATACATGATAGGCTTGCGAACGTGGAGCTGATTGAAGCACCGCAAGAGGCGTCGCCGGAGGGGAGGTTCCTTTGGCACCTTGAGCAGTTTTGCGTGGTGTCTGCCAATGCTCGGGTGCGGGAAGAGATGCTGTTGGGCAAGCCGTTTACGGACGAGGGGCGACATTTTTTCCGTAGTGAAGATTTAATGCGCTACCTCAACCAGCACGGCTTCCGCGAGGTGACGGCGCGCAAGGCGTGGAGTATGTTGCGCGAACGCGCGGGTGCCAAACATACACAGTTCCAGCTCAAGGGTAGATGCGTGCAGTGCTGGAGTATCCCGGAGTTTCCGAAGCAGTCTGAAAATTTTGAGCCGCATGTTGGCAAGACGGAGTTTTAATGCGCATCGTTGAAGATCAACGCCTAATCCTCGGTCCGCCGGGTTGCGGTAAGACTACGCGCTCCCTTGATATTGTCGAGCAGGAATTGGCGGCGAGGGTTGCGCCGAATCGGATTGCGTATATTTCATTTACAAAAAAAGCAATTGAAGAGGCGGTCGGGCGTGCCATGTCCCGGTTCAGCTACAAGCGCGATGACCTCCCATTTTTCCGCACACTGCACTCACTCTGCTACCTACGCCTCGGCCTGCGCCGCACGGATGTCATGTCGCGCGCGAACCTCGCGGAACTTGGCGAAATGCTGGGCTATAAATTCAGCGCGCGCAACATCACGCCGGAGGATGGATTTCCGTCTGACGCAGGCATCGGCGACCGCTTGCTGTTTATTGATGGCCTCGCGCGTAATCGCTGTGTGAGTTTGGAAGAGCAATGGCATGAGATCAACGATGCGAGTCTCGATCTGTTCGCCATCAAGCGCGTGCATGATGGACTGAAATCATACAAGGGGTTCCATGCGCTGTTTGACTATACGGATATGCTGGAGCGGGTAGTCGCGGAAAAAATAACCGCGCCGGTTGATGTGATCGTGATAGATGAAGCGCAGGACTTATCACGCCTGCAATGGGAAGCGTGCAAGGTTTTGTTCGGCGGAGCGCAACGGGTGTACATTGCGGGGGACGACGATCAGGCTATTTACCGCTGGGCGGGTGCGGATGTAAAACAATTCCTTGCACTCGAAGGTCAGCGCGAAGTACTCGGACAATCCTACCGCTTGCCAAGAAGCATCCATGCGCTTGCGTGCCGCACGATCAGTTCCGTGGCGCACCGCTTTGACAAACAGTGGGTGGCGCGCGATGAAGAGGGCAGCATCGAATGCCTACCCCATATTGATGCGGCGAAGTTTGACAACGATGGTACAACAATGATCCTGGCGCGCAATGGATACTTGCTCAATGAAGCGGAGGCTATGCTGCGCAAAAGTGGGCGCGTATTTTCCACGCGGTATGGTGATAGCTCCGTGGTCGCGGATCATTTCATAGCGATCCGCGCATGGGAGCGAATGCGCAAGGGGGGCACGACCAGCGGATACGAGGTCGGCGTTATCTATTCCTGCCTGCGCGTTGGCACCGGCATCCAGCGCGGGTTCAAGGGCACGGATCAGATAGATTCCGCGTCGCAGTATTCAGCGCAACAACTGCGCGATACGCACGGCCTGCTCGCTGACGGTATCTGGCATGATGCGCTGGATGGGATTGCGCTTAACACCCGCGAATACTATATTACTATTCTGCGCGGCGGCGGAAAATTAAACGAGGAGCCGCGCATCCGCATCAGCACAATCCATGCGGCGAAGGGCGGGGAAGCGGATAACGTGATCCTGTTGACCAGCATGGCGCAGCGCACGTATAGGCAGTACCAGGAGGCGCCGGACGATGAGCAGCGCGTGTTTTATGTGGGTATGACCCGCGCCCGGCAGGGCTTGACATTCGTGGATGCCAATAACGACGCGGGTTTCAGGGTGTAAAAAGAAGGCTTGCTTTTTTGATAAAGCGCGTTTATAATTATCACATCTTAGCAATATCGCTAAGACCAGAAAGAGGAGAATTGAAATGAAAAAAGCATTGAAAAGAAAATCAACATCCGGTTGTTATTATTTCGTGGATGGGAAGATGATGCCTGGTATCCATGGACGTCTGTGGGGCGACGTCAGCGGTCTGTGGGGCAATGTCAGCGGTCTGCGCGGCGACGTCAGCGGTCTGTTGGGCAACGAATGAAAGCCCTCCTGATAAATATCTCGGCGCAATCTGACCCCCTGTAATTTAGAAGAGGAGAATTGAAATGAATATCACTATCGAAACCCGCAGCTACAATGATCGCCGGTACGGCAAGCCTTACATCGCCGTGATCGATTTTACTGACCCGAAGGACACCCCGACATGGGGTGATTGGATAGGCCAACCGGGCAGCGCAGGGGTGCTCTCCATTGATGCGCTGCGACACCAAAGCGGAAGCATACAAGATATGGAAAGCGGCACAGACCGCGCCAGCGGTAAATCCACTCGCTGGATTTTCGCTGGAAGAATTACAAGCCGAAATCGCACGGCGCGGCGCGGCGGCATGATATGACAACCACCCCACGCCTGCTCCGCTGCGACGACCTCGGCCTCATCATCGAGTTCCAGGTCGGGCGCAAGTGGTCACACGTCATCGCGCGCGATGCGGCGGGAGTCTTTTTGAAAAAAGTGCCAAACGATTTAATCGCGCGTTGTGGCACGATAGTTGACTACCCGTTGGGGCTGGTCGAGGCAGCAAAGCGATTCTTGTACCCATGTCTCGGCATCGCACAAGTGACGCCGGACGCACAAACTATAGAGGTGGTGGCATGATTAAGACGGTACAACTGCTCAACGCGGCGCTCGGCGATAGCCACGATCAAAGTATTTTCCGCTGCTTTCATATTTACGCCGGGCGCATCCAGGCGCAGAATGGGCGCATCGCGATAGATGCCCCCTGCAATTTTACGGGGGATTTTACCGTTGATGCGGAGCGCTTCGGCAAAGCAGTCATCGCTTGCGAAGGCGCGCCGGTGTTGAAGTTCACTGAGGGCGGAAAATTATCTCTGAAAAAAGGGGCATTCCGCGCCGTGCTTCCGCTCATGGAACACGCCGCCTTTCCGCGTGTGGAAAAAGATGCCGCGAAAATCGTACCCCTCTCCGCGCCGATTTTACCGATCCTTGAAAAATTGCTCCCGCTGTGCGCGGAAAATGATAGCCGCATCTGGATGAATGGTATCCAGATCAAGGACGGGTATGTTTACGCAACCGATGGCGCCATCATGGCACGCGCACCGCTTGCGCTGGCCTGCGATCACGCGATCAACATCCCCGCCGAAACTGTCGCGGCATTGGTCAAGATGGGCATCGAACCAGGGGGGGTAGTCATTGCAGAAAATTGGGTGCTATTTGATTTTGGCGAAGCATGGATGCGCACTCAATTACTGGGTGACGCATGGCCGGATGTAACAAGCCAGATATTGCGGGTGGATACGGGCGCACCTCTCCCGGAGGGACTTGCGGAAAATATCAAAAAGATATTACCCTTTTGCGTGGATAAAAAATTCGAGCATGTCATTTTCAGCGCGGAGGGCATCAGCACGGCGGAGGGGGAGGCTTCCGCGCAGGTCGGCGGTATCAAATTACCGGATGGGAGATATGCTGCCGATGTGCCGCTCCGCGCACTGGCAATCGCTACGCACGCGAATTTTGCAGCGTACCCGAATGGTATCGGATTCAAGGGCGCGGATGGAATTGAAGGGGTGTTCATGGGGTTGAGGAAATGATCGGGTATGCGGAATTTTTGCAACAAAAAACGCAGGCGGGTACTGGAGTAGGATTCGAGCCGGTTTTTATGCCGGATTATTTATTCGATTACCAGGCGTACTTAGTCGAATGGTCATTGCGCACGGGGCGTGCGGCGAATTTCGCGGATTGTGGATTGGGTAAGACCCCGATGGAGTTGGTATGGGCTGAAAATGTAGTGCGCAAAACGAATGGAAAAGTATTATTGCTCACCCCATTGGCGGTAGGCGCGCAGATGGTCAAGGAAGCGGAAAAATTTGGAGTCGAGGTTGCCCGCTCGAAAGACGGCAGCGCGCATCGCGGCATCACGATCACGAACTATGAAAACTTGCACCATTTCAATCCCGCCGATTTTATCGGGTGCGTTGGTGATGAGAGCAGCATTATAAAATCATTCGCTGGCATCCGGCGGGGGGAAGTAACGGCGTTCATGCGCCACCTCCCCTATCGCTTACTCGCCTCGGCGACCGCCGCCCCGAATGATTTTATTGAGCTGGGCACAACGAGTGAAGCCCTCGGCTATCTAGGCCACATGGATATGCTCAATCGTTTTTTCAAAAACGAGCTGAATAATTCCGCGACTGGCCGGATACGCGGGGAGGTAATCAAGTGGCGATTGAAAGGTCATGCGGAAAAACCATTCTGGCAGTGGGTATGCAGTTGGGCGCGTGCCGTGCGCAAGCCTTCCGATCTCGGATTCTCCGATGACGCCTTGGTACTCCCACCATTGATCGAGCATCAGCATGAAATTGATGTTGAATACACCGCGAACGGGCAGCTTTTCCCGATGGCCGCTGTCGGGTTAAAAGAGCAGCGCAAGGAACGCAACGCCACGATAACCGAACGCTGTCAAAAAGTTGCTGACTTGGTAAACCACACCGGCAAACCAGCGCTAGTCTGGTGCCATGGTAACGATGAAGGTGACTTGCTGGAAAAAATGATACCCGACGCGGTACAGGTCGCCGGGCGGCATAGTGATGAGGACAAGGAAGAAAAGTTGATGTCATTCGCCGAAAATAAATCGCGCGTGCTGATTACAAAACCGAAGATCGGCGCATGGGGGTTGAATTTCCAGCATTGCAATCATGTTACGTTTTTTCCGTCGCACAGCTACGAACAATACTATCAGGGGGTGCGCCGATGCTGGCGTTTCGGGCAAAAAAATCCGGTGCATGTGGACATCATCACAACGGAAGGCGAGCGCAATGTGTTGAAAAATCTGCAACGAAAATCCAAGCAAGCGGATGAGTTATTTAGCAACCTGGTCGCTGAAATGCAAAACGCATTGGGCATTGATCGAGTCACACAATTTGAAAAAGAGGAGGTAATACCATCATGGCTGTAGACGATCAAGTTATCACAGAAAAGTACGCAATATACCTCGGCGATTGTATAGAGGG
>MEWP01000058.1 GCA_001775395.1 candidate division Zixibacteria bacterium RBG_16_53_22 | reverse complement strand
CCGAATGCGGTTACAATCTGGGAGCTTGACTACAGGCAAAGGATACTGGGGCATTCGGCGCGATATATATTGACCTCGACAAGGTCGTGGGGCCAGCCGCTCGAGACGGCGACCTACGAGTTTATCGTGCCGGCGGATTTCACCGATGTGAATGTCTGGCCGGAGGCCGACAGCATTTTCGAGGGAGGGCATTACTGCAAATATCTGGCGCATCGCATAAATTTCATGCCGTCAAGAGACATGGAAATAAGTTGGGAGCCGAAAAACAGGATGGGATTGAGGTGATTTTATGAGGAAGGTAATTATTATCTCGGTGATGATCGTGGCGGGATTTGCGCTGGCAAATGCAAACCCGATACCGCCATTCAACGTATCGGAATATTCCACGTCGCCGCCGTGGATCGAGCTGACCTGCTACGCCGAGGATTCCTTGAATCTATCAGGACTGGTAATTCATACGATCGGCGGGAATGTCGTTGTTGACAACGGCGTCTTTTCCCACTCAGGGCAATCCATTGTGCTGGATAGCGGCAACACATCGGGTTTCAGCTTCAATCCCGAGGGGGACAGTATCGTAATTGACGCCATGTACATAGCAATCGGTTTCGGCTGCAGGGGTGTCTATGCAGTTCCGCCGGTTGCCGGTGAATCGGCCGAGTGGACACATTGGCACAACGGAGAAATGAACTTCAGCGTGGCAACTTCGCCGGGCACGTGGGGAGAAGCCGCCCCATGCAATTGGGGGCAGACTTCAGTTGTCATTAATGAGATAAATGCCCATGGCACCTGGGAACAGGGTTGCGGCTTTGTGGAGCTTTACAATCGTTCAAACGCGCCGGTCGATATCTCCGGCTGGCAGATTGTCTGCGACAACCGGCATTATGTCCCCTCATCTACGATTATCCCCCGCCACGGCCACTATGTGCTGGACGAGCGCCTGTTTCCGGGCGGTTTCGGCCTGTCGCCCGGATGCGACAATGTCTATCTGTTAAACGCCTCGGAGGCGCTCGTAGACCAGGTTGGCTGGTCGAGCAATCATGGCGAGAATGTCTCTTTCATGCGTTTCCCCAATGGCGGGCCGGATACCATGAACTTTTATTATTACACCGGCTTCGACGATGCATCCTCGATAGGTTTTTCCGAGGGTTTTCCATCGCGCGGGGCACCCAACAGGATAGAGAATCCGGGGCTGAAAGTGATAGGGACCAGAGCCGAACTGTCGGGCGGCTACGTAAATATCTACTGGACCAATCCCATATGGTTCACGGTATTCGACCAGGTGATCTTGCGCAAGAGCACAACCGGATTTCCGCAGACGCCGTTCGACGGCGAGCTTCTTCTCGAGGCGAGAGAGCAGGAATATTTATACGACCTGGTATTGCCCGGTCAGACGGCCTATTACACGGTCTTTGCGCGCACCAGTTGCGGCGAATATTCGATCCCGGACAGCGAGGCCCAGGTAAGTATCGTGATGCCGGTGAGCGTGGACAATGAAGGGCCGATTCCGAAGAAAGCGGCGATTTTGGAATGTTTCCCCAACCCCTTCAATGCCAGGGTGACAATCAATTTTGCGGTCGATTTGCCGATCGCGACGGAACTCTCGATATACAATCTTGCCGGCCAGAGGGTGGCCACGCTGGCTGATGGGGTCTTGGCAGCCGGCGAGCATCGCATTATATGGGACGCCGCCGAAATGCCGTCGGGGATATATTTCGCCAGGCTGGATAGCGGGGCACGAATCGGAATTGCCAAGCTGACGCTCATGAAGTGATTGGCCATATATCACCAAGATGGAAGGCGGCACTCGGGCGGCCGCCTCGCTTTGGTGGAGAATATTATCCCCTATCATATATTGAAATTGATTATAAATTTCATAATTATCTTGACAACCAAACCGCGCGATGCTTAGTATAACCGCATAAAATAACTTTAACCTATCCCAACAAGCGTTTTCGGCAACCTGCCGGGGCCGAACCGGTGAATTCGCTCCGCAGATTCCGCGAACAAGGAGGATTCCCATGAATCGACAACAGGTCTATAAGGAGATCGAGGAGATGTTCGGCCTGGTGCCGACCTTTTTCCAGGCCATCCCCGACTCGTCGCTCGAAATGGAGTGGCGGCTTTTCAAGCGCGTGCAGTTCGAGGAAGGTCCGATACCGAACAAGTATCGGGAATTAATCGGGCTGGGGATCGCGGCCGTGACGAAGTGCCGCTACTGCGCCTATTTTCACACCGAGGCGGCCAGGCTCAACGGCGCCACGCCGGAGGAGATCGAGGACGCCATACATTTCGCCAAATCGAGCGCCGGCTGGAGCGCGTATATCAACGGCCTGCAGGTCGATTTCGATCAGTTCAAGGATGAGGTGCAACAGATAGCCGGTTATATCAGGTCCAAGAGCCAGGAAAAGGTCCCGGTCGGCAGGAATTAACAGGTTATTCAACACAAGCAAGAGCCCGAGGGGCTTATCAGGTTCGAGTCAGTCGACTCCATGGATTCTCATTTCCGTGGACAAATCTAATAATCAAAGGAGGAGATTCATGCGTTACAAATCGAATTGGGCCACAGTCGCCATCATGGCGGGGTTTTTGGCCCTATTTCTTCTCATCAGCTCGCCAGCCTTTTCGGATGACATGGCCAAGGCCAAAGCTGAAAAGGCTCAAGCAATGGAGAAGGCAACTTATCTAATCATCTCGCCGCATACCCAGGAGGAATGCCTGTCGGCGCTTGACGCCGTTGCAATGAAAGGCGAGGAGAGCCTTGGCAACTGGCACTGGGGCTGCATGGCCGGCGACCACACCGGTTACGCTTTTCTAAAAGCCGAGACCGAGGAATCGGCGCTTTCAAGCGTACCGGAGTCGCTCCGCTCCAAGGCCAGGGCGGTCAAGGTTGACAATTTTACGATGGCCCAGATAAAGCAGTTTCACGAGAAGCACGCCGAGAGCAAGGGGCATTAGCGCGCAGGCCATTCCAAAAATCCCAGGGGTGCCGTAATCGGTCAGCCGAATGCCGGCCCGCTCGCGCGACCCTATGGGGGTCGTGTTCGAAATAGAGAAACTGCAATAACCAAAAAAGGGGAGGTTTTATGACAGGATCAACTTATTTCATTTCATCGCCGCACACCAAGGAGGAGTGCCTCAATGCGCTGGACGCGGTTGCCGACAAGGGGCCCGAGCAGCTTGACCAGTGGCATTGGGGATGCCAGGCCGGCGATCACACGGGGTACGCAATTGTCCAGGCCGAGAGCGACAGCGAGGCGCGCGGCTATGTACCGGGAATAGTCCGCAACAAGGCCCGGGTGACCAGGGTCGACAAGCTGACTCCGCAACAGATCAAGTCATTCCACGAAATGCAGCCGAGCCAAAGCAAGAACCGGTAGGATCAAGCCTCCTCATCTCAGGGGACCAACAGAAACCAAGGGGGCGCGAATTGGAATCGTGCCCCTCTTGTTTTTCGACAAAAAAATCCCGACCCTGTTACATCAAGGCCGGGATCTGTAGATTTTTATTTCAATCGGTATTAGACTTTCAACACCTCCGTGGCCTGAGGCCCCCGCGGTCCCATTGTGAAATTGTACTCGACCTTCTGGCCCTGGATGAGGGTTTTGAATCCGTCATCCCTGATTGCGGAGTAGTGGACGAAGATATCGTTTCCACCGTCCGGCGGCTTTATAAAGCCGAAGCCCTTCTTCTCGTCGAACCATTTTACCACGCCCGTTGGCATGCAAATCCTCCTGAATGAGTTAAAAGCGCTGACAATTATTTAATCGGCAACCGCGGGCGAAAATTGAGAAGAAAATTGTCGACTTTCGGGACTCATCAGAGGGCCTGCCGGAAAATCCCGCCCTAACTAACTTAAGTTCCTAACTCCCATGAAGTTAGGTAATGTCGTTGTTCGGGCGAAAGTTTATCTATGGCGATACCCATCGAGGCCAGCTTGAGCCGGGCGATTTCCATGTCGATCCTGGCCGGCAGGGCATAGACTTTCTTGTCGAGCCGTGACGCATTCTTGAGGAGCCATTCGGCGCCCAGCGACTGATTGGCAAAGCTCATATCCATGACGGAGGCCGGGTGACCCTCGGCCGCGGCCAGGTTTACGAGCCTGCCCTCGCCCAAGACCAAAATGCGTTTGCCGTCGAACGAGTACTCGACCACATTGGCGCGGATTTCGCGTTTCTTTTTCGAGAGTCTGTCGAGCGATTTGAGATCTATTTCAACGTCGAAATGGCCGGAGTTGGCCACGATGGCGCCGTCTTTCATCACCTTGAAATGCTCTGTTCTTATAACATTTATGTCACCGGTTAATGTAACAAAAACGTCGCCGATCCGCGCCGCCCTGGACATCGGCATGACACGGTAGCCATCCATGACGGCCTCCAGGGCACGCAGGGGGTTGACCTCGCAGACGATGACGTTGGCGCCCATGCCGGAGGCGCGCCTGGCGACACCCCGTCCGCACCAGCCGTAACCGGCCACGACCAGAGTGGCGCCGGCCAGCAAGATATTGGTGGCCCGCATGATACCGTCGATGGTGGATTGCCCGGTGCCGTAGCGATTGTCGAAGAGATGCTTGGTATTGGAGTCGTTGATTGCCAGAACCGGGAAGAGGAGAACGCCTTTTTTCTCCATCGCCTTGAGGCGGATGACGCCGGTGGTGGTTTCCTCGGAACTGCCGATTATTTCGGGAGCCTGATTGCGGCGCTTGGTGTGAAGTGTGCTGACCAGGTCGGCGCCATCATCCATGGTGATGGACGGGTGCGGGTCGAGGCAAGCATCGATATGCTGGTAATAGACATCATTTGACTCGGCACGTACTGCGAAGACGGGAATTTTATAGTCGGCGACAAGGGAGGCCGCGACATCATCCTGCGTGGAGAGCGGGTTGGAGGCGCAGAGGTAGGCCTCGGCGCCGCCGGCCTTGAGAGTTATCATAAGGTTGGCCGTCTCGGTGGTGACATGCAGGCAGCAGGCCATCTTGACACCCTTGAGCGGTTTTTCCCTGGCAAACCTGTCCTTAATCGAACGCAACACCGGCATGAATTTCTCCGCCCACTCGATTCTGTTTTTGCCGGAGGAGGCCAGTTTCAGGTCTTTAACATCGTAATCGATCCTGGTTTTTGTCATCATCAAGCATCCTTTATCAAAGCGTCAATCTTATCCGTCTTTTCCCATGTAAAGCCCTTATCCTCGCGGCCGAAATGCCCATATGCGGCGGTTTCGCAGTAGATCGGCCTGAGCAGATCGAGCTCTCTGATAATCCCCCGCGGCTTGAGGTCGAAATGTTTCCTCACCAATTCGGTCAGCCTGGAGTTGGGCACCAGGCCGGTGCCATTAGTAAAAACCATGACCGAAACCGGTTCGGGAATCCCGATAGCGTACGCCAACTGCACCATGCATTCGGCGCAAAGGCCGGCGGCGACCAGGTTCTTGGCGATGTAACGCGCCATGTAGGTCGCCGAGCGGTCGACCTTGGTGGGGTCCTTGCCGGAAAATGCGCCGCCGCCATGAGGGGCCGATCCGCCGTATGTATCGACTATGATTTTGCGGCCGGTCATGCCGGTATCGGATTGCGGGCCGCCGATGACGAATTTGCCGGTGGGGTTGACGAGGTATTTTGTGTTGCGGTCGAGCATCTCGCGCGGGATAACCGGCAGAACGACCTCCTGGATTATCTCGTCCTTGGCCGTCTGAGTGATCTTCTTGCCGGTGTTGTCGAGAATGTCCGCGGTATGCTGAGAGGAGATCAGAACGGTATCGACCCTGCTCGGGCGGCCGTCGACGAATTCGACCGTGACCTGGGTTTTGCCATCAGGGCCGAGGAACGGCAAGATGCCGGCCTTCCTAACCTCCGAAAGTTTGATCGAGAGTTTGTGAGCCAGGCTGATCGGCATGGGCATGAGTTCCTTGGTTTGATTGATGGCGTAACCGATCATGAGCCCCTGGTCGCCGGCGCCTCCGGTATCGACCCCCTGGGCGATGTCGGGTGACTGCGACCCGATGGAGTTGAGTATGCCGCAGGTTTTATAATTGAAGCCGTACTTTGAATCAGTATAGCCAATTCTCTTAAGTATATCCCGCGTCAGCCCGTTGACATCGACATAAGCGTTGGTTGTGATTTCACCTCCGACAATAACGAGGCCGACCGTGATAAAAGTCTCGCACGCCACACGGCCGTTGGGATCCTGCCTGAGGACATCGTCAAGGATGGCATCCGATATCTGGTCGCAGACCTTATCGGGGTGCCCCTCCGTTACCGATTCCGAGGTGAAAAGGTATTTATCGGTACTCACTGTGCCTCCAAGAAATTACGTCATTTTGCGTCGGGATGTTGTCATGCCGGCCCCATCATGACGCATGCAAATTTATCAATTCGCATTTTAGATAGAAGGCGTCAATTTAAATATCGACGATGCGCCTGTCAAGAAATTCCTGTCGCGCGGAGAAACCGGATACGGCTCAGTACGATCGCGCTCCTCAAAATTCCATCAATAGCCGATTTCCGATGAATCGCCGAGGTTAACCTTCTGGTAGTGGCCGGTCAGAAGCGAGTGATTGCCGACCAGCGACGATTCGAGCATGGAGTCGACCACCTCGGCGTCCTCGGAGATGATGGAATCGCGCACGATCGAGCGAATGATGCGGGAATCATCGGCCACGGAAACATAGGGGCCGACCACGGAGTTTTCCAGCACCGCCGAGGGGGCGATGAAGACCGGCGGGACGATGACGTTGCCTGCACGACTGTCAGTCGACTTGATTTGCGAAAGGAGGTAGCGGTTGGTGGCCAGCATCGCTTCAGGCTTGCCGCAGTCAAACCAGCCCTCGACATTGAAGGTGGTTATCCTGGCGCCGTGCTTAACCATCAGTCCGAGGGCGTCGGTAAGTTGATACTCGCCGAGCGTTGTAATCTGATTTTGTACCAACTCATCGAGGCACTGCCTGAATAGCCCGGTCGATTTGATGTAGTAAATGCCAACCAGGGCCAGGTTAGAGGCCGGTTTCTCCGGCTTTTCGACCAGGGCGGTCACAAACTTGCCGTCGGTCTCGGCGATACCGAAGCGGCGGGGGTCATCGACCGTCTTAGTGCCGATGGAATCGTATTCGCCGCCGATGACTTGATTCAGATCGGTTTCGAAAATCGTATCGCCCAGGATGATAAGCACCGGCTCGTCGCCGATATATTCGCGTGTCAGGTAGATCGCCCAGCCGAGACCCTTGAGCTCCTCTTGCGTGACGAACTGGGCCTTGAGCTTGTAGTTTTTCTGAACGTAGTCGACAATCTTGTCACCCATGAAACCTATGACGAAGACCAGGTCGCGTATGCCGAAGGCGCGGAGCTCGTCGATGATGTGGCCCAGGATCGGCTTGCCGGCGACATGTAACAGCGCCTTGGGGGCGGTGTGCGTGTGCGGCCTCAGGCGAGTGCCGATTCCGGCGGCGGGAATTATTGCTCTCACAAAGACCTCAATTCACCTTTGATAATTCATTTTTCAAGTGATCGATGGCTTGGACGGGGTATGGGTCGAGACCATTGAGCAGGGCCATGTAATAGCTTGCGAAATCGAGAAGCTGGATGAAATAGAATATTCTTTCGAGTTCCGATCCGGGATGCGATTCCAGAGTCAATACCTTTATCCCCTTTTCCTTCAAGAGAAGCGTCACGATGTCCATCCGGGCTTTGATACGTCTGTGATCCTGATTGTCCCTTAAAATTACCACTGAAAAGGTATCGTTAAGACCGTAAAGCCCGCGGTAGCCAACCAATTCGTTGTGATTGAACTCCGGGAATACGTTGGCGAAAGCCGGGGTCTCGGCGTTTTCGTTGACCTGGCATTTGAAGCGATAAGCCACCGCGTCGAAACGATCGTACCCGGCGTAGATTATCGGAATCGTTCCACGCAACTCACGAGCGAGTTGCAGAGCAGGATTATCAACGCTGTCGGGCGCGTAAGCTTTTGCCCAACGCCTCATCGAGGCGGCCGCGACCAGGATATCATGACCCTGATCCTGGCAAAGGCCGAACCTGGAGAGGACCATCAGGAGTGGAGCCAGAGAGTAACCCAGGGCGGCCCGCGGCTGAAGGCCAGGCTTAATCCTCATCAAGGGGACGTCATCGGCTGCGGCTTTTTCCGCCAGTTTGCCGCCGGTAGAGATGGCAATGACCCTGGCGCCCCTGTCCAGAGCGCGATCGTAGGCCGACAAGGTTTCCTCGGTATTGCCGGAATACGACGAGGCGATGACCAAGGTCCTCTTGTTGACGAATTCCGGCATATCATAATGGCGGCAGACCCAAAGTGGAATATCAAGTTGGTCGAGCAGGTAGCTTTTCGCGATATCGCCGGCTATGGCCGAGCCTCCCATGCCGGCCACCAGGACCGAATGAAACGTTTCCGCCTCGAGATTCCGCAGATCGACCGAACGGCCGATGGCCAAGCCTTCCTCCAAGTGGTCGGGCATGCCGGCGATCATGCCGTACATGTCGCGAGAATCGAGTGCCATCTTGAGTTGCATGATGTCATCCATTGGAACTCCTCTCCCCAGAGGTCGGGCTTTCGATTCCAGTCGGAGCCTTCACGTTCTGCCGCAGCGGCGTATCTTGAGATCGTCTGGAAAACTGTATCACTGTCGTGATATCGGGGAATACACGGGCGATTTCATTTTTCAGGTATGATTCGATTTCGGCGTGAGTCTTCATGGCTAAAGCTCGGGACGCTATCCTTCGCGCCCCTGAGTATGTGAT
Organism: candidate division Zixibacteria bacterium RBG_16_53_22; assembly: GCA_001775395.1. GTDB lineage: Bacteria > Zixibacteria > MSB-5A5 > UBA10806 > UBA10806 > UBA10806. The sequence goes on along the minus strand of MEWP01000058.1, from coordinate 10,113 downwards.
GGAGCGGACGATTTTCTTGAGTATCCCGGTCATCTGGAAGCTGGCGGAGAGCTCGTTGACGCCAAGTCCTATGAGCAGCACGGCGGCCAGAGGGTCGGCGGCCATTTCGCCGCAGACTGCAACCGGCTTGCGGTATCGATTCGCGGCCTTGACGGAGGCTTTGATAAGCGAGAGTACCGCGGGGTGAAAGCTCTGGTAGAGTCGGGAGAGCATTTCGTGGTCGCGGTCAACCGCCACAGTATACTGAATGAGGTCGTTGGTCCCGATCGAAAAGAAGTCGACTTCAGGAGCCAGGTGCTCGGCAATCATCACCGCCGAGGGGACCTCGAGCATAATGCCGATCGGGATTCTCTTGGGCAACCGCACATTTTCCGCTTCAAGCTCTGCCCGGCACTCCTCGATTATTTTCTTGGTGGCGATCAACTCTTCGTAATTGGAGATCATGGGGATAAGTATCTCGAGCCGGCCGCACCTGGAGGCTTTGAGGAGGGCTTTGAGTTGAACTTTGAATACAGCCGGCCTGTCGAGGCAGAAACGTATCGCGCGCCATCCCAGGAAAGGATTGGATTCGAAAAGGGAGCCCCGCATGCCGGGGAATTTATCGCCACCCATGTCGAAGGTGCGTATGACAACCGGCTTATCCCCCATCTTTCGCAGGACCAGCGAGTAAGCCTCATACTGCTCATCGAACGTTGGGAAGTCGGAGCGAGTCAGGAAGAGGTACTCGGTTCTGAACAACCCGATGCCGGTGGCGCCGGCCGAAAGAACCTTGGATACCTCATTCGGCAGCTCGATGTTGGCCTTGATCGCTATGCGGACTCCGTCCCTGGTCACGGCAGGCTTGGCTTTGAGCTCGGCCAATTGCCGTTTGAGTTCCAATTGCGCCTTTTTGATCCCGCGGTATTTCTTAATGGTATTGGCCGAGGGATTCAGAATGAAATGGCCATTGTATCCATCAACTATGACGTCGGCGCCGCTTGGGATTGCCTCCGGCACGTCGCCAAGCCCGATGACGGCCGGTATGCCAAGCGATTTCGCCATCAGGGCGGCATGCGAGGTGGGGCCGCCGACGCCGGTAGCGAACCCGAGATTGCGCCCGAAAGACATGGCCAATATGTCCCCGGGAAGCAAGTATCGGGCCACGACCACGGTGGCATCCTTTAAGTTCTTCATGGTGATATGTTTTTCGCCTCGCATTTGAGCCACCAGGCGCGAGGTTACGGCATGGATATCCTGGATGCGCTCTTTGAGGTAGGAGTCTTGAGATTCCTCGAGCTTGGCGATCACTTTCCTGGCCTCATCGTCATAAAGATACTCGGCGCAGAGTCTTTCATTCATAATTCGGCGTTCGATATTCTTATTCCAGACATCGTCGGCGGCAATCATCGCCTGGGCATCGAATATGCGAGCAAACTCTCGCCCGTGCTTTTGCAATACGGAGGTGGTCATATTCTCCAGCGCTCCCTTGATGTGGGCGATGGCGGACCGGAACGTCTGGACCTCAAGCTCGGGGTCGTCGACAATGTCGGGCACAATCGGGTCCTGATTTCGGGCGAATGACTTGGTGACGCCGATTATTATCCCGGGCGATGCCGGTATTCCATGATAAATTTCTTCATTGGGTGCGGTCAATTGAACTACTCCTCGCCAAATTTGCCTTGAACGACTTGGGCCAGGGCCTCGACCGCCTCGCGCTCGTCCGGACCCTCGGCAATGATAAGAATCTTCGAGCCCATTTCCGCCGCAAGCATCATGACGCCCATAATGCTTTTGGCATTGACCTCCAAGTTCTGCCGTTTGAGCTTGATCTCGGATTCGAACTTCGAGGCCTTCTGCACTAATTGGGCCGCTGGTCGGGCGTGAAGCCCCAACCTGTTTACAATTGCCACCTCGCGTTCAACCATCAGGCCTTGACCACGTAGTTTCCGGGTTTTCTCATAATAAGACCTTTCAATTCCAAATTCAAGAGCGCTTCTGCAACCTTGCCCGGCCCCAGCGCTACCTTGCGGCCCAACTCATCGAGATGGATCGGCTGGACGGAGAGGAGGCCGAACACCGAAAGCTCCTCTTTCGAGAGCCGGGAAAGGTCTTGTGCCGGACGGGTGGCGGGATCGGACCTGTGCCAGCCGAAATTGGCGAAGATATCATCAGCGCCGGTCACCGCAACTGCGCCCTGCTTGATAAGGCTGTTGGGGCCGAGGCTTTGCTCGGCCTCGACACTTCCCGGCATCGCCAGGACGTCTTTTCCCTGCTCAAGCGCGATGCCGGCGGTTACGAGAGCGCCCGATTTGCCTCCGGCCTCGACCACCAGAACGCCGTCGGAAAGGCCGGCCACTATGCGGTTTCTGACAGGGAAATTATACCGCTCGGGCCTGGTGCCCCGGGGAAATTCCGAAAGCAGGCAACCGGATTGCTCGATTCTCTGGGCGAGCGCCTTATGCCCCGGGGGATAAACGATATCGAGACCACACCCGAATACAGCGGCAGTTTGCCCCCCTGAATCGAGGGCGGCCTGGTGGGCAGCAGCGTCAATACCGTAGGCCAGGCCGGAAATGATGATCACGCCGGTCGAGGCCAGCTCGCTCACGATCCTGGAAGTCATGCGGATACCATAGTCGGTGGGACGGCGCGAGCCGACGACCGCCAATGACGGGCGTTCGAAGATATCGAGCCTGCCTTGATAATAAAGGAACGGCGGCGGATCGGGGATATTCCTCAATTTAGCTGGATAGGTGGATTCGGTGACAGCCACGAAGCAGGCCCTATCCGGAAACGACTTTTGGAATCCGGCTCGTACCTGGTCCCAATCGCGGCGCTGCAATATCTTGTTAATTGCGCCCTGGTTGACAATTTCAGCTTTGTATAGATCATGCGCCGAGGACTCGAGTACGGCGGCGGCCGACCCAAATTGGGTTACCAGTTTGAACAAGATGGCAGGCCCGACACCGTCGGTGTTTGCCAGGGCCCAGATTGCAAGCTTCTCGTCGATCATTTCGAAAATAGAATCCTTGCCAGCGCCTGCAGGAACCCGTCGACATTCTCTCCGGTAGCGGCCGAGATATAATGAATTTCGCTATCGACATCATCGAAATTCGATGCCACGGGGGGCCGCTCGGCAATCAGATCGATCTTATTGAATACCACCAGCGACGACTTCTTGACAAGCTCCGAATCGTACGACTTGGTTTCACCGACAAGAATATCGAAATCGCGCCGGGGATTATCCGAGGTTATGTCGAGCAAATATACAAGCACCCGCGTGCGCTGAATATGGCGAAGAAATTGAATGCCCATTCCCTTGCCGAGGTGGGCGCCCTCTATAAGACCGGGGATATCTGCCATTACGAAGCTCTTGTAACCGGGCAGCGGCACGATCCCGAGATTAGGGACTTTGGTTGTGAATGGGTAATCGGCAATTTTGGGGTGGGCGGCAGAAACGCGCGCGAGCAGGGTCGATTTGCCGGCATTGGGTAACCCCACCAGGCCGACATCGGCAATGCTTTTTAGCTCCAGCGAAACGCGATGTTTTTCTCCCGGCTGGCCATCCTCAGCCTTGCGCGGAATTTGATTCGTGGATGACTTGAAGTGCGTGTTGCCCCGCCCCCCCTTGCCGCCCTTGCAGAGCAGAATCTCCCGGCCGTGCTCGGTGAGGTCGGCCAGTTTGCGGCCCGTGTCGAGGTCGGCGATGATTGTTCCCACGGGAAGCTCAATCGTTATGGACCGGCCATCTCTGCCGAAGCGGTTATTCTTTCCTCCGGGCGCGCCATGCTGGGCCCGGAACTTCTTCTTATACCTGAAATCGAGAAGGGTCGACATATTGGCGGAGGCCTTGATGTAGACATCGCCGCCCTTGCCGCCGTCGCCCCCATCGGGGCCTCCCTTGGGAACGAATTTTTCGCGATGGAAACTAACGGCTCCCTTGCCGCCGTCGCCGGCGGCTATCTCTATTTCGGCATAGTCGACGAACAAATGGGTTATCCCTGCCCAAAGGTTCCCGAGAGGGCGCGTTCCAGCTCGGGCACGCTGACATCGCGCTGCAAGCGGCTGTCGAAAGCATAAGAGACCTGGCCGGTTTCCTCGGAGACGATGACAACGAAGGCGTCGGAATCCTCGGTGGCGCCGACTCCGGCCTTATGGCGCATGCCATGCAGGCGGTGATAAGATGGGTTTTGTGAAAGTGGCAGCGTGCAGTTGGCGGCCACGATGAGGTCCCCGCGAATGACCACGGCGCCGTCATGAAGCGGCGTATAGGGGGTAAAAATGGTCTGCAGAAGCTCGGCCGAGACAGCCGAATTCAGTTCCTTGCCGGTCTCGATGATATTGTTAAGCTTGACATTGCGTTCGAGGACGATCAGCGCTCCGTAATGCATATCGGCCAGTTTTTGAGTGGCCAGCACGACAGCATCGGCCACTCCCGCGACCTCCGGCCCCATGAAGAAGCTCAAGAAACGTCTGCGGCCGAGCATGGAGAGCGCCCCGCGAAGTTCGGGCTGGAAGAGGACGGCCAGGATGATGACGCCGGCGATGACGATGTTGGAGAAGAGCCACTTTACCATGCCGAGATTGAACCAGAAAGCCAGGAAGCCGATGCCGAAGATAATCAGGATACCGATAATCATCTGGACCGACCGGGTTTGCTTGAAAAACATAAGGGCCTTGTAGAAGAAATACGAAACGATCAAGACGTCGAGGAGGTCGACCAGGGTGAAGCTCAAGAATCCCAGGCGAAAGAGTGTCATGCCTGGGGCGCTCCCGTAATCTTCTCGATTATGGTGATGGCCCTTCGCGTCTCGATCACATCGTGAGCCCGCACGATGTCGGCGCCATTCAGGACAGCATAGCAAGCGGCGGCGATCGAGCCCTCGAGCCTTTCATCGGCCTCCAGGTCGAGGACTTTGCCGATGAACGATTTTCGTGAAGCCCCAATCATGATAAAGCAGCCCAGATCCAGGAATCGATGCAGATTCTTCAATATAGCAAAGTTGCCCTCGACCGACTTGCCGAATCCGATGCCGGGGTCGATGATGATTTTCTCCTTGTGGACCCCAAAGGAGAGCGCCTTTTCGATCGCGTTTTTGAAATACTCCGAAATTTCCCCTATGAGGTCTTTGTAATCTGTATTGGTTTGCATATTCTCGGGCGTGCCGCGCATGTGCATCAAGGTCAAGTAGGCGCCATGTTCGGCTGCCAGACGTCCGATTTTCTCATCGGCATGAAGCCCCGAAATATCGTTAATCATGACGGCGCCCAGATCGAGAGCCTGGCGGGCGACCTCGTGTTTAGTAGTGTCGATTGAGACGGGAGTGTCGACCGCATGACAGACCTCTTTGATGACGGGAATGACACGGGCCAGTTCTTCCTCGAGAGGGACCTGCTTGGAGCCCGGGCGAGTCGATTCTCCGCCGATATCGATGATGTCGGCCCCGGAATCGGCCATCAATAGGGCATGGTCAATAGCCCGATGGGTGTCGAAGAATCGCCCGCCGTCGGAGAATGAATCGGGGGTGACATTAAGTATTCCCATGATCAGTGGGCGTCGACCCAGGTCTATGATTTCCGCTCTTTCCCCTGCCATCACGAAAAGAATCCCTCGCCTGATATTGCTAATGCGATTTTATGAGAGTTAAAGCCTCCTGGCGCGTAGCTTCTTTGCGAAGGGCTCCGCGCACAGCCGAACTGATGGTCCTGATGCCGGGTTGTCGCAGGCCGCGCATGGTCAGGCAAAGCTGTTCAGCCTCGACCACTACCAGGACCCCCTTGGGATGGAGCACCTCCACAATGGTATCGGCGATCTCGGTGGTCATGCGCTCCTGGATCTGCGGCCGCCTGGATATGATCTCCACCACGCGCACCAGCCGCGAGAATCCCGTGATGGTGTTGTTCTCGGGAATATAGGCGAGATGGACCTTTCCGAAGAATGGCAGCAGGTGGTGTTCGCACATCGAGAAGAATGTGATATCGCGGGCGATAATCAATTCATCGCGATTATCGGCATGATAGAGTTTCAGATGCGCCCGGGGATCCTCATCCTTGGAGGCGAAAAACTCACTATAGAAATTTGCCACACGACTGGCGGTGTCTTTTAGTCCCTCAGCGCGTTTGTCAAGACCAAGCCCCTCCAGTATGAGATCGACACCCTGCTGGATGGCCTTTTTATCCATGCGACTCCCCGTCCATAGGGACCCGTTCCGGGCCGCCGGGATTGACCATCTGGCCTTTGGCCTCCAGGATCTCTTCCTCCCCTATCTGGCGCAGAATATCATCGATCTCGGCGCCATCGAGGATCTCCTTTTCGAGGAGCGCTTTGGCCAGCCTGTCGAGCTTCTTGATGTTGGCCATGAGAAGTTCAGTGGCGCTTTTCTCGGCCTTGAGGACTATTTCTCGTATTTCGCTGTCGATCTGGATGGCAGTAGCCTCGGAGTAATCGCGTTGGCGGGCGAAATCGCGGCCCAGGAAAATTTCTTCGTTCTTTTTTCCAAGGGCCAGGGGCCCCAACTTTTCCGACATGCCCCAGTCGCAGACCATTTTGCGCGCGATCTTGGTGGCCTGCTCCAGGTCGTTGCCGGCGCCGGTGGTCAATTGATTAAACTTGATCTTCTCGGCCACGCGTCCACCCATGATATGCACAAGCTTGGTCTCGAGATATTCTTTCGAAAGCGTATGGCGCTCGTCGACCGGCAAAAAGCTTGTCAGCCCCAGAGCCATGCCGCGGGGAATGATAGTCACCTTGTGCACCGGATCGGAACCGGGAATGAGCTTGGAAACAAGGGCATGGCCGGCCTCATGACAAGCGGTTGTTTTCTTCTCCTCGGTGGAAATGACAAGCGATTTACGCTCGGTGCCCATCATGACCTTGTCCTTGGCCTCCTCGAAATCAATCATGGTTACCGCGGGACGGCTCTTGCGCGCCGCCAGCAGAGCCGCCTCGTTGACGAGATTGGCCAGGTCGGCGCCCGACATTCCGGGCGTGCCCCGGGCCAGAATCTTCAGATCCACGTCCTCCCCCATCTTGATTTTCTTGGCATGAACCCGCAAGATACCCTCGCGCCCCTTGACATCGGGCTGATCAACCACGATCTGGCGGTCGAAGCGCCCGGGCCGAAGCAGCGCCGGATCGAGAACGTCGGGGCGGTTCGTGGCGGCTATCAGGATGACGCCCTCGTTCGATTCAAAGCCGTCCATCTCTACCAGGAGTTGGTTTAAAGTCTGCTCGCGCTCGTCGTGGCCGCCGCCCAAACCGGCGCCGCGGTGTCGGCCGACCGCGTCGATCTCATCGATGAAGATGATGCAGGGAGCGTTGCGCTTGCCCTGATCGAACAAATCTCTTACTCGGGATGCGCCGACACCGACGAACATCTCGACGAAATCGGATCCGGACATCGAGAAAAACGGCACCTGGGCCTCGCCGGCCACGGCGCGGGCCAAAAGCGTCTTGCCGGTGCCCGGAGGACCAAGCAACAGGGCGCCTTTGGGGATCTTCCCGCCAAGTTTCTGGAATTTGCCGGGGTCGCGCAGGAATTCGATGATCTCCTGAAGTTCCTGCTTGGCTTCGTCGCATCCGGCGACATCGGCGAACGTGACCTTGGGCCGCGAACCGGTCAAGAGGCGGGCTTTGGATTTTCCAAATGAGAAGATTCCTTTGGGCCCACCCTGCATTTGGCGAAGCATGAAGACCCAGAAAAATATCAGGAACAGCCAGGGGAGCGAATAGGTAAGCAGGTTGCCCCAGTTACTGGAGGCTTTGGCCTCGATCAGAACTCCGTTTTCCTCAAGGACATCGAGAAGATCGGGATCGTCGGAGAAGGGGATCATGCTGTTGAAACGGGTGGCGGTGACATCCTGATTGCCGACCCGCTTGGTAAATTCATTCTTGAATTCGCCAGAGACGCGGCGATCCTCGAAGACAACCTTGACAACATTATTATTTCTAATCTGGCTTAGCAGTTCCGAATAGGAGATTTCGACCGTGTCGCGCCCCGAACCGAAATAATAGTTGAAGGCCCAGAATGAAAGGAGGATGATCACCGCCCAGAAGGCAAGCGTCTTGAGCGTTTTGGTCCAATTGAATTCCGGAGGACCATCGGGTGGCTTGCCGCGCGAGGGTCGTTTGTCGTCCCCCGGATTTCCTCTTTTCAGATTATTATCGAGTTTTTGATTTTCGGTATCGTAATTCATTACATCTCATCCTTTGGCAATAAAAGGCAACTGCCTGTACTTCTCGTCGAAATCCAAACCATACCCAACCACGAATACCTCGGGTATATCGAATCCAACGTATTTTATGTCTATGTCGATCTTTCGTGCCTTCTTTTTATCCAACAGCGTTACAAATTCGATCGATTTCGGCTTCCTCAGTTGAAGGTACTGCTTAATGTAATTGACGGTCAGGCCGCTGTCGATGATATCTTCAACTATCAGGATATGCCGCCCCTGGACATTGACGTTGATATCCTTCAGAAGCCTGACGACGCCGGAGCCCCTTTTCGAGGAACCATAAGAGGCGACACCCATGAAATCGACTTCGCATTCCATGTCGACTTCGCGAATGAGGTCGGCCATGAAAATGAAACTGCCTTTCAAGATCCCGATAAATATCGGTGTCTTGTCCTTATAGTCTCTGGCAATAGCCCGGCCCAGGGCGCGGATCCGGGCTTGAAGCCTTTTTTCGGTTATCAGGGCTCGCATAGCTCGATAATTAAAACCTGCTTAGTATTACTGGTAACCTTGAAATCATCAGAGACCATGACTCCGGCAATCCAGGCGATCTTTCCGCCGGAAACCACCAGTGGGATCGACCCGCGCTCAAACTCCGGTATTTTCTTGTCGATGAAAATATCGGACAGTAGCCGATGTCCTCGCATGCCCAGCGGCCTGATCTTATCACCTGTCCGCCAGGACCTGACTGTCAGGTTTTTCGCCATTTTCCTGTCCAGGCAGGCGGACCTGTTAGTAGGGCCGAATTCACCGACAGTTTCCCTGGGCTTCACAACAGACCGCAAAAATGCACCGTCGCCGGGCAAGGCGGTCTTGCCTGGCACTCTTAGCCTGAAGCCACGATGTTTGGCGATCTCTATTGCGACCGCTACCCGGCCAGAGGATTTTTCGATATAAGCACCGGAAACGAGAGGGGCTTTTCCCCCGCTCTTGCCGGCAATAATCCCCACGGCCCGCTCAAGAGCGTCGGAGGTTAGGCCGGAAGGGGCCTCGACAAGCCGTCTAAGGGCCTCCTCCAATACCTTTTTCCTCAAAATTTCATGATATCGATCCAAAAGCTCTAAATCAAGAACTATTTTGGTCTTATCCGCTCTCAGCACTGCCAGGTTATAGGCTGATACACTCGAATTGCGGATATATTCAAGCTCGCCAGCCACAATTCCCGATAACCGGGCGATGTTTTTCCGGGCTGCGGGATTGATGTCCGCGAGTACGGGGATGACTTTGTTTCGAATTTTATTACGGGAATAGGCCATCGTGACATTGGTGGGGTCCTTGAGGAAATCGATTTTGTTGCGGTCAAGGAATTTAATAAGTTCGGCCTTTTCGCAGTCGATTAAAGGTCGAATGATTTTGCCTCGGACAGCCGGGATACCCGCCAGGCCGGCCAGACCGGAGCCGCGGGTCATATTGAAAATGACAGTCTCAATGCTGTCATCGAGCGTATGGCCGGTGGCGATTTTGGTATAACCATATTTTCGTGCCAGGAATTCGAGGTACTCATAGCGGGCAGCGCGCCCGGCCTCCTCGATCGAGAATTTCCGGCGCCGGGCCAATGCGGCAATATCGGAGCGTTTGGAATGAAATCGTAGGGGCAAGGCATGCCTTGCCCGCAGTTGGTTACATAGCGCCCGGCAGAACTCGCGGTCTTTGCCGGAATCGGGGCGGATGGCGTGATCCAAATGCGCCGTGGCCAGCGCAATGTCGAAATCTGTTCTCAGGGCCGTCAATAGATGCAAAAGCGCGACCGAATCAGGACCGCCGGAGAGGGCGACCAGAACGCGGTCCCCGTCGTTGAGCATCTTATGTTGGTCGATGGTCCGCTTAACCTTCTCAATCAAGGCCTTCATGGGGGGAAGATAAGGCAGGCGAGATAATATGTCAAATCACAGGAAGTAG
>MEWP01000057.1:5892-6194 GCA_001775395.1 candidate division Zixibacteria bacterium RBG_16_53_22 | reverse complement strand
TGCCGAGCCGAAGGCGAGTGCGGGGGGCGGTCTTGACTTTTTTTCTCTTAAAATCACAGAGTCGAAACCACAGGGCTTGCCTGCTGCAAGCAGGGTTTCGACCTACGACAAAAAGCGGACACGACCGACCGCGCCCCTGCACCACAATCCATTGATTATTAAAGACTTATATAATTTATTACTTTTTTCTTGATTTTTCTGAAACTTTTCATATTATCTAACCGTTTAGTTAAACCGAATAGTTAGTTAAATGGTAAACTGGTTGGCAATGAGGACCCACTCAATGGATACACGCGAAAAAA
>MEWP01000057.1:5576-5846 GCA_001775395.1 candidate division Zixibacteria bacterium RBG_16_53_22 | reverse complement strand
CGCCAGGGTGGATCGTATCGCCGATCGGGCCGGAATCAACAAGGCCATGATTTATTACCATTTTGGCTCCAAGGAGAATCTCTATCAGGCGGTCATCGAGAGCCATTTCGAGTCGATCGGCCGGTTTCTCGAAAGAGCCATCACCGAGGAAACGGACCCCGACAAATTCATGCTGCGGATTTCCACTTTCTACAACTCGATTATCGAGGAGCATCCCACATTGTTTCCAATCCTGCTTCGCGAGATGGCTCAGGGCGGTGAGCGAATAAG
>MEWP01000057.1:0-5523 GCA_001775395.1 candidate division Zixibacteria bacterium RBG_16_53_22 | reverse complement strand
GGCATCGCCAGGGGGGAGTTCCGTCAACTGGATAGCAGGCAGGTCATCCTCTCGTTCGTGGGGATGAACCTGTTTTATTTAATACTCGCGCCGGTCATGAATTCGGTTTGGGAGATTGAAGATGAAAAGAGTTTTCGCGAAAAAAGGCCGAAGGAAATTGTCGACCTGTTCCTTAATGGCCTCAAAGCGCGGTAAAATAGCGCTGGCCTCGCTGGTGTTGGTCCTGGCATTCTCGGGAGTTGGGCAGGCTCAGAGGATAATCACTCTGCCGGAGGCTATCCAGCTATCCGAGATTCACTCGTTTAATCTCGGCTCGCTTCGGCATGATTCTCTGGCCGGGCAATTCGACCTGGCCGCCTCGAAAGCCCTGCGCTACCCGACCCTGTCCGCCGGCGCCACGTCATTCTACACCGACGAGGTTCAAAAGATCGAGCTGCCATTCTCGACCAGCGAGCTGGGTAGCAATGAAAACTACCTCGCCGATATGCGGCTGACATTGCCGTTATACACCGGCGGCCGAATATCCAACCAGATAAGGATGCAATCATCGCTGGCCGGTTTGCGCGGGTACAATGTCCAGGCGGCTCGTCTCCAGTCCGCCTACCAGGCACGACACGCATATCTGAGCTTAATGATGGCCATGTCCGGCGCTGCCGCCGCCGAGGCCTCCCTGAGGAGAGTCGAGATTTTAGGCCGCGATGTCACCAATCTTTTCGCCAGCGGCCTGGCCGACTCGGTCGATATTCTCGATTCGCAGTTGGCGCTCGAAAGAGCCCAGCGAACTCACAATGAAAGACAGACAGCGGTCGAAAACGCGCTTTCACTTCTGGCCCAATTGACAGGCCTTGCCAGGGCCGAGATAGTGATTGCCGATGAGGAGTTGCCGACGCCCGATATCGAGCCGTATGAGAATGCCGGCGCTGTCCCGGAGAAAATCGAACGCCCGGAGCTGGCGGCGCTTGAAAGCCGTGCCGATGCGGCGCGCCATTCCGTGGGCCTGGCCCAAGCCGGAAACCTGCCCAACCTGAGCGCTTTTGGCGGCTATACCGTCGGGAAACCCAACCGTGATTTTGTCGGCAATGATTGGAATGACTACTGGACTGTCGGCCTCAATCTAAACTGGGAATTCAATCTTGGATTGCGCACCATCCGTAATGTCTCCTCGGCGCGAGAAAGCGCCCGTTCCGCCACGCTGGCCCGCGATAATCTCGAGGAGTCGATTCGCCTCGGCGCCCGGGTGACCTATGACAATCTCAGGCAGGCGTTTCGCAATTACGCGGTGTCCTTGCGCGAATTCCAGATTGCCGACCGCAAATATCATCTCGGCGCCGAAAGGGAGCGCGCCGGAACCCTCTCGGTAAACCGCCTGATCGAGTTGGAAGCGGACCTGGCATCGACAGAACAGCTGCACAGGTCGGCCGTCATAAATTATTACCTTGCCGAAACGGAATATCTATACGCTATCGGCTCTAAACGAATCTATGGAGGATTCTAAAATGAAATCGGTTTCGATATTCCTGATTCTCGGGTCGCTGCTGGTGGTTTCCTGCGCCGACAAGAATGGACCACCGCGAGGCTCCGGCCTGGTCGAGGCCTCGGAGGTCACATTTTCGGTTGAAACGGGCGGCCAGCTTATGGCCCTATTTCGCGACGAGGGCGCCCCGGTTTCGTCAGGCGATACCCTGGCCATGATCGATACTACTACTGTTATGCTTCGTCTACGGCAGGCCCGGGCCGCGGCCGAGATGTCACTCACGCAGGTCGAAATGGCGACCATAGGTGTCAGGCAGGCCGAGAGCAATCTCGAGCAGGCCAATATCGAGTTCGAGCGAGCGGCGACATTGATACGGTCCGGATCGGCCAATCAACAGCAATATGACCGGGCCAAAACGACGTTTGACCAGGCCAAGCTCGCCCGCGAGCAGGCCGAGGCTTCTCGTCGCGCCGCCGAGGCTCAATTAACCAACACCAGGGCCCAGGTCGACCTCCTTCGAGACCAGGCCGACGATCATTTCCCGATTTCGCCGACCAACGGTGTCGTGATCGAGCGCTTCGCTGAACCTGGGGAGCTTCTAACGCCTGGTAAGCCGCTTGTCAGGATTGCCCGGCTCGACACCGTCCGGGTAAAGATATACCTGCCGCCGTCGGATCTGACCAAAGTTGTTCTCGGCAGCCACGCCACGGTCGATCCCGAGGCGGAAAATGTCGTGCCGCTTGACGGCGTCATTAGCTGGATTTCGCAGGAGGCGGAGTTTACGCCCAAAAATGTACAAACCAGGGAGGCCAGGGCGGGTCTGCTTTATGCCGTCAAAGTCACTATACCCAATACAAACCAGGTCCTCAAAATTGGTATGCCGGTATCGGTTGTGGTAGAATGAGCACTATCGAGATAAGAAACCTCACCAAGAAATACGCCTCCGTAACGGCGATCGACAACTTGAGCCTCGAAGCCGGGAAAGGGGAGATATTGGCCCTTGTCGGCCCCGACGGTTCCGGCAAAACCTCGACCTTTCGCGCCGCCTGCGGCCTCATCGGATTCAACTCTGGTCAGATTACGATTGCAGGGTATGACGTCCAGCGGCAGTTTGTGAATGTCAAGCCTCTTTTGGGATACATGCCGCAGTCATTCTCGCTCTACCCCGATCTGACGGTCGAGGAAAACCTCTATTTCTATGCCGGGCTTTTCGGTGTCGTGGGGAGCACATTTAATGAGAAGAAAAAAAGGCTTTATCAGTTCTCCGGCCTGGGCCAGTTCCATGACAGGCGCGCGGCGGCGCTCTCTGGTGGCATGAAACAGAAGCTGGCCTTAAGCTGCGCACTCATTCACGACCCCGAGATTCTACTGCTCGATGAGCCAACCACCGGTGTTGACCCTCTCTCTCGCCGTCAATTCTGGGATATACTAAGGAGCTTGCGTGAAAGTGGTTCGACTATCATGGTCTCGACACCATATATGGACGAGGTGGCCATGGCCGACCGGGCAATCTTCATCTACCAGGGAAAAAAGTTGGCCGAGGGCACACCGTTCGACCTGGTCGACAAATTTTCCGGCCGGGTCTATCGCGCAGACATCATTCCCGCCCCGGAGCGAATGGAGCGGATAAATCGTATCGAGGGGCTGACATCGCGCCGCTTTGGCTCATCGCTTCATATCTATACTGCTGCCGGAGATTCTATAGAGACGTACGAGACCGACCTCGAACCACTCGGAATCGAAAAGGGAATAATAACTGAAATTGAACCCGGGCTCGAGGACACCTTCATTCAGCTCATGGAGAAATGATGGGAAATTCGGTCGTTATAGATAGCCTCACCAAGAAATTCGGTGACTTCACTGCAGTAGATAAAATCAGCCTGACTGTCAAGACAGGCGAGATATTCGGTTTTTTGGGGGCCAACGGCGCCGGCAAGACCACCGCCATCAGAATGCTTTGCGGCCTGCTGATACCGACATCGGGCGCCGGAACAGTTGGGGGATACGATATCTTCAGCGAGACTGAGCGAATAAAACATTCGATTGGTTACATGTCGCAGAAATTCTCCCTTTATCGGGACCTGACCGGATTCGAGAATCTCTGGTTCTATGGGTCGATTTATCGAATTCCCAGGCGCGACCTTCGCCAACGAATCGACGAACTCTCCGAGGAACTGGAGCTGGGCGAATTCATCGGCCGCCTTAGCGGTTCTCTGCCGACCGGTTGGAGACAGCGTCTGGCCCTGGCCGCCAGCCTGTTGCATTGCCCCAAAATTCTCTTCCTCGATGAGCCCACCGGCGGGGTCGACCCCGTTTTCCGGCGCAAGTTCTGGGAGCTCCTCTACCATCTCTCCGACCAGGGCACCACGCTCTTTGTGACCACGCACTACATGGATGAAGCCGAGTTCTGCCGCAGGATCTCGATCATGCATCGCGGCCGGATAATAGAGGTCGGCGACCCTCAGGAGCTTACCAAGAAGTATGGCCATGCCAGTCTGCAGGAAACATTCATGGACCTGATCTCGCGCGAGGAAGACAATGCATAACGTCACATTCATCGCGCGCAAGGAGATCAGCCATATCCTCCGCGACCCGCGCTCGCTTATCATTGCTATCCTGATGCCGATCATGATGACGTTTCTCTATGGCTACGCCATTAACCTCGATATCAAGAATATCAAGCTGTCCATTCTGGATTTTGACCGGACCCCGGAATCGCGCGAGTTGGCCAGCAGATTCTACAATTCCGGCTATTTTATTCCTCCCCAAGACGAGGCTGATATCACCGACCCCGAGCGCATTCTCAAGACGGGCGCAGCCAGCGCGGTCTTGATAATCAAGCCCGGCTTTTCCGAGGCGGTCGCTAAGCTGGCTGGATACGAGCTCGGCATGCTGGTCGATGGTTCCGATGCCAACACGGCCGCCGCCTGCGCCAGCTACTCCAATATCGTGCTCCTTAATTTCATCGAGGATAGGTTTCCGCCGAATATGGAGATCCCCGGCGTGAGGCTGGCCACAAGGATTCTATATAACAGCGACCTCAAGTCGTCGCACTTCTTCGTGCCCGGCCTGATCGCTATGATCCTGATGATGATCTCGGCGCTGCTGACCTCGGTCACAATCGCGCGCGAGAAGGAAACCGGCACCATGGAGCAACTATTGACGACTCCGGTCACGTCGCGTCAGGTCATTATGGGAAAGGTGCTGCCTTATATCGGCCTGGCCCTGGTGGACGCGGTTCTTATCATTGCCTTTGCATTAGTCGTCTTTGGCGTGCCTTTCGTCGGCTCGGCGGCATTGCTCTTATTTTTCGGCTTGATTTATATCGTGGCGGCCCTGTCCCTCGGCATATTGATTTCCACTTTGGTCGCGACACAGCAATTGGCCATGATGTTAGCCCAGTTGATCACAGTGCTGCCGTCGGTAATGCTCTCCGGATACATTTTCGAAATCAAGAACATGCCGCAGGCGATGCAGTATCTGACCTATATCATCCCGGCTCGTTATTTCATCCTGATTATTCGCGGTGTCATGCTCAAGGGTTCCGACCTGACTGTGCTATGGGTCGAGGGGATCTTCCTGGTGGCCTTGAGCGCCATCCTGCTTTTCGCGGCATCGAAGAATTTCAAGTTGAAGATAGGATAGAGAAAGTGGCGCGAACGATTTTGGCGTTGATCAAGAAGGAGTTCTTGCAGGTCCTGCGCGACCGCAATATGCTCCGGCTCATCTTTCTCATGCCGGTTATCCAATTGCTCGTTCTGGGGTACGCGGTCAGCACCGATGTCAAGCTGATCTATACCGCGATATACGACTACGACAAAAGCGAGCTCTCGCGTGAATACGTCCGGTCGCTGTCGGCCGGGGAATACTTTGTGACCGGCTCGTCGCCGCTGTCCATTCTCGATGTCGACCGCGGCTTCAAGGAAAACAAATTCAACGTCGCCCTGACCATTCCACGAAATTTCTCGCGCGATCTCCAGGAGGCCCGCCCAACGGAGGTGGGCATGCTGGTCGATGGCACCAACGCCAATTCGGCCTCTATCGCCATG
>MEWP01000056.1 GCA_001775395.1 candidate division Zixibacteria bacterium RBG_16_53_22 | reverse complement strand
GAGAGCGGCCGGCGGGCGGGGACGGAGAACGTGCCCCATATCGTGGGGCTGGGCGCTGCCTGTGAAATCGCTGGAAAGTCGCTGGCCGGCTACCGGAAGCACATCAAGCAGTTAAGGGACAGGCTTCATAGTCTGATAGAGTCCGGTCTGGGCGAAGACAATGTCCGCCTCAACGGACACCCCGACCGGAGGCTGCCCAATACACTCAACATCAGTATCAAAGGCGTGGTCGGAGAGGAGCTTCTTGGTAGGATTCCGGAAATCGCCGCCTCTACCGGGGCTGCCTGCCACGCCGGCTCCACGGAGCCTTCCGGCGTGCTTCTGGCGATGGGATTAAGCCGGGAACGGGCCCTGGGTGCCCTGCGCCTGACGCTGGGGCGCTGGAGCACTCAAGAAGAGGTCGACATGGCGGGTGAGCTTATCGTAAGGCGGGTAAAACGCCTGGTCTCTGAGTGAATGAAATACTATCAAAGACTATTGACAGCACTTCGTTTCTGTAGTATAAGGTAGTCTAAGAATGGAATATTAAGAAATAAGGAGGTTCTACTATGCCTGCGGAAGCACGAGTTGTGGTTTTATTGCTGCACCTTATAGCCATGCTGTTCATGGCCGCCCCACTGTATATGCTCATCATAGTTAATGAGCGCGCTCGCTTTGCCGTCCCACCCGGCTACAATACTGACCGCTACATGGAGAATATCATCAAGAGGCAGCCCATCCGTTGCTATGCCTATATGGCTGTCATTTTGGTGACAGGTATTCTGCTGACCTGGGCTCGTGGCTGGATTTGGACAGACTGGGCGCTCATTGCCAAGCTGGTGACCTTCGCTGTACTTGCTGGGTTGCTTAGCTATGTCCACTTCAATATACAACCCCGTATCGAGAGTGTCCTGGCTGGGTGTAACCCCGGAGAGGAAGTTTCTGTCAAGGACAAGCCGATTCTGCTAGCCTGGCGCACTCGACGTAAGCGTCTGGCAGCTACCTGTCTTTTCCTGGTGCTGACAGCCCTCATCATGGGGGTAAGAGTTACCTGGGGCTTTGCACCGTGGCTTGTAGTAGTCTTCCTGGTAATCGCTGCGCTCTTTGCCTGGAGGGCCTACCGACAGCCGGTTACCTGGGGCTGGGTATAAATCTATCATCGTCAGTCATACCAAAATCGAATGGAACGAGAATAGTTGAAGATGGTTAACTTCAACGATATAGACGAGGCAAGAAGGCGGCTCGGCTTGAACGAAGCGGCCACCCTGAAGGAGATAAAAAGCGCCTACCGGCGCCTGTCCCACCGCTATCACCCTGATAAGAAAGGCCGTGAAGGCGAAGAGGCCATGAAAGGAATTAATCAGGCTTATAAGCTTCTCATGGACTATGTCAATAACTATGAATACAGCTTCAAAGAGCCGGACGTGGCCCGTACTTCTCCCACCGAGGAAAATCTGAGGAGATGGTGGTTTGACGGGTAATAGCCGCGGTTCACCTTTTGACTCCCTGGCCGAAGGTTATGACGCCTGGTATGACACCGAACCCGGTAAGACCATCTTTGCCATGGAGGTGGCGTGTCTGCGGCCTTTCCTGCACACTTATCCCCGACCTTACCTTGAGGTGGGTGTGGGGTCCGGGCGTTTCGCGCAGGCACTTGAGATTGAATACGGAGTAGACCCATCGCAGGTTCTCCTGGAGAAAGCCAGGGCAAGGGGTATTAACGTGAAGAGGGCTGGCGGGGAAAAACTTCCTTTCCCGGATAGCAGCTTCGGGGGCGTCCTCATCGCACTGACCCTCTGTTTCGTCGATGACCCGGCACAGGTCCTCCGGGAAGCATCAAGAGTGCTGACGCCCGAAGGAGGGCTGGTGCTGGGTTTAATTCTCAAGGAGAGCCCCTGGGCAGAATTATACGCGAAGAAAGGGAAAGAGGGGCATCCCATTTATAGCCGGGCACGTTTCTTCTCTAAAGATGATATTGAGAACTTTCTTTACCAGTCCGGCTTCTACGAACTCCGGTATCGTTCCGGGCTATTTCAGCCTCCGGGGCATAGTTCCTACCACCTTGAGCAGCCCACTGATGGCTACAACAGCACTGCCGGTTTCGTGGCTATTGGAAGTCGCAAACAACGAACAAAATGACGTAAATTAACTCTTTCTTATGACCGCCTATCCTGTACATCTGGAACCTTTTAAAACAGAAGCGGGCGCTGGCGGTAATCTTCTATTCCGGCAAATCAAGCCGACATGGCCACCATTATTAATTTTTCAAGGATTACTCCAGATTAACATCAGTAAGAGTTAGAAAGAGAGGCGACCCGAAGTCTTTGCCGGCGTTTTTAGAGCAACAATTATTGCTGCCTGATAAGCCATTCTCGGATATTATTCTCCTTCTGGCAATTCAAGCAAAGACCGCTGCCGTCAGACAGAATACCCGCCTGTCCGCAGCGAGGGCAGGTCGAGGTCACTTGTTCCGCAATCACCATGCTTTTTCCCGCCAGGACGTCACAGATGTTAAATGATGTCGAGCTACGCAAGGCTTTCCTGGGACAGATTTCCAGGCATAAATGGCAGGCGATGCACAATGATGTATTAAATTCGATTACTCTTTTACCCTCATGGTCGTTTCGCTGTAATGCTTCGGAAGGACAGAGCGTGGCGCAAAGCCCGCAGACATCGCACTCCACGGCGGTTTCAATTTGAAGGAAAGGTAAATCCTGGCTTTCAAGGGTATGGCTCGCCGGCTCTGCCAGAGCCAGCAGACTCTGGAGGAGAAGACGCCGCTTTTCGGGCAACCTGGGCGCCAGGCCGGCCCGGGCTGGATTAAGAATCTTCGTCCTAGAGCCCTGTTTTCCCTCCGCCATATTCCGTACGCCGCGCCCGAGATAAGAAAAAAGCTCCCGCCGCGAGTATTGACGGATATCCCGTCCACCACGGAAGGGATTTTTACCACCGGTGGCAAGCCTGATTTTCCCCTCCCGGCCGAAAAGCGCCAGGATTTTATTAGCCCTCGCCAGGCAGCGCTGCAATGACTGAAATCCTGACTGAAGCGGGCAGTCCGGACACGGGGTGATATCAAGAGTCACTGTCTGGGCGCCGCGGCTGATGACAGCCACGAGAAAACTCTCATCGAGGTAACCCAGGCAGGGAACGGTCACGCCATTTCCCCGCCCTGGTGACCGCCGCGAACAGTTAAACTCCGCCTCACTCTTTCCCGCCACCCGGGTGAGCAGAGAATTATAGGAATATCCTCCCAGGGTAAATACTTCCGTCGGGCATACGCCGACACAGATGCCGCAGCCGCAACACCGGGAATAGTCGATCTCCGAAAAATCCCCGAAGCTGATAGCTTCTACGGGGCAAATGTCCCGGCAGGCCCGGCAGCCTGATTTGGGATGGCGCCGGTTGAGACACCGCTCCGGGTAAACTTCGAGCCGGGCTCGCGCCACCATCTTCTCCAGAAAGCCCGGTTTAGAACCTTGATTGCTCTTGCTATCGACGGCGGTGGACACCTTCTCTCCACAATAACGGTTATTCTCTTCACTCGGTCGGACAGGAAGCCGCTTCAGCGATTAGATTCTGGTTGTAATCGAAGGCAACCCAGCCCAGAGTCAACTCGGCCAGGCCCCGGAAAAACCCCGGAGAATCGAACTCTCTGATGCGGTCCCGCCATTGAGGTAGCCAGGTGAGCAGGTGCTCACGGCAGAACTCCCTCTCACCGTCCATAACCTGATGTGCCTTGTGCACATCGGCTTCCTGCCAGGCATCCGCCTCCAGAGAGCAAAGGCGGTGCATGAATTCCATCTCCAGGCCAAGGTGGTCGGGAGGTTCGTTCTTCAACTCCTTTACCGGACTGAAGCCGAAACTGCGATACTTCCGCCATACCGCTACGGTCACCTCGCCGAAAACCCTTCCCGTCTCTTCCCGGTAGACCGATTCATAAGGCGGGGGCGGTGAGTACCCTATTTTCACCCCCCGGAAGAGCCTGGTAAACTCCACAGATACGATTTCGCCCAGTTCCGGCCATGTATTCCCCGACTTTTCCCGGAAGAAGTCTTTCAATAGAGATAAACCCAGATTTATTTCCGCCGAGAATGTCTGCCGAAAGTCCGCCGCAGCCCGTGTTTTCACCCATTGGGCCAGCAGGCTCAACATCTCCGGTTGATAAGGTTTGAAGTAGAGAGCGCCTAACAACTGATAAAGCTTCGCCCTTGCCCGCGCTAGCTCCAATCCCCCGATTTCCTGATAATGCATGGCAACAGCCCTATCCCCCTTACCTTATTGAGGAAAGATAAGGGACATGATACCGCTGAAGACAAAGGTGAAGGCGATGAAGATTGCCAGGATAGCCACCACCGAACCGATGAATACCCCTCTCACCCGCCCCACCTTGGGACCACCGAACATGGCGCTTAACAGCAGGACATAAACCGGGGCACCCACGATCACCAGCATGACGATGAGACCCAGCAAAGATGTCGATGCTAAGGTACTATGCATCGGAGCTCCTCCTTAACTCCATGATGGGGAACAGCTTGATGAAGAGCAGGTAAAGGAAAATAGCGAGGGCGATAGTTCCGGCGACAACCGACCATTCCACCCAGGTCGGCGAGTAGGTACCTACCGCATACGGCAGGCGTGGATAGAGCAGGGAAGGTACCACAATCAGGAAACGCTTAACCCACAGGGCAACGATAATCAGGGCTGCCGAAATAAATACGGCTCCCCCGCGGTAAGCCCGGGGTCTAACCGCCTGCACGAACAGATAAACCATAGGCAAGATCAGTCCTCCCACCAGCATCGTCCAGAAGATAGGAGCGAACCGGCCGGTAAGTAACGCCTCGGAGACCCGGAATTCGGGAATCGGCCCGGCGAAGCGAATGGTGAGCTGCTCCTGGAAGATGAACCAGATATAGAAGGTGACCAGGATTGCCAGCAGGGCCCCGGCGTGCCGGAACACCTCGTCCTTGATCCGGGTATGCCAGCCGTATCCCCGGCGTACCAGGGTGGCGACGACGATGACTCCAGCAATGGCCGAGGTCAGGGCGGCGGTGAGGAAATAGGGGCCCTGGACGGCCCCGAACCAGCCCGCCTGGGAACCTTGCAGGCCGAAGAGCCACGGGATAACGCCGCCGCTCAGTGCCACCATCATCGGTACGATGGTCACGGCCAGCCACCAGGCTATCTGGTCAACCTTGGGCTTTTCGTCGGGGCGGTAGCGGAAGAGCAGGGGTTTGTACAGCCATTTCCAGCGACCGGGAAACTTGTCACGCAGGCCGGCCAGGTCTTCCCTCATGGTAATATAGAGATAAGTGGTACTGAGGGTCAAATAGAGGCTGATGACCGTGAAGTCCCAGGCCAGCGGCGACTGCCATACCCGGCTCCCGAAGTAAAGCACCATATTGAGGATTCGGTCCGGTCGGCCGAGGTCAATGATAATATTCAAGCCGGCCATCATGATGGTTACCACGGTAAGTACCTCGGCGATACGGCCGATACTATGGTATCTTTCCAGCTTGAGCACCCGGATAATGGCGGAAACGGCGATGCCGCCGTGGGCGATGCCCACGAACCAGACAAAGTTGCTGATGTAAAGACCCCACGGCGCACCCGCCAGCGGCATCCCCATATCCCTTTGTCCGGTCACCACCAGTCCCGTCCGTACCTGGACCAGATAAGCATAGATAAACCAGCCGACGATTGCGAGCAGTACCGCTGCGACGAGGTAAAAAGACTGACTGGTGCCGGTTAACGGACGCAGAGCGATTTCATCATGTTTTGCTTTCATGCCTTCACCTCTTGCCGTCTGGTATACCATAGCCGGAGGTCATGCCCGGGCTGCTGCCCGCCCAGGTAATAGACCCGCGGCTCGGTACCGAGTTCTTCCAGAAGACGCCAGACATTGCCCCTTTTGAGCAAATTTGAAACCTCGCTACCAGGGTCGTCCAGGTCGCCGAAGTGGAGGGCATGAACCGGACAGTTGGCCACGCAGGCCGGAGGTAGTCCTTTCTCCACCCGGTGCACGCACCAGGTGCATTTGCCCACCACGCCCAGGTAGTGCGCCCCGCCGGAGACAAGGCGCTCCCCGTATAACTTCTTATGGTCCGGGTTCTCATAGGGGACAACGGCATTGCCGATAATCTGCCCGGCGCTGCCGGAGCCGTAAACACCGGCCCCTTCCTCCTCGTGCCAGGCGAAGTATTGATTGTCTTTGGGCTTTTTCCAGTTGAAATAGTTGACTCCATAGGGACAGGACACCTCGCAGAAGCGGCAGCCGATACAGCGGTCAAAGTCGGTGAGGGTGAAACCGTCCTCTCGCTTGAACCTGGCCCCCACCGGGCATACTTTCACACAGGGAGGATTATCACAGTGCATGCAGGGCCGGGGCATGAACTGCCAGTTGACGTCAGGATACTTGCCCTTTTCCAGGCGGAAAACATACATCCAGAGCATCCCCTCGCCGGTATTGTTTTCTATCTTGCACGCCTCGACACAGGCGTTACACCCCATGCACCGGTTTAAATCAATAACGTAGGCGTACCTTGGCATCACTAACCTCCTAAGCCTGGGTCACCCTTACTTTGACCTGATAGCTCTGGTCGGCAGTATTGGTGATATAGCCCTCGCCGACGGGAAAAATAACGTTAGGTGTCGGCCCCCGGTCTTTAGCGCGGGGGTGCACCCAGAAACCGTAGTGGTGTGACATGGTAATGGTATCCGGCCGGATGCCCTCAATCGTTTTCACCTTGGCTTTTATCCGCTTCTTCTCGCCGGTGATGGCGTTGTGGGACTCCACCCAGACCGGGTCGCCATCGGCAAGCCCTCTGGCCGCCGCCGCCGCCGTATTCATCTCCACCGCCTGCTCGGGCTCAAGCTCGTTGAGCAGGGCGTTGAAGGTGGTCCTCGACTGCTTGAACTCGATTTTCTTATGGGAAATGAGGTAGAGGTCAAAGTCCGCCGGCGAGCCGTCCATGGTCGGTTTCCGCCAGCGCGGCAGCGGCGTGTAGTCCTGCCAGTATATTTGCCCGGCCCCCAAAGCTTTCATTTCCCGCTGGTAGCGCAGCAGGCCTTCACCGTAGAGACGCTGTCGGATGCCGCCATAGGGTTTATCCCAGGCCGGCGCGTAGAGTTCCTCCGCCGGTATGGGTGAAGTTTTAACGTGTTCTTCTCGAAGAATTCCACGCCGCCCTGGTAACCGGCCGATTTAGCCCAGCGGTCGAAGATATCCCGCACTTCCGGCCTGGCACTGGTGTCAAGGGCATAATCATCCTTGATTTTCAAGCCTTTGTTCAGCTCGGCGATATAACCTTTTTCACCGTAAAGTATGCCGGCCTTTTCACACAGGTCGAGGTAGATATCGATATCTCCGCGTGACTGGTAGAGCGGGGGAATCGGCGGCATCCGCAGGGTGGTAGCGTCGTTATACTGGTCGTCCACGCCGAGGGGACCTTCGTATTTCTCGATGGTGGCCGCGGGGAGAACAACATCGGCGAAGTAGTCCGCCGTCTCGCTCATGAATGGGTCGATGACGATGATAAACTTGAATTTTTTATAAGCCTCGATGAAAGTATCCTGCCCCAGGAAGGAAAGCAACGGGTTGGTCATGTGAATGACCAATACCTCGGGGATATAGTCCACACCGTACTTTTCCGGCTCTATCATGGCCTTGGCGTACATGCCAGGCAGTCCGGTATTAATCGGGAAGAACTTGCTGTCCTTGAGGTAGATGTTGCCCGGCTTGTCCTTGATCTTAATATTTTCCAGAGCCGTAAAGTTGGCATGTATCTTTCGGTCGGTGTCAATCCTCAGTCCGCCCACCGCTTCGATGGCGCCGAGCAGCATGAAAACGATGCCGGCGGCGCGGAAAGCCTGGAAACCGTGCTCCTGCTGGGATACATGGTAGGCCATCATCCCTACCGGGCGGTAGGGTAGCTCCACGCCATCGACGACCATGGTGCTGCCGATTCGGGCGTTCTCACCCAGCTCCAGCGCCACCTTCTTTATCGCGTCAGCCGGCAGGTCGCATACGGACGAGGCCCACTCGGGAGTGTACTGCCTGACGTCCTCTTTGAAAAGCTGGAAGGCGGTCTTGACATTCTTACCGGCTACCGTATAGCTGCCCTCAAGCGCCGGCGTGACACCCGCGGCATCATGAGGTCGAGCGGAGCCGGCGCTCGTGTCCCAGACCAGCTCTTTCTCCCCTTCTCTCAGGAAAGTGCCATCATCCTGGACCAGGAAGGGGGAATTGGTATGTTTTACCAGATACTCGCGGTCCAGGTAGCCATTTTCAATCAGCACGTTGGCCAGGGACAGGAAAAAGGCCAGGTCACTGCCGGGGCGGTTAGGCAGCCAGGCATCAGTATGAGGACCCATGGCACGCCGCCAGGGGTCGAGGGTAACTACCTTCATGCCCCGCTCCCTGGCTTCGACGAATTGCCGGGGCCAGGTGAGCCAGCAGAGCTTGTTGCCCCCGGCCGAGGTCAGGTTCCAGCCCCAGCTGATGAGGTAGTTGCAGTAACGAAAGTCAGGGTGTACACCACCGTGCAGGCCGAAGGTATATTCCATAGCACGGTAAGCAGCATCGGAGCAATAGCCACCGTGTCCCACCTTGGTGGCGCCGGAGGCGTTGCCGAAAGCATCGTCATAGAACGTTTTGGCTTTGCTGCGGCCCTTCTGCCAGATGAGAAGACGCTTGTCCCGCTCCCGTACCTCTTTAATTTTATTACCAGCCAGGGTGAGAGCCTCGTCCCAGGAAATTTCACGCCATTCCCCGGGCTGTCCCTTGGCATTGGTGCGGAGCAGCGGGGCCTTGATGCGGTAAGGGTCATAGATGGACATGAGCTGGGCCTGTCCCTTGACGCATAAAGTGCCGCGATTCAGGGGGTGGGCCGGGTGGCCTTCAAGCTTGACGATTCTGCCTTCCACGACGCGGGCGAGCACGCCGCAGTCTTGCTTGCCTATCCAGCAGGTGGTGGGCACCCATTTTTCCTCCGCAGGGATGGTATCAGCGGCCCGGGTAAGCAAAGGCTCACCCTGCCAGGTGAAAAAGAATTTGCTTAGAGCCAGGGTGGCGGCAGTGGCACCGCCGGCCTTGACGAACTGCCTTCTGGTTATTTTGGGTAGCTTCACCTGTTTTCACCCTCCTCTCAATTCGGCGTGAGCGGTGCAAATGTGTAGAAATCTAGAGAAAACATCCTGAATGCTTCATTGTAAATTATCCTGAATACGGTGGAGCGTGCCTAGCAGGGAAATCCCCTTTTATACAGTACCGTCTGTCAGGGAAATCCCTGGACTTTGTGGGGGGCCTGTCAGGGAAAACCGCAGGTCTGAAAGATGTCCGATAACTGAAGACAGCCGTTATGTGGAGGTCAGGCCATCCTTGCTAAGAAGTCCGTGCTGAAGGGCATAGCGGACGAGTTCAACCCGGCTCTGCAGGTTCAATTTTTCCATAACCCGCGCTTTGTAGGTTTCCACCGTCTTCACGCTCAGGTAAAGGCGGTCGGCAATCTGCTGGTTGGTGTAGCCCTGTGCCACCAGGGTCAATACTTCCCTCTCCCGCTGGCTTAGCCGGAGGTGTTCGGCAGCCACTATCTGCTTCTCACCGGCACCGCCATGAAACATCTCCTCGACCAACACCCTGGTCAGCGAAGGGTAGATGAAGACTTCACCCCGGTGGACCATCCTGATGGCATTGATGAGTTCGTTATCGGCGGCCTTTTTGGGAATATAGCCGGAGGCGC
This sequence comes from candidate division Zixibacteria bacterium RBG_16_53_22, assembly GCA_001775395.1. Lineage (GTDB taxonomy): Bacteria > Zixibacteria > MSB-5A5 > UBA10806 > UBA10806 > UBA10806. The sequence goes on along the minus strand of MEWP01000056.1, from coordinate 8,866 downwards.
CCATTTTCAACGCCTGGAGAAGGTAACCCTCGTCTTCATGCATGGTGAGGACGAGGATGACGGTAGCGGGCACGGTCTCCTTAATCGTTTTAAGGGCTTCAAGGCCGCCCAGACCGGGCATGGTGATATCCAGCAGGAGTACGTCCGGTCTGAGCTCGGCGGTTTTATTGATGGCTTCGTGACCGTCAGCGGCTTCGCCGACCACTTCAATGCCCGCCTGGGTCTGGAGCAGCACTTTCAGGCCGGAGCGCAGCACGGCGTGGTCATCGGCTATCAATACCCGTATCTTCGGCATCGCTCCATTCCTTTCTATCCCAGGGGGACTTCCACAAAAACCGTGGTACCCTTGCCTGGCCTTGACTCAATGGTCAGCTTCCCGCCGATAAGCTCGGCGCGCTCGTACATTCCGTAAAGGCCGAGCCGCCCCTCGTGATTACGTGATTTCGGCTGGATATCAAAGCCTCTGCCATCATCTTCAACGATGGCCACGATAGAAGACTGGCGTACTTCCATAAGGACGCTGACCTTCTTTGCCTCAGCGTGTTTAACCACATTGGTGAGGGCCTCCTGCACAATGCGGTAAAGGGCGATTTCCATCTCCGGAGACAGTCGCCGGTGGTCGAAGCCGATGGTCTGAAATTCCGAGTTTATTCCGAATTTATCGGTAAACTCCCGCGTGTATTGCTCCAGCGCCGCGACCAGACCCAGGTCGTCCAATGAGCTGGGACGCAGTTCCACCGCCAGGTTATGCACATCTTCCAGCATCTGCCCGGTGAGATGGCGCATACTTTTGATTCTTTGGTCAATTTCCTCCGGGCGGGCCGTCTCCAGCATTTTCAAGCCCACCATAAGCGATGTCAGCGATTGCCCGGTCTGGTCATGCAGCTCACGCGCGATACGTTTACGTTCGGCCTCCTGGGCGGTAATAATCCCCTCGAGGAGCCGGCCGCGTATCTCTTCCTTGTATTTTAGCTGCTCCCAGAGGTTACTATTCTCAATAGCTACACCCAGCTGGTGCCCCATTGCCCCGAGGAGCTGTATATTCTCTGAAGAAAGACGGCCGGGCTGCGGACTGGCAAGATGAAGCAGCCCCAGGACACGCGATTTCGCGATGAGCGGCACGGTAACGTGGTGGCGTATCTGTTTACCGTTGGCCAGTCCGGCCAGTAGTACCGGGCAGTTATGTTCGCCATAGCTTACGGTGATGACGGACTTACGGTTAATGGCTTGCTTGCAGAGACACTTGTCAAGGTCCAGGTTATCCACCACGATTAATGTCTCGGGTGTTAAACCGGTATGGCAGATGGTGACTGCCCGCTCCCCGTCATCGGATAAGATACTTGCCCAACCGGCATCCAGATTGATAAACTCCAGTATTTTAACCAGACAACGGAGCATAATGTCCATCAGTTCCCGCGACCCGCTGACTTCATTGGCAATGGCGTTAAGAGCTGCCAATTCGAGGTTACGCCTTAACAGTTCAGCGTGATAGGCCTCGCTTTCACTCCGGGACCTGGCGAGAGAGTCCGTCATGGTATTGAAGGCCATCCCCAGCCTTCCTATTTCATCGGGAGCCCAGACCGGTGCCTTGTGCTGCAGGTCCCCCCGGCTGATGGCCCTGGTCACTTCGACGAGATGCTTGATGGGTCTTGTCAACACCGAGGTAAGCAAATAAGCAGCCAGAAGTCCGGCGAGAGAGACCACGCCGGTAATCAGAAGCCAGCGCGCCGTCATGTCCGCTACCACTTCGCGCAAAGATTCGGTGGACATGCCGACGCGTGCCACCCCGGCCCTGCCCCCAAAAATTGGCACCGCGATGTCCAGGATGATACCATCGTTGGTATCCAGCCTTACCAGATTTTGCTGGCCATCTGCCGCAGGAACGTTTGCCTTGGCCAGACCGGCGGGGACGCCACCGCTGAAAGAGTGGCTGATAATATTACCGTCAGTACCCACAATGAAAGCGTAGTGCATTGCTTCATTGTTCCGGACGGTGTTTTTTAAAAGCTGGTAAAGGTCAAAGGAGTTGCTGGTCAGGACAAGGTCCGTGCTGCGGGCAGCCAGGTCATTGGCCAGAGCCACACCCTGCTTTTCCAACTCCATGGCAAGAGTTTGGGTGAGACTATTTCTCCCCTGAATGGTTATTCCGAGACCGAATATTCCGATGAGGAGCAGTACGATGCCCATGATTTTAAAGCTGACACCAACCCCTCCGGTAAGAGACCAGAAACGCACCCAAAGCTTACCCAATTTCGTGGTTACCATCCCAGTTCACGCATCATGTTCCGAATCGAATCGTAGGAAGCATCATCACCGATAATAAAACGATTGACATGAAGGCTCTCAAGAACGGCCCGGCCGGTCTGGTCATGCTCCATGTTAAGGAGGAGACTGCGCAAACGAGCTTTTATTTCCGGGTTCAGCGCGGGGTGGACGACTACCGGAGGTATACCAAAAGGTGGTGATTTCTCGATAATCCTGGTCCGGGCGCCAATTTCCGGCTCAAGGCTGATGATATGGTCATATACCAGGCTATCTACGGCTGCCCCATCAAACAAGCTATCCGCCACTGCCCGGATGGAATTGTCATGGCTATAAGTGAAGACATATTTCCCGAAAAAATTATCCGGCGTCGCACCCATCTGGTGGAGCCGGTAGGTCGGGGCCAGCCGGCCGGAATTGGAAAGCGGGTCAGTGAAGGCGAAGGCCTTGCCTCTCAAGTCGGCCAGGCTCTCTGACTTGCTATTTGCCGGCACGATAATATATGAGTGATAAACAGTACCCCCGCCGACCTGCGGCACCACCAGTATCTCCATGCCGAATTCGTTATTACCCACCACGTACGCCAGGCTGCAGACAAAAGCAAGGTCAACGTAACGTGACCTGACCAAGTCATTAATTTCAGCATAGTTGCTCCTCTGGATAATCTCCACCGGCCGAAATAGTGCCTGGCCAAGATATTCGACCATCTGGTTATAGATCTTCAGCGTCTCGGTGGGAGAGACGACGCCCGCGAAGGCCACCCGGAGCAACACCTCCGAAGATTCCCCCGGTGCCGCCGCGCCTGGCGGCTCCAACCTAGTGAAGTCAATCTTCTGGTATTGCGGCTTCGGCTGGCAACCGGGAGAAAGGGCAAATATAAGGACGGCCGCCAGCAGGATGAGGATAAAAACGAAGGATAGTTTATGCCTTGAATTCATGACAATAGTATAGCACGCCGGATATTGGTGGGAAAATCAGCATCGAGGAATCGCCCGTAATGCGGCGGCCCCAAGAGATTTCCGAGGTAATAGCATTCCCGGTGTTAAATGGAAAAAGCCAGAAAATCCGCCGGGAATTTCGGCCGGATTATCTCGCTCCGCTTATTAAACACATCAAGATATTTAAAAACACCCGTAGTTTTATTTCTGGTGTTTTTGATTTTAAGCTGGTGGAGACGGGGGAGAGTCGAACTCAGGATAACCAAGCGCAGCGTGCATCAGTATATCCGCAAATAATGGGGCATAGGCTGGCTTGGGTTCGACGGCAACCAATGCCTCTCCGTCCAGGCTTATTTTGTTAAAAACTTCCTGCACCAGAGACTCCCGTTGCTTGTTAGTTACTCCCGGGTGCTGCCAGAGAACTGGCATTTCATTTAGTAATTGAGCCGCTCTCTCTAGGTTAGGCATCTCGACAGGGGTAGTATCAAGAGTAAGAGCCTTAATCTGACGTTCCAGGTCGGCCCTCTCGCGCTTGTAGTCAACATCGGAGATATCACCCCATAGATGCTGTTTTCGTAAGTTTTCCAGAACTTTGCGGAACCTTTCGGCTTGATTCTGATCGGCCTTATCCTCACTTATTCCGCCATTACTCATGAGAGCTGCTATAATCCTGGTTTTCCACCCTTCATCCAGATTAACATAGGCTAGGACACGTTCACCAAACTCCTTGTTTAAGGATTCTACAGATCGAGATTTCGGCAATGTGTTGCACTGTTTTCCCTGTGAGTGGCGTTCATGGATTAAGCGTAATTTAGTGCGGTCCTTGTAATAGACAGCCTCACCATGGTAAGAATTGCCGCACTGATGACATTTCAAAACATGCGAGAAAGGATAGTCATGGCTTTCCCTTCTCGGATGCCCAGTGGGCCGATTGGTTCTTTCCTTCTTGATTACCTGGCAGCGCAGCCATAACTGCCGGACATCTTCGGGTACCTTATGAGAACCATCGATTATCTGTTCATCGGGAAGTCCTTGATGATAGACTACTTTGCCTTCGTAAAACCGATTGCCGAGAATGTCCCGGAGATTGTAGCCGGTAAATAATCTGCCATTTTGCGTCCTGTACCCCTGGGCATTTAGATCATCTGCCACCTGGCTATAGGAATACTCTCCGGTGGCATATTCTCCCAACGCCATTAGCAGGATCGGCATGGTGGCAGGATCGGGAACTTTATGCTCTGGTGCCCCTGGGGTTAACTCGCTCCCAAAGCCTAATGGGGAAGGTCATAGCAACGCCGGTCGTGAGTGGACAGAACCCGAAATCTTAGAAAGCCTTACTGCTTTTACTGAAGCCACGAAGAGCATCCTTCATCTAGCTTACTCTTGGGGTGTTACCAAAGGTGGGAGCAAACAAGCGAAAATCTGAGGATAATTCTCACCAATAGTAGTCCAGCTCGTAATGATGGAGGGACTTTCCAGAAATCATATATAATAGCGTTGTGTCGTTGAGAACACAATAGCCTAAAAAAGTACCTCCTCTCAAACAAGCGTTCCTCATCTAGACTTACGGCAACCGGGTCGGGTGAGGTATTCAACGTTGCAGGACAAACCGAGCTATGCTAAAATCTGTACCACCCAATAACCCTGGAATAGCCGGACCCATTATTTCAGCACCAGGTAACCAATTGCAAAGGTATAGTGGAGAGAATTATGGATTTTGAACTGGGCGAAGAGTATAAGATGGTAGCTAATACTGTCAGAGATTTCATGGTGGCTGAAATCGAACCTATTGCCATGCGGATTGATAAAGAGGCCAAACTACCTGGCTGGATATTGAAGAAATTGGGAGACATGGGGCTGATGGGGATTACTATCCCCGAGGAATACGGGGGCGGTGGGCTCGATTACCTGGCGGACATCATTGCCATTAAAGAAATGACCAAGATTTCTCCCAGCCTCGGTTTGACCTATGGAGTCCATACGTCCATGGCCGTTGAAAACATTTACCGGAATGCCACCGAGGAGCAGCGAAGAAAGTTCTTACCCCAGCTCTGTAACGGGGAAAAGATAGGCGCCCTGGCCCTGACTGAACCTAACCACGGCTCCGATGCCGTTGGCATGGAGATGAAAGCCAAAAGAGAAGGTAATTACTATATCCTCAATGGCGAGAAGATGTTCATCACCAATGCCCCCATTGCCGACACGTTCCTGTTATATGCTAAAACCGCGCCCGAACTTGGGTCAAAAGGCATCACCGCATTTATCGTCGAGAGGGGATATGAAGGCAAGCTGGAAATAACAGAGCTCGATAAGATGGGGTACCGGGGCTCGCCCACGGGCCAGATGTTCTTTGAGGACTACCGGGTTCCCAAAGAAAACGTGCTCGGTGAAGAAAATAAAGGCGTCAGGGTAATGATGAACGGGCTGGATACCGAGAGGACCGTTATGTCAGCAATCTGCCTGGGGCTGGCAGAAAGTGCCCTGGAAATGTCCATAAAATATTCAAAAGAAAGAAAGCAATTCGGGAAGCCTATATGCAGTTACCAGATGATTCAGGAAAAACTGGCCAATATGTACACGCTTACCGAAGCATGCAGGTTAATGATATACAAAGCAGCGGACCTTGCACAGAAATCCGAAAGAGGCGGCAGGGGCACGGAGCTCCATAAAATGGCCGCCGCTACGTTACTGTTCACGGCCGAATCCAGCAGTAAGGTCGTTCAGGACGCCATGCAGATTTTCGGCGGTTACAGCTATATGCTGGATTGCCCCGTCAACCGGCTCTTCAGAGCTACCAAATTGAATGAGATCGGCGGCGGTACCTCCGAGATGAGAAGATTGATTATAGCGCGTGAGCTTCTGGGTGATTACCAATAATTTGCCTTAAAAAGGTAGATGGCCGAGAATAGTAAGTCTAAATCAGCCTTGCCACCGTACCGTGTCCTGGACTTAACCGGGGGTGGATGTATGCTGGGCGGCAAATTATTGGGAGACCTGGGTGCTGATGTCATCAAGGTTGAACCTCCAGGGGGTAGCGCCTCGCGTATTCCACCCTACTTTAATAATATCGCTGACCCGGAGAAAAGCCTCTTCTGGTATGCAAATAATGTAAATAAACGCGGCATCACACTTAATATCAAAGATAGAGCAGGCTCCAATATCTTTCAGGCCCTGGTCCAAACTGCCGATATTATCCTAGAGTCCTTTGAACCAGGGTACATGAGCGGTCTGAAGCTCGGATATTCTGACCTCTGTAAAATCAAGCCGGATATCATCTATGCTTCTATCTCGCCTTTCGGTCAGGAAGGGCTTAAAGCTCATTACCAGGGAAGCGAACTAACGGCATGGGCTTCCGGAGGGTATATGTATGCCTGCGGCAATCCGGACCGTGCCCCCGTCTGGATAAGTTTTCCTCAAGCGGGTTTCTTCGCGGGGGCGGAAGCAGCCATCGGGGTGATGACGGCTATGTTTCATCGCTGGAATACAGGCGAAGGACAGCATATTGACATATCAATGCAAGAATGCGCGGTATCGCCTAATATGCAGCTTTTACAGACGTGGGATGTCGCTAGAGTTGAATTCAGGAGGACCGGAGGCTGCCTGGTTATTCCCAATACCGGAGTAAGACAATACATTTATTTCAGGTGTAAAGACGGCTATATCAATATCATGCTCCAGGGCGGCACCGAACCCTTTCTTACTTCTTCCGGCAACCTGGTGAAATGGATGACAGAAGAAGGTATGGCTCCGGAGTGGTTGCAAAATCTTGACTGGGCAGAGGACTACAATGCGGCGACTTTGAAGCAAGAGATAGCCGACAGAGTGAGAGCATCGGTCGAGAGCTTTACCTTGACCAAGACAAAAAACGAACTTTACATCGAAGGCTCAATAAAAAAGGGCATTTTGTTAGCTCCCGTAAATAATATGAAAGATATCAGTGAAGACATCCAGCTTGAAGCCCGGGTTTATTGGAAGGAGATAGAGCACCTGAGCTTAATACCACTCTTACCTATTGCGGACCGTTTGTCAACATGAGTGAAACTCCGCTCCAGTACCGAAGGAGAGCGCCTTTGATAGGAGAGCACAATAACGAGATTTACGCCGGTGAGCTAGGTATCTCTGAAAAAAAATTAAACTTACTGAGAGACAAAGGCTCAATCTAAAAGCGGGAACTGGATGAAATGAAAAAGCAAGTATTTGAGGGAATCAAGATTGCTGATTTCTCATGGGCCGTGGTTGGGCCGTTATGTTCCAGGTACCTTGCCGAACATGGGGCGACCGTGGTTAAAATCGAATGCCATAAACGCTTAGACCTTCTGAGACAGGCCAGCCCATTTGCAAATAACACGCCCACACCTGATAGCAGCATGTTTTACGGTAAGATTAATCCTGATAAATACTGTGTGACCATTGATTTACAGCACCCTGATGGGAAAAAACTCGCCTGGAAACTCATTGAATGGTCGGATATCGTTACCGAGTCCTTCTCTCCTGGAACAATGAAAAAATGGGGACTGGACTATGAAGAAGTAAGAAAAATCAGGCCGGATATTATTTACCTCAGTACCAATATGCAAGGGAGTGGCGGACCCCATTCCGCTTATTCCGGCCTCGGATACAACGCGGTTAATTTTAGCGGTTTTACCGAGATAAGCGGCTGGCCGGACAGAATGCCGGCGGCCCCACACGGGGCATATACCGATCTCGTGTGTCCCCGTTTTGCTGCTCTGGGTATTCTGGCTGCTCTGGATTATCGCCGTCGTACTGGAAAAGGACAATGGATCGAGCAATCTCAATTTGAATCTTCTCTTCATTTTCTTTCTGCCCCTCTAATGGATTATCAGGTTAATGGTGAAATCGTTGCAAGAAACGGGAATAGGCTTCCCGGGGCGGCTCCCCACGGTGCTTTCCCGTGTAAAGGTGATGATAATTGGATCGTCATATCCGTATTAAATAACGAACAATGGCAGAATTTCTGTCAGGCTATCGATAATCCGGCTCTTAGCCAACAGAAAGAGTATGCCACCCCGGGAGACAGAAAAATAAACGAGGATGAACTGGATAAACTGGTCACGGCCTGGACTTTAAAGCATACCGCTGAAGCTGCGGAGACTATAATGCAACGGGCCGGAGTACCGGCTCAAAAAATATTTAAGCCTCAAGACGTGTATCATGACCGGCAACTTAAGGAGCGTAATTATTTTATACCGTTGAAGCACCCGGTAATGGGGGAACAGAAATTTGAAATGCAGTCTTGTTATATACTTTCTAAGACTCCCCGCCGGATTAAAAGACCTTCTCCCTGTCTGGGTGAACACAATGAATATGTATTCAAAGAACTGTTGGGCATGACTGATGAAGAAATTGCCCAACATATAATCGACGGCACCATCACCACCGAAATAACCGGCGGCATGAAGGTAACACTGTAGTTCCCATGACCTTGACCTGCCCCCAGATTATGACCCCACTTGTTACCCGGTTGCCATGGTTAAAATAGCTTGATGAGCCGGTGGGACTTCAATTTCAAATAAAGCAGAACTAAAGCGTTGTTTCCGGTAGAGTTCGACTTTCCCCCGTCTCCACCAGAATGTTCCCGCCCCGCCTCCGGGGCGGTTTCTTTTTGCCTGACGAGCCGGAGCGGAGAGGAGCGCCCCAACGCCCCG
>MEWP01000055.1 GCA_001775395.1 candidate division Zixibacteria bacterium RBG_16_53_22 | reverse complement strand
GGGAACGCCGCCCATCCTGGGAGTCGGAACGGTGTGAGAACTGCGTTCATTGGGAACGTCCAAGACCCCTGCACGACGCGCCAAACGAATGGATATCCATACCCCCGCGGTTGAAGCCGCCAGGGAAACCGCCGTCAGGCCGAGCGTAATTGGACCGAACGCTTGTACCATTGCACCGTCCTTGCGATCCCCTCTTCCAGGGAGAAGGGGGACGTAAAGTGAAAATCCTCCTCGAATTTTGCAGAGTTTACCCGGAACGAACCTGTGATTTTCCGGAAATCCTCCGACAGCAACCCGCCCAACCTGACCGCCAGAGAGGGAACCGGAAAATAATGCGGCTTCTTCCCAAGAGCATCGCAGATTTCTCCATATATCATTCGAGTGGAATAATCCTGCCGGTCCTTCAAGATGTACGTGGTGCTCCCTTGTGGCGACGCATTCAGGATAGCCATGATGCCAGCCACAACATTTCCCACATAAGCCATGCTCCGAAGATTGTCCGGTTGAAATATAGGGAACGGATACCCTCGATCCGCCCAGCGGATCATGCGAGGAAGATTTCCCTTGTTCCCGGGCCCATACACCATCGGAAGGCGGAGAACAATCGAGGACATCTCCGTCCCGTTGGTCTCAGCGTTGACCACCTCCTCCGACTCCCGCTTGCTGATGCCATACGGGGTTGAAGGCGAGCATGGAGCCGTTTCATCAAGAACATTCTCGGTTCCTTCCCCCATCACCTTCACGGAACTTGCAAGGACGAACACCCTTGCCCCCGACCGAGCCGCCCCCCGGACAACATTCCGCGTCCCTTCGACGTTGACGCGCCGATATTCCGCCAAGGGGTCTTTTTCCGTCTCCCGGAGCACGTGGTTGCGTGCCGCAAGGTGGACAACCGCATCTGCACTCGAAAGAGCTTCAATAAGCCCCGTGGCCGAGACGATGTCCGCCTGTATGGTGCGGATGTTGCCGCCTCCGGCCGGGTCTCCGGGTTCCGTGATCGCCGTGACATTCCACCCATACTCCTCCATGGCCGGCACGAGGTGGGAGCCGATGAACCCCGACGCTCCTGTGATGGCAACGTTCACCGTTCCCCCGCCAACACCGCCCGGTAAAGGGAGAGGCCTTTCGCGGATGAATATTTATGTTCCAGGGCTTGACGGGCCGTCGCGCCGATCTTCAAACCGGTCTCCCTGTTTCGATAGAGCGAGAGAATGCAGTCCCGCAGCCCTTCCCGATCTCCGGGAGGGATGACATGCCCAATCCCTTCCCGTGTCACCATCCGGGCGATTTCCCCGTTTTCCGCTCCCTGGTAGATAATGGGCCGCCCTGCCGCCATGATCCCGTAGGCCTTGCTCGGAACGACCAGCCCTTCAAAGCCGGGCCGCAGGGAAACGTAATGTACGTCACCCGCCGAAAGGCTCATCGCGAGCGACGATTCCTTCTGGTAGGGCAACAGAATCACGTTCGTCAACCTTTTCGAGACCACGGAGCGTTCCACTTCGCGTAAGCGGACTCCTCCCCCGATGAAGACGAACCTGATGCCGTCGAACGTGACAATCTCCTCCGCCACGGCAAGAATGTCCTCGAAATAATGAGAAACACCGAGATTCCCGGAATATTCGACCACGAACTTCCCGTCGAGGCCCCATTCCCGGCGGAGCCGGTTTTCCTCCGGAGGAACCGGATAGATCGCTTCGGGGTCCGCCCAGTTTCGGATGACGACGACCTTTTCCGGCGCTGCCCCTGATCGAACCGCCACGTCCCGCATGTCCTCACCCAAAACGACCACACGATCCGCCCCTTTCAACGCGGCGCGTGCGATCCCGCGCAAGACGCGGGTAATTGCCGAACCTTCCAGAAGGACCCCGGCGCGAACCGTGACATCCGGGAAGACATCCATCAGGACGTATACGAACCGTTCATTCCGGATCTTCTTCATCACCGCACCGAGCAAGGAGAATAGCGGTGGGTTCGTCAGGAAGACCGTTGTATCCGCCTTCGGTGCAACCGTCAGGCGGATCGTGGCGAGCACGCAGAAGGACACCATGTCGAGAAAATAGCCGAGCAGGGAACGGCGACCGAAGGAAGGTCCCCAGCAACGCCGGATTTCAACCCCATGGATAACCTCACGAGCGGAGAGTCTGTCCCCTTGCGCCCCGTCGTACTTGTTCCGGCTGCAGATGACCGAGACCTCGTCCCCCTGCGCGGCCAGATGGAAGCCTACCTGGCTGATCACCTGGGAAACCGAAGAAAGATCGGGATGGAAGTACTGGTGGACGAATCGGACTTTCACGGGCCGGGTTTTACATTCTCTCTATTATCGTCGATCGGAGGACAAGCACATCCATCTTCGTCCGGAGGAAGGAGTCCGATGTTCCCCCCGCCCGGCTCAAGAATGGTTTTTTCTCATTCACCTTTTCTTTCACTTTCTTCTTCCACTTTTCTTGCGACCAACTCCTGAAGTTGTCCAAGGTTTTTTAGGCGTATTACTTCCAGGCTCTTAAAACGGATTCCGTATTCCTTTTCTATAGAAGCCAAAATTGCGATATGTTTCAAAGAATCCCAGCCCGGCACAAGGTTCGCGGTGGTAGAATCCTGGAAATAATAGTCGTCCAAATTCAATTCCCCCAAAATTACTTTTTTAAGCCTTTCGGTAATCACACTTACTCCTCAATAAATACAACCTATTAGATTCGTTATATTTCAAGGGCCAGCGCCCTTTCCTTGTTTTCACGCCTGCTTGGTTTTCCGGATGAGCTTTTAATCAGCCAGCGAGGCGGGACAAGATACACACGGGAAATCGTGATGTCAATCTGCATCCCGGCTTCGATAATCACCATGCGTAACCTTTTCTTTTCTTCCTCGTTTTCTTCTCTTGTTTCCGCAACCACGCAAATCTGCTCCGTGCCGGTGGATATATCCTCGATACCGAAAGCAACCACCCTCCCAGGAAGGACTCCCTTGATCTGGCTGACAGCATCCTCGATATCCTCCGGGTAAATATTTTTCCCGGCAACGATAATAATGTCCTTTTTCCGGCCAATGACGTAGCATTCCCCCCGATGAAGAAAGCCGTAGTCCCCGCTGAAATACCACCCATCTTTCAATACTTCGGCGGTTTTGTCAGGGCTGTTTCGATATTCGGTAAACAACGACACGGATCGAATCGCAATCTCTCCTACGCGCCCTTCAGGGATATCCTTGCCGGAATCGTCCACGATCCGCAAATCGCACCCCGATATCGGAGGGCCCGATGACACGCAAATCCTCGCCTCGTCGTTTTTCTTCGCCAGGCGGACAATCCCTTCCGAAAGCATTTCGCGGTCCAGGGAAATTTCACTCGCCGGCGTCCCCGCTGCAGTCTGCGTAGCGGCGAAGGTTGTTTCGGCCATCGCGTAACAGGCTGCGAGAGCCTCACGCTTGATGCCGTAAGAAGAAAAACGACGAAAAAACTTATCATGGCTTTCTGCCCGAACGGGTTCACTGCAATTGATGATCATCCTCACGCTGTCGAGTCGAATAGTTTCGAGGTCCTCCTCGTGCACGCGGTCGGCCAATAGATTGTATGCAAAGTTCGGTAGCCAGGACATCGTCCCCTTTTCTTGGGAGAGAGCTTCCAGAAGAAGGATGGGAGCAACTACCCATTCGAAGGGGTCGATCTGAACGACAGGGATTCCGGCAGTAAGCGGAACATAAAACGCGGCAATCAGGCCCATATCGTGATAGAGAGGAAGCCAGTTAACGATTTTATCCCATTCGCCAAGGCCGACCGAATCGCCATAGCGCTTGACATGCTCCAGAACTGCGCTATGCGAAAGTACTACCCCTTTCTGCAACCCCGTTGTGCCCGAGGAATGCTGAAGCAGGCATGGTTCGTTTGGCGTTACTTCGGGATGTTCGAATTGCTCTTTCACCCCTTCCATCTTTTCTCCCCATTCCATGGGAGTAAAGATTCCTCCAATGGTGCTGCCTTGCCGAAGCAATAAGGGCCGCACTATAGGCTCCAATTCTGCCTCGGTAAGCACCCAGTCGAGACCTGATCTCCTGGCCATACCTTCAAGGCCGAACCGGAATTTGTCAGGATGAAGGCGGGGATTAGGGTAGGCCAGAACAGAAGGGAGAGCCCCCAAAGCCGATATGCCCATGTACAGAGGATAAAAATCTCTATTGTGGCGAATGATAATGGCGCATACGTCTCCCTTTTTTATCCCCTGTGCCTGCAGATAGCTTGCATAAAACGATGCGCTCATCATCAGGGCCCGCCACCGCCATCGATACGGCTCTTCCCCCGCCACCCAATGGATTATTGCCTCATTTTCCGGAGCCGTCCGGGCATTCTCCACCCAATAATCCCAGACGATCCGATCATCGAGCGATATGTCTTTTTGAAGGCTCACCAGCCACACATCAAAATTGGAAATAAACGAAAGCCTTGGCCGATTTGTCGAAGATAATCACGGCAAGGATCAGCAAGACATATGCTACAGGTTTCAGGATCCTTTTTACCGGATCAAGGCGGGCTAACAGTCCGTTCCACTGCGGTAACATTTCCCTTCCTGCTTGAATCGTCACCAACCCAAGAAACATAGCCAGAACAACCAGTATCGCATTCTCCCGAAGCACGGCGCGGTGCAACCCACCCTTGAGAAAGAACATACTCGAAAGAACTTCCCATGCCCCATCAAGAGAGGACGCTCTGAAGAATACCCAACCCAGCGTTACCAAGGCAAACGTGACAACCGTCCCGATCCAACCTCTGAATGTGTTTCGTCCCCTTGCAGAATCGCCGACTACCGGAAATATTTTCCTGAGCAGCGTTTGGTTCAAAACCAGGAGGCCGCCATGCCAGACGCCCCAAAGAACGAAAGTCCACTGGGCCCCGTGCCAGAGCCCGCAGATGGCCATGGCCAAAAGGAGCCAAAACAAAACCGTTTTTGGGCGGTGCCGTGCGGCGAAGGTCATCGGTGTAAAAACATAATCCCGTATCCAGTACGAAAGGGTAATGTGCCAGCGGTTCCAGAATTCCCTGGGGGATCGGGAAAGGTACGGCCAGTCGAAATTTTCGGGAAATACGAATCCGAACAGCCGGGCGGTACCGATCGCAATATCCGAGTACGCGCTGAAGTCGAAGTAAATCTGGAGACCGAACGCGAGCGTTCCAACAGCGCTGTCAATGGCATTCGGAGCCGCCCCGGGCAGATAAACCATTTCCACAAACGGCGCCAGCGTATCCGCAAGTACGATCTTCTTAAAAAACCCTATCAGGATGCGGCGACAACCTTCCGAAAAACCAGAATAATCCAGCTTTCTCTCGCCCTCGATCTGGCCACGGATCTCCCCGGGGCGGATTATTGGGCCGGCAATGAGTTGGGGCCAGAATCCTTTGTACAAGAGAAAGTTCCGAAGGTCCAAGAACGCCTGTTCCCCGGACGCCACATCGACGAGATACGCGATTCCCTGGAAAGTAAAGAAGGAAATCCCAAGGGGAAGGATGATATCCGACAGTCTCGGATGCCATGTCACGCTCAGAATGTTTAACACCGAAGCCGCATTGGAGACAAGGAACAAGGTGTACTTGAAGTATATAAGTGGGGCCAGGTTCACGAGAATTCCGAGAAATAACGCGAAAACGGATCCCCTCCTTGAAACAACCCACCTCCCGTAGGACCAGTTGAACAGGCTTACCCCCAAGAGGAGAAATCCGTATTGCCACTTCCAGCTACAATAGAAAAGGTAACTGGCCGCAACCAGAAAAGGGGTCCGCCAGGCAACGGGCAAACTCCAGTGGATGAGAAACGCCGCCATAAGGAAAAAAACATACGTATAGCTGGTGAAAATCATTGAACGCGAACCAATCGTCGTTCCGAACGCAGAATGATCGGGCCGAAGCGTTCCAGCAGGGCTTTCGCCGTGAGACGATGCCCCTCCTCTTTGAAATGCTTGAAGTCCGGACCACCCATGAATTCCCCCCAGGCATCCGTGGGCACTACATTCTCAACGTTGGCAAAAGGGACCCCATTTTCTTTGCAAAACCCTTCCAGCCAAAACTTGAAATCTGCATACTGTTCCGGAATATATGGGGATTCCGCCAGGGGGTTCAGCGGAATGACGTATAAGATGATCGTCACGCCGTTTCGTCCGGCAATGTCAACCATCATTTCAAGGAATTCCTTGTTCATTACGAAACGCCCCTCAATGATCGGTCGCTTGCTTGTCGGCTTGATATTAAAAACCCAGTTCCTGAGCAAAAAGAGTTGATTCTGAACAACAGCATTCAAGTCGGCCCGGGCAGAGACAACGGGAAGCCATCGCGAAGTCCACTCGCGCAAGCGGGTATCCATCGTCTCCCCTTCCCGTTCCTTGTCCCCCGCCAACTCATTGAGAGACCTGCTCATTTTTTCGCTTGCCAGCGGGTATCTCCCCTTGTATTCCATAGCCGTTTCCAGCCAGAGGGACCGCAGGGCGGGGCGGTTTTCCATGAACTTCTGGTACCCCGGCCGCAGGTCAATATTGCGGAACTTATCGAAGCAGACTCCGTAGATGAAAACGTCCGGCCGCGTCCTCGGATCACTCAGTGTCGACAGCAGGAGCAGAGTGGCCTCTTCGTTGTCCAAGTTGGGCGCAGCCATCCCAAAAACGCGAATCCCCTTGATCGACAGGGCATCGTCCATATTTTCCGAAATGGTCTTATCGTTAGGCTGTCCTTCATTGATCGCATACATCTGTGACATGCCAGCAAGGATCACAAGCTTGTATGTGGAAGAATCCGGAATGAAGGACCAGTAGCGGTCCATGTTCTCTCCTGCTGACATGTCCCACCGAATTCCACCTTCCGAGGAATGATCCAAGGAGACAAGGAGGTTTTCTCGTCTCTGTTCTTGGAGGGATCTGTGCCACTTGACGACTATGATATTCGCCATTAGAAAAATTATGATCACCCAGAGGATGGAACCTCTGAGCAATCGCCGGTCCAGGAAAAGAGAAACAATATTGTTGCTCCCTGCCCTGCTCTCCTGTCCGGGAATCACCTGATCGGTCTTCATTTGCATGTATTACCCCTTCGAATTACCACTTGCACCTTCGGTACATGAAGGGGAACGGTGAATTATTCGCCGAATTGCTCCGCTGGGATTACGTTCTTTCGATGATCGTCTTTCCAAGGACGAGAACATCCATCTTCGTCCGAAGGAAGCAGTCGAGTGCTTCTTCGGGCCGGTTCACGATTGGCTCGTTCTCGTTGAACGAGGTGTTGAGGACGACAGGCACACCAGTTCTGCGACCAAATTCCTTGATGAGCTTGTAATAAAGGGGATTCTGCGATTCGGTAACCGTCTGCAACCTGCCCGTCCCGTCCACGTGAGTCACCGCGGGGATGATGGAACGCTTCTCCGGCCGGATTCGGAACACCTGCTGCATAAATGGAACATCAGCGTCGGTTTCGAAATACTCCCTAACCGCCTCCCGGAGGATTGAGGGGGCGAAGGGACGGAATGACTCGCGCCGTTTGATCTTCGCGTTGAGGATCTCCTTCATGTCGGAACGCCTTGGGTCGACGACGATCGAACGGTTCCCGAGAGCCCGCGGCCCCCATTCCATCCTCCCCTGGAACCAGCCGATCACCAGACCTCTCTCGATGCGTTCCGCCACCTGGCGACACAGTTCCCCGTCATCCTCAAAATGACGCATGCGAAAACCACTTCCACCTTCGGAAAACTCCGGCGTCTCCGTCAGCAGGAGAGAGATGTGATCTTCGGAATATTGAGGACCGAGGTTCGCGTGCTCCATCAGGGGAAACCGTCCATTCCTGCCTGATTCGTGGTAGATGTATAAGGCCGCGCCGAGTGCCCCCCCCGCGTCCCCCGCGGCTGGCTGGATAAATACTTCCCGGAACGGCGACCGCTCGAAGATCTTCCCGTTGGCGAGACTGTTCATCCCGCAGCCGCCCGCAAGGGCAAGTCGTATGCTGCCGGTAGACTTGTGCAGATGATCCAGAATGTGAAAGAAACTCTCTTCGTATCTTGCCTGCAGCGAGGCGGCGATGTCCTTGTGGCGATCATCGACCGGCTCATCCTGCCGGCGCGCGGGACCGAAAGTTTCCTCCATCTTCTTCGAGTACACGGTGCCCATCTGTGGTTCGCCGCCATCCCATGTCATCGTCACCCCGTCCGAATGGTGGATGAAGTAGTCTAGGTTCAGTCTGAACGTTCCGTCCTTCTTTAATTGGATAACATCCCTCATTTCCTTCCCCAGGGACGGCTTGCCGTATGCCGAAAGTCCCATCACCTTGTACTCGTCGCCATACTTTGGGAACCCGAGAAGTTCGGTGAAGGCCAGATAGAACAGCCCGAGGGAGTGCGGAAAGTACACATGCTGCAGCGTTTTCATGGATGTGCCCGACCCCGCCGCCGTCATCGTGCTGACGAAATCGCCGAATCCATCCACGGAACATACTGCGGCATCTTCGTAGCCGGAGAGATAATATGCGCTCGCAAGGTGGGCGACGTGGTGCTGCACGTTACGGATATGACCACGGAACAATTTCATCTCCCCGGGAAATGCCGCCTCGAAGTCCTTCCGGAGGTCGCCGATCCGCGTTGCGTTCTTCAACCGGTCCCGAATGAACGCATAGCCCGGCCGGCGCGCTACGGAAAAGAGGACCTTCCGAAGAACATTCGCCGACGGATCCCGGTTGACAGCGATCACATCGACGTCGGAGAGTTTCAATCCAGCCTCGGAAAGACAGTACCGTACCGCATTTTCCGGAAAACCGGCCCAGTGCTTCGAGCGTAGGAAACGCTCCTCTTCGGCGGCGGCCACGATTTCACCGCCTGAAATCAAGGACGCAGAAGAATCGCCGTGATATGCGTTCAGCCCAAGGATGACGGACAAAAGAGACCCCTTCCCCATTACGGGTAATTCCCTATCTCCCGTTATATTCCTTCGGTCGCTTCCTGAAGAGGTACATCTGGTCGTAAAGGGGGGTTGATCTTCCCATGGCTTATTGTGTACTAATGCTAATTATCACTTTCTCTATTTAAGTAGATTACGGAGCTTATTTTTATGTATATTAAAATCAACCATTTCTCTGTAAACAAATCCGTGTAAAAAATGATAAAAAACACCGATAATTCCATCCTTATATCCCTTTAAATAAAATAACCGGTAAATGAAATATATAAACGGCCTAATATATATTGGCGCTTTGTAATATTTCTGTTTATTCTTATAGCTTATTTTATCTAATCCATCACGGTAAACACATTCGCATTTATTCAAACGATCGGCTTCAATGGCCTCAAGTCTTGCGTATTGAACGTGTTTATTGAACCAGTATGAAACACCATTTTGCCTTATATCTGCTATATCTATGTCCAAGTAATCGATAATTCCGTTGATATGCATTTTTTCATCAAGTAACCTGTTCTCAAAATGCGCAGAACCAGTTCGCCAGATTCTTAGCACCTTGCGTGGATAGCCGCCATGGCGTATCCAATGATTTAAAAAATAAAATCTTTGATTAACGTAACATCCGGCAACATTAGAATCTTTTTCCAGTTTAGCCTTCAATTCGACGAAAAAATATTCGGGGTCTATGACTATTTCGTCGGCATCTAGTCGCATTATCCAATTTGTTTTAACGGGTAGGTATGTTAATGCCCAATTGAATTTATTAGCAAAGCTTTCAAATTCTCGCTGGTATATCTTATCAGTATACTTTTCGACAATAGCTAAAGTGCGATCGGTGGAATACGAATCGACAACAAAAATGTCACGCACCCACCCGTGTATGCTTTTCAAACATCTTTCGATATTCTTTTCTTCGTTATAAACTAGTATGATAACAGTTAAAGGTATTTTCTGATCGTTCATTGAAAGCTTTTCTTAACGCTTGTACTTTAGATTATTCCTTAAAATCAATACGTATTCTTTTATCATCACGTCAGCAACTTTATCTATATCATACCGCTCGTAAACCATTCTTTTACCGTTAACAGCAATTATTTCCCTAAACCGTGGATTGTCAAAAACAGAGACCAACCCGTCATATAAACTCTCCGGATCGGTATTAACTACAACTCCTGCCTCGTATTTTAGTACCTCGCTGCAAATTCCAACTTTATTCGAAATAACCACAGGGATGCAACAAGCCATGGCTTCGACCACTGACATGCCGAAATTTTCGGAATAAGATGGAAGCACAAACAATTCACAATCAACCAATACCGCTAACCTCTCTTGGCCAGACAACATACCGGTAAAAATCGCCTTGTCAGCAACACCATATTGCGCCAGCATTTTCTTTATTGTTCCTGCATACCCTTCGTTATCCGGCCCAGCGATAACCAAGTAAATATCCCTATGGGATTGCGATATTTTATGGAACGCCCTGACCAAGATGTCCAGCCCCTTTATTTCAGTGATCCTTCCAAAAAACAGGATATATTTCTTATCTTTCAGTTGTGGATATTTCTGGATGAAGCTACCTTTATTTGGTAAACTTCTAAATTCATCAAGATTTATACCATTTGGAACGATCATCGATTTGATTCGAATATTAAGATACTTGGAAATCTCTTCATGCTCGCCTTTGGTTGTGAAATGAATAGCCGCGGCATTTTTAATAAAAAACCTTGATATAAGCTTATAATACAACAGTTTTTTCCTTTTCGACTTAATGCCGATGGCCTTCTCGGATAGGTTTCCGTGAGAAGTGATAATATATGGCGTCTTATTTAAGAGGCCAGCTATACTGCCGGCAATCGTAGTGAAATTCCAGATCCCTGAAATATGAATCAGATCATATTTTTTTGCTTCATTAATTGCTGATAACAAAATCCTTGGCGAAAAGGTGAAGTGCTCATAACCGAAGTATTCAAATCTCTTTATGCGTATGCCGTTAAAATTTGTCCATTCTCCCAACACATGATCTCGTTGTTCATCCAAACCACCGTTCGTGGTCAACACATCGATATTTACGCCCTTTTTAATCATTTGTCGGTCTAGATTATACTGGCAAAATATTGGCCCTCCGTATTTAACTGCGGGATAGTAGAATGGATCTATCCTAAAAACATTCATAACAATATCCTATATTGCAATTAATCTAATGTTTTTCATACAAGACATACCAAGAACAGTAAATCCACTGGATATATTACATATAATCATTTTGACCCAATAAGCGATGTTTTCGCTGCAAAAATCGACCAATCTTTTCGCCCACCTTGAATTTGACAATCTCCAGTAAACAATTACAATCGGGCACTCCGCCAATGTCGGCAATAGACAAGGAAATGCTAACCATTACCCGGGGGAACTGCGTACACATCCGTAACGCCGGCTTCTCTTAAAGAACCAATGATCTGGCTTCCCCCTAGAGTGAACAGACGATATCGGTGGTCACGGAATAGGTCCTCGCACAGGTTCAACTGCTCCACCCCGTGCATGGAGACGACCCACCTTGTTCTTGCTGCGGACAGGATTTCCCGGCTCCCCGCCAATGCGAGCGCTTCGGCACCTTCCACGTCCATCTTGATAACGTCGGGAAACGGGAATTTTTCCTCAAGGACGATGGAATCGAGAGAAATTGTGGAAACGATCATGTTGGACTTCCCCCCGGTGATCATGCCCATGGAATTCGAAGAACCTGTGGAAAATCCCGTCACCCCTTTTCTGTCCGAAACCGCCGCCTGTATCACTTTTACATTTGTGAATCTATTTGCTTTTAAGTGGATCATCAGGTTGTCGCAATTCGACGGCAACGGTTCGAACGCCACGACAGTCCCCGATTCAGAAACCAGCCGGGAAAACAACAACGTGTACACTCCTGCGTTCGCCCCTACGTCCCAGACAATCATTCCGGTCTGTACTAACCGCATGAAGAAAAGCTGTTCTTCCAGTTCGTACGTCCCCAGCCAGCAGCCGTGGTTGGAAGATCCCACTCTCCACCGGAGGCCTTTCATCGGACCTTGCAGGATGGGGACAATCATGTTTTTCGGAATCAATCTCAACGGCAACCGCAAGATCTTGCCTACAAGGGATCGATTGTCGATATTCGAAAAGTTAATCAATAAACGCATGTCTAAATTTCATCAAGTGCGGTCCGACCATTAATTTGTTCATACCACGGAGGGACGGGACAATCTGCTCCATAGTAGACGTGTTCAAGGATGCCGATTAGGTAGCCGGCCGCCTTGGGACCTTCGATACACTCCGACCAGGACCGTATCCTTCTTGAAAGCTCCGGGGTCCTCCTTCCGCCGTCCAGCCAGCTGCAAAGTGCAACCCGGAGTGCATCCGGATCCTCCGCTGGAAAGACTTCCCCCCGCCAGCGCTCCATCAGCAGGTCGGAAGCCCCACAACGGACGCTGCAAATTGCCGGTACCCCGCGCATTAGCGCCTCGTTAACCACCGCCCCCCACCCGTCGAACCGGCTGGGCAAGACAAGAAGGTCGGAACTCGCAATCAGGTCCAGGGTTTGCAGGTTCGGCAATGCACCCATGAATTGCGTCCTGTTATCCACCCCAATCCTCCGCGTGATTGCTTCATAATCTGAACGCAGAGGACCGTCTCCCACGACGGTTAGACGCCAGTTCTTACTACCTATACCACCCAATGCACGCAACAGGATATCTACCCCCTTGCGTGCTATCAATTGACCCACAAAAATGATTTCGAACCTTTCGTCCGAACCGCGGCCGCAACAATCCAAGTCCTCCATGCAGGGCAGTTCGGTGATGTAAGCACTTGGGAAGATCCTGGCCTGCGGCCAGCCGCGTTCCCGGTACCACCGAACCCCGTTCCGCCCCATAGCAAGGACAAAGTCCACATTCCGTCCGTACCGGATCCTGTCGAGGTTATAGAGCATCCGGCGTGCGACCCCCTTCACTCCCCGGGGATCGGCGCCCTCGGAAATAAGCCCCATCCGTGCGCTGTTAATTTTGCAGGCATGGAAAGCTCTCTCCCCAAGGTTGTATCCTCTCAAGCCCCCGATCACGTGGACGGTATCCATAATGCTTTTGCACACCAGTTCCGAAACAGTTTTTTCGTCGGGCGCAACTAGTACTTGTGTCGCACCAAAGTCGGGAACATTCCAACCGAGTTTCCGCAGGGGAATTGGTACTCTCTGCGCGGCCACTATCGTAACCCTGTGACCCATATCCGCCAGGGCACGGATGTACGCCGAATGATGAATAGAGAGCATGTTTTGCCAGAAGACGAGGTTCATTCCAGATTTGTTACGGCGGCACACTACTCAAGCAAGCACTGGGCCAATTCGGACGCAAAAGACTCTTGGCGATGGCTGCGAAACATGTTGGAACTTAGAAACTCCCGGATCGCTTGGCGCTTCGCGTCCCATTCGTGTTCTGGAAACTCTCGTAATGCCTTCTCGAGTTCCCCGAAATCCCGGAAATCCCGAAAATCGATAAAACATTCCTTTGGGATAAAATCCGTGATATCCGGGGCGCCGAAATAAACGGGGACACACCCGGCGAGCAGGCAATCGAATATTTTCTCGGTCACGTACCCAGGAAAAGCGCAATTTTCGAAGCATAGTGCAAACCTGAACTTTGCCATGATAGCTATTTTGTCTTCACATTCCCCCGGTGCCGTATAAAACCTCAACCGCTTCCCTCTGCGAACAAGCATGGTTTTTTGTTCCCAACCTTTCCCAAACAGGCGGAAATCAGCCCTTCCGCAGAAATGTGCGATTGCATCGAGACGCGCTTTGTACAGATCTGGGAAGCAAAACAGCGGGTCGAGGGTCCGGTAATACCGCCACTTCGACCAATTGATCGACGCGCGGACCAGCGACCTGAACGGTTTTCTAGGGTCTATGATGTAGCGACCCTTGTTCCCTACTACCATCACGAGCAGTCCCCGTTCCACCCACGGGGGTCCTTCCAGCATAGCGTCCCGGCTGTTGGGCCAAAGGAACGGGTGAAACGTCACGGAGGTTGGAACACGGGATGAAAACCCCCGGAAAAGAAACGCGTGGCGGAACGGCCGGATAAAAGTATCGAGTCTGTGGTAAAACCAGGGGATGACATTCGGCGATTCGCCACAAAGCACAACTTTGGGATCCACACCCCGCTCGATCAATCGACGGATCAGTGGGGTTACGGCCTCAGAAAGGCAAAAGGCTTCCACATTGGCGTTCCGATCCGCAAGGAACACATCGGCCGTCATCATCGTGCAATCTTGTTCCTCAAGGTACCCTTTCAGGACAGGGAGGAAGGAAGCGCCGGGAAACCGCGCAGCAAACACCGGGTCCAGAATCCGGTTGCCCTGGAAAAGCGGCTGTCCCGTGTCATAAACGACTACCCGCTCCAACATGCATTTTCCCTCCTGGTCATTTCATTGAATTCCCGAAGATTCGTCTGGCGACAGACATCCCGAGACCCAGCAACCCCAGGAGGGAGAGGCATTGCGCGAAGAAGATCCACGCCGCCGCACGCCGTGTGTGCCGAGCGTATCCCCTCATTGAAATATCGCGTGACTCAGCGAGGTGCTCTTTCCACTTTTCCAGCTTCCCGTCGGCAAGGAAATTGATGGCCACACGAGCCTGCTCTCCTGCACGGTAAAAACGGTACCGCTCCTTGGTGGAGTCCTCGACCAGGGGAACAACGGAAGGGTCCGTGAGATAGGCATCGAAGACATCGACGATGGGAAGCAACGCGTGGCGATAGGCGATCAGCCCGCGGAAACTGTCTGATTTACCGTGTATCCTTCTCCGTACAAGCGGCCGGTCGACGATTCCGATGGGGGCCTCCTTCGCGAGCCTCAGCCACATCTCCGTGTCGACCGCCTGCCCGAACCGTCTGTCCAATTTCCCGGCTCTCCTCCATGTCCCTCTGCGCAGCATGATGCTCGGGGCCACAAGGGGAAGACCGTATCTCATCATCCCATTAAACACAGCCTTAAAATCGAACACACTTTGCTTGGTCAGCGCCCTTGGCAGTCTAACCGGCGTGTGCGATGTAAATTTTCCTGTTTCATCGATGAAGGTACAACCAGTAAAAACCGCGCCGCATTCGGGGTGTTCAAGAAAAAAGCGGACTTCCGATTCAACAATATCCCTCTCGTAAACATCATCAGCATGATAGATCGTCATGAGATCTGCCGATCCAAGGTCGACGAGCGTGTTCCAGTTTTCGATGGAGGCGTACGTGTTATCCAGAGGCGTCCCGGTGGGCTGGTATCGAACAGGACAGGTGACTAGTCGGACCCCGCGATCCTCAAACGATCTGACAATTTCTGACGTACTGTCGTTAGAATTATTGTCAGAAACAATCACTTCTATGTTCTTATAAGTCTGGCTCAGGATGGAATTTAAGGTTTCTCTGATCGTTGCCTCGGCATTGTATGCTGGGATTGTTATTGTGATGAGGGGATATTTCACGGCATCTATCTGCAATGCTATTATTATTTTAGGGGGAGGTTACCTGTTTTTAATCTGTATCTCTTGCTTAATCCAATTCCCATCCCCAATAAGAACATCATTATTGGGGTTTCTAACAATGGATCAGCCAAGCATCCGGCCTGACCAGCAATAAACGCTATCAACCATAAACTGGCCGGCAAGCTATTAAAATCATAGTTATATCTACGCTGCCTCTGGTGCAACTTCCAGAAATTATATACAGCAATTATATTCCATACAATAAATAATACCCCTGCAATCACACCTCTAGAACCAATAATCCATATAAATGAATTATGCGGCATGAACCAGTCTCTCCCCACAAATACAGCTAAAGTATTAGTTCCAGGGAGTGTATCAGCTGAACCCAAAAAAGGAGAATCCCATATGTTTTCAACTACATTAACAATCCCCATCTCACCGTATATGCGATTACTAAAATCTACTGTGAATGTTTCTCCAATAAAACGTTCATACATGTATGTTCCATATATTGTGTGTGAAAAAACATAAACCATGCTAATCACAATAATTGAAATAATAAATATTGCGCCACCAACAAACCTCAATGTTAATTTAGAAAGAATAATTGTCATAATAATTATAACTACAACGCCAACTAAGAAAGACCGATTCCCAGTTGATATTCCGCAAAACAAACTAGAGGAAAAAAGTAATATCCATGGCCAGATTCGTCCACTGATCATTAATTGTATACTAATAGCCAATCCTATAATCGAAAGCAATGATAAGAATCCTGGTGCAGTTGTAAATCCCATTGCTCTTTGTACAAATAAATCATCTGATATATCCATTCCAAATATTTGTGGCAATTCTATCCCATCTGTTGCTGTCATTGGCATGAATATTATTACTATTGAATGAACAATCATTGCAAACATTAACGCACATATTATTGTTTCCTGAAAATATTTATTCAACGCGCGATATGAAGCAACTACACCAAGCAATATACTAATAAATGCAATTATTTGCCATCTCCACTCAGCTCCCACCAATATAAATCTTGTTATGCTATAAATGCCAAACCATAAAAGCATAATACCATTATAATTATATCTATTGTAGTTACGAAGAAACATGCGGACAAGCATTAACGACAACAGGGTTGACATTAACATTCCAATTAATATACCTTCATTATCACTAAATAATGATCTAAGTGCTATCATAGGATTAAAAAAAAGCAAACAAGAGACTAATAATATAAAAAGCACCCGCTCTGTATACCTCCCAATATTAGTCCTCCAAGACATTGTAAATAATGATAATAACCCCCTATATCCCAATTCGTATTGATTATTTATATGCGACAACACTTATATCCCATCCTTATTATAATGGATTAGCATTATTAACTCATCGAATTGTGAATGTAATATAAAATTATAAATAACATTGGAACATTAATGTATTAATGCGTGTTTATTTTTGACTATAAGGCATAAATTAGTTATTTTCATTTGTGGTTACATGCAAAAATGCAGATTAATACTATATATTCTTATCCATATTTGTTTCGGACCACAATATAGATTTATGTGCCACACGCAATGGAGTAAAACCGCTTTTTTATATCAAGCAATTCTGTTCGCAAGTGTAATGATAGTATTGATAAGAAAAAGATGAAACACGTCGTAAACGTAACAATTACCAAAGCTATTTGAAAAACAGACCTGGGGTTGAACCAAAATACTGTGGTGGCTGCAAAGAGTGCCGCAAGAAATGCGTTTACCATTTCCTTATATATTGACAATTTATCTTTTATGGTCAATGACACCAACCTGGAAAAGGAACGAGGCATATACCATCCCGCAATCCAAATATTCGAAAGAATTGCTGCCAAAATAACCCCGGGTAGACCAAAATAAAGGCCCCCGAGAACGACCAGGGGCAATATAGACAACGCCTGCGAAAATTCCATAATATTTTTTGCCCGGACATCACCAAGGGCAAGACAGACATATTTCAGATTCAATGTCACCACTGCAACTATGAACAAGGCACATAGAAGCAAGTTAACTGTATGCCCAGCGAAGAGCCCCTCTCCGACCCACAGGCGGATAATATCCTTGTTGAACATCCAAAATAGGACCGCAAAACCAACGACACCCCATATCACAAAGCGGGCCAAGCGCAGAAGTTGAAAGCGTACACGCTCCATATGGTTTTTCCCCTTCAATGAAGAAAGCGCAGGGGACAACGCATATGCAGGCCGCTCCAATATCCACCTGCTCATGTCGAGCGGGCTTCGCGTCGCTCGAAGGACAGGAACCAATTCATTCCCGAGTACCTTCGAGACCACGATCGAATCCAGATTGTTGGCAATGATATTGCTAATTCTTGCTACTGCTGTAAACGACAGATCTTTAAACATTCCACGGCTCACGCGAAAGGATAGGGAAACCGGCACCTCCTCAGCCCGCATTGCCCGCCAGAGAATCAATCCATTTCCCGCAAAAAGTATAAGTGCGCGGGCAACTATTCCATACGCAATAGCCAATAGACCAAAGCCAGTGAAGAGAAGAAATATCTGAACGAACAGCGATGCAATGCCCGCCAACGTATTAACAATGCCTTGCGAGAGGGTACGCATGAGCGCAAGATTTCCGCCTGCAATTCCATAACCACAAAGGAGTAGACCTGTTCCGACGACTGAAATGGCGAATGCCTTTTCAAGTTGCTTCGCGTCATTTGGCGAAGTCACATCCAGCCACGATGGGATAAAACTTGCGGCTGTCAACCCAGCTATGATGAAGCAGCTACCAATGATTAGAGAAACAGTGATATTGAGTGAGATCAGGTTAGTGAGGCTATTAGTATCTCGTGCACCAAAGGCAACGGCAATCCGCTGTTGTATGATCTCCCCGATACCAGGTTCAAAGATGGTAAGCCATAAAAGAATATTCCCGCTTGCGAGCCAAGCACCGAACAGCCCGATCGGAATGAACCTGAGATTTAATGGAAAAAGAATGAATCCCGAAATTAATGATAAGGCGATCGTTGCATATTGAAAAACAAGATTCCATTGTGTGGCCGTGCTATGTGAGGTTTTTTTTTCACTTTCCGCTTCGAGATTCCACATAAGCAGATGTTTATAAACTAGGGGAGCAGGCTGGAACTTTCATATGAAATAAAATTTGGGTGGGGTTTCGCTCGATAAATCCTGCGGCATGGCGGGCAGACAAAAAAATCCTCCGTACAAGATAGAGCACCTTTACATTCAGGGCATGCCAAAATGTCCAGCCATTCAATTGGTTTTCTTCGGCGCCAACGATAGTATTTACGGAGATTTCTCAGGCCCCATCCTCGCCACCCACTCCCGGAATATGTTTTTTCCAGTAACCCGGCATCATCACCAAACACGTCCTCCATGCAATTGCATTGTTTATTCGGATTATCGATTTCATACCAATCGCATTGCTCGTCCGGATTAACGATTTCAAATTGTATCGTATCTCTCCAAAAATACCGGACATGAAACATTTCCACGTCGTAGACAAAAAGCTTTTTCCATTTTTTATTTTTCACGATAATTTGAAGATCTCGGAAAAAAGGATCCTGTACTGGGTCACTCTTTTTATGAATGACCAATTTATTTTCAATGCTCATGATTTCGAGACAATGAGTTGTATAGGGACTCATTCGCTCAAATATCGCATTTGGGGTTTCAATGTATCCGGCCTTCCCTACTCGCATTAATTCTTGAAGAAAAACCTCCGGTTTCGGAATGTGTTCCATGACATGAGAGGCGACCACGAATTCAAACGCCTTATCCCTGAAAGGCATCCGAAGTGCGTCTGCGTAAACAAGAGGGCGGTCTACTACAAGGCCTGCGCCGTGACGATGCTCTCCGGAGACATGCCGATCAAGAAGAACGTCGGATCGGGGGTAAGGACAAGATCCCGCGCCTACATCCAACACTAAGCCATCCATGGAAACGGGTAGCCTTACCTTCCTCAATGCCCATAATATTTTATTTAGACTTTCCAACTTTTACTCCAACGAATAGGGATTTATTTCTTTATTGGTAATTTGTATATTTTCTGGTTACGTTAAAAATAATATGCGTATATGGATTGAAATCCCGCGTATTCTTCCAATGACAGGCCTCTTTGCCATTTACTGCATTTCTATGATTATCTTCGACTCCTGGCAGAGTGTCTCCAAGGAGGTGTACTGGGGGACGAACCCGATCGTCTGGACCCTGCCATTGGTAGAGTAGTAGTTCGTCTTTTTCCCCGTAGCGGATAACACGCTGTGGCTTTCCCTCACCGTATACTTCAACCCGTAAAGAGAGGAAAATTTTTCGAGGATTTCTATTTTCCTGGCGGGATGCAGGCTGCAAACATCGAACGCATCGTTCAAATCCCGTTTCGCCATGCAGAGTTTCACCAGCGATGCAAGGTTTTCCGGATGGATGTAGTCGCGGACGATGTCGTCAGGGCCCGTCAAGAATTCCTTGCTGTTCTTCGCGCAGGTAACGATCTCGCTCATCATGTATTTCGCATCGAGGTCGATGAACCGGCTGAAATACCCGAAGATGCGCAGGTCGACAATGCGGAAATTCTTCATCGCGCGATGCTTGGCTTCCGAATGGAGTTTTGCGATGCCGTAATAGGCGGCAGGATCCATGGGGTTGATGTCGAAAGAGGCTCGGCTGTTTTCATCAGGGGGGGAGGCGAAGTCGCTTCCATATACCGCGCCGCTGCTGAAATTGATGTATAGAGTGTCTGGGCTGCGCTTCAGGTGATCGAGTGCCAGGGTGTCGAACGTTTCCGTTATTTTGAAAATAGACGAGCCCGCATTTGACAACTTCCCCGGGTCTCCGATCCCTACGCAATTGATGATGGCTCCGTAGGATTCTCTCCCGAATTCTTCGAAGGGTTTCGCCTTGAATCGGTCGCCTAATCTGGCAGCGTTCAGGAATTCGTCGGCGCGCTCGGGAGATCGGGCGAACATGCGAAGATCGTATTCTCCGCCATGTCCGAGGTTGTAGATCAGCCCTTTGGCGATGTGGCTGGTCGCGCCGAGGATCGCTATCTTCTTTCCCAAAATGACCTCGCCAAACAGACAGTTCCTATTCCGGCAACGGCTTTACGATCATTTCCCGGCGGAATTCCTCGCGGTCCAGGAAGGGATGCATATCCTCGATCGGCCGATTTACCAGAAGCTTCGGGTTGACAGGGGTTTCGACGGGGATGTCGACCTCCAATAAGGAAGGACCATCCGATTCCAGGAAAGATCGAAACTGGGCCTTCCAATCTCCCGCATGGTTGAACTTCGCCGCCGGAATATCGTAAGCGGCGGCGACCTTGACGAAATCAGGAGCGCTATACCCTTTCACCGTTGACTGGTATCTCTCCTGGAAGTAAATCTCCTGAAACTGGCGGACCATGCCGAGGGTGCGGTTGTTCATAATGACCATCTTTAACGGAATGCGATAGTGAGCAACCGTTTGAAGTTCCTGGATGTTGACCTGGAACCCGCCGTCTCCCGAGATGACGATGGTCCTCCGCCCGCCGGAGGCAAGACAGCCCCCGATCCCTGCGGGGAGGGCGAATCCCATCGCTCCCATTCCCCCCGACATCATGGCGCGTTGATCCCCGCGGAACCGAAAGGACTGGCCGACCCACATCTGGTTCTGCCCTACGTCTACCGAAACGATCTCATCGCCGCTTGCGGCCTCGGACAGCTCCTGGAAAAAGTAGTTCGGGTCCACTTTGTTCTGCGTGTTGTTGCGTGGGGTCGTCGGATATTTCCGTTTATACCTTTCGATCCGGTCCGGCCAGTTTCCCGGAGTTCTGTGGCTTTCGGGGATCCGATTGAGCAGTTCCAACAGAAACCGTTTTGCATCGGCTCTCACACCAATCGCCTTGTTGACCTTCTGCCCGATCTCGTTCCGGTCGATATCTACATGGACGATCTTCGCACCCCGGGCGAACGTCTCGGGGCGGGTTCCCGTGATCCGGGTATCGAGCCGGGTTCCGACCGCGAGCAGAAAATCCGAGTTTGCGACCGCGAGATTGCTGAACCGGTTCCCGTATGCCCCCACCATGCCGCAGAAGGAAGGGTGGTCGTGGCAGACCGCGTCCAAACCCATCAAGGTCACGGCAACGGGGATGTCGGTCCGATCGGCCAACTCCGTAAGGAGTGGGGACGCACCGGACAGGCGGACACCCCCTCCGGCCAGAACGACCGGCCTCTCCGCGGCAACGAGCCATCCGGCGATCTCCTCGATTCCGGAAAGATCGGGCAACTCCGACTCCGGCAATTTCCCCTGCTCTTCGGAATCGTCAAACGAGGGGAGATGGACGGGATCGATTTCCGCCCGCTGGACATCCATCGGGATATCCAGGAGGACCGGACCGGGCCTGCCGTTCCGGGCGAGGTAGACTGCCTTTTCCAGTTCGTACCGGATTTGCCCGGGTCGTTCGACCATTGCGGCATATTTTGTGATGGGGCGGACGATCGAGACAATGTCCGTCTCCTGGAAGCCGATCTGGCGAACGGGACGATTCCATTTATACTCGTATGTATTGACCTGCCCGGTAATATAAAGGCAGGGGACCGAGTCGAAGAAGGAGCTTCCGATTCCCGTGATCAGGTTCGTGGCCCCCGGACCGCTCGTGGCCATTGCGACCCCGAGATTTCCCGTGAATCGCCCCGCTCCTTCAGCGGCGAACGCACCCGCCTGCTCGTGATGGACGCTCACACAACAGATGTCTTTCCGGTCGTAGGTAGAGTCGAGCAAGTGCGCGATGGCCCCACCGATAATCTCGAAGATATGGGTGACGCCTTTTTGGGCCAGGAAATCAATCACATAATCAGATAGCTTCATCGTACACCCATCGTATCGTTAGTTGATGTTTCAACCCCGCATCTCATCTTGGCGATGTTCGGCGCACGGCAATAAAAGCTCGAAACCGCTCGATCGTGAAATCAAGCATCGCATCCGTCATGCCTGGATAGACCCCGACCCAGAATGTCCGGTTCATGATCGCGTCGGTGTTTCGCAGGTCCCCGACGACCCGGTAGCCGGACCGACGATGGCGCATCCCGTCGAAGCAGGGATGGCGAAGCAGGTTCCCCGCGAAAAGCATCCGGGTCTGAATCATGTTCTTCTCCAGGTGGGCCACGATCTCGTCCCTCGTGAAGCCGGCGTCCTCGCGGACCGTAAGAAGGAACCCGAACCAGCTCGGCTCCGATCCTTTCGTCGCCTCGGGAAGGAGGAAAACGCCTCCGCGCGCCTTCAGCGCGTCGTACATCGCTTTGAAATTCCGTTGCCTTGCCTTGGTGAAGGCCGGGAGCTTCCTGAGCTGGGCGCACCCGACGGCGGCCTGCATGTCGGTAACTTTCAAGTTGAACCCGAAGTGGGAGAAGACGTACTTGTGGTCGTAGCCGTACGGGAGCTCTCCGAACTGTTGGCGGTGACGCTTCCCGCAGGTGTTGTCCCGTCCCGGGGGGCACCAGCAGTCCCGGCCCCAGTCGCGGAACGATTCGATGAGGCGCTTCAATGTGTCGTCATTCGTGAACAGGGCCCCGCCTTCCCCCATGGTGATGTGGTGCGGCGGATAGAAGCTTTGAGTCGCGATGTGGCCGAAGGTCCCGGTCCAGCGGCCCTTGTACTGCGACCCCAGGGCGTCGCAGTTGTCCTCGATCAACCACAGATCGTGGCGATCGCAGAACCGCTTCACCCGGTCGAGGTCGAACGGGTTCCCCATGGTGTGGGCCAGCATGACGGCCCGGGTCTTTTTCGATCTCGCCTCTTCCAGCATGCCGACGTCGACGTTGTAGGTCGGCAACGTCACGTCGACAAACACCGGCACCAGGCCGTTTTGAAGAAGCGGCGACACCGTGGTCGGGAACCCTGCCGCGACGGTGACCACCTCGTCGCCTCTTTTGAGGCGGGAAGCGCCAAGCTGCGGGGAGGTCAGCGCGGACACGGCCAACAGGTTCGCCGACGAGCCGGAGTTGGTGAGGATGCAATGGCGCACGCCGAGGGTCGATGCGAGCTCCTCCTCGAACCGCTTCGCATACCGCCCCGCCGTGAGCCAGAATTCGAGGGCGGAGTCCACAAGATTGACCATTTCCCGGGAGTCGAACACCCTCCCGGCGTAGGGGACCCGGGAGGACCCGGGAACGAACGGTTGCCGCGCATGGCCCGCCGCGTGGTATTTCCGGACGAGATCGAGGATCTCCCGCTTCCTCTGTCCGGATGTTTTCACCCGCTCCTTCTCTTCCCCGGCGTCACAGGCAGGTGTACCCGCCGTCCACGATGATGGTCTGGCCCGTGATGTAGGAGTTTTTTCCGGAGCAGAGATACGCGACGACCTCGGCGATCTCCCCGGGCTCTCCGAGCCTGCGGAGGGGAATGCTCTCCCGGATGGCGGCCAACTCCTGCTCCGTGTTGTTCTTCCGGGTCAGTTCCGTGTTCACGTACCCGGGAGCGACGGTGTTGACCAGGATCCCGCGCGGCGCCAACTCCACGGCAAGCGCCCTCGTCAGGCCGTTCAGGCCGGCCTTGGTCAAGGTGTACGCGACCCGCCGATGCCGGGAGACGACGCCCCAGATCGAACCGATGTTCACGATGCGGCCGTACCCCCGCTCCATCATCCCTCCGACCACGCCCCGGGCCAGGAGGAGGGGGGCTACCAAGTTGGTCCGCACCGTTTCCTCCAGGTCCCGGTCGAGGACCTCCCGGATACTCCCCGGGAGGTTGATCCCCGCGTTGTTCACGAGGATGTCCACCGACGCGCCAATGCGTGACAGGTAAGCGTTTACCGAGTCGGTCGAGCGCAGGTCCATCTCGGCCCGGGAAGGAGTCAAAACCCGGGCGCCGGCCTTCCGGAACCGATCCGCGATCGCGGCCCCGATCCCTCGGGATGCGCCCGTTACGAGGGCGGTCCTTTCTTTCATCCGACCCGCCCTGCACCCCTTTCATATTCATCGATCTGGGCAAGGCACTCGCCTCGGACATCTCCCTTTGCCTGGTAGATCCTCGTCCACTCGATGACGCTCCGAATCGCCTGCTCCAAACCCCACCGGGGGCGCCAGCCCAGCTCACTCCGCGCCTTCGTGCAGTCCAGCCGCAGGGCGCGGGTTTCATGAGGGTGCTTCCCTCTGTGAACCCGGTAGCGTGCACCGTTCCCCCACCCGGCGCACATCCGCTCGACGATCCACTTTACGGGTTTCGCATCGTCTTCCGGCGGGCCGAAATTCCACGCTCCGGCAAATCGCGGGCCCTCCGCGTACAGCCGTCTCGCGAGGGCAAGGTAACCGGAAAGCGGCTCGAGCACGTGCTGCCACGGCCGGATCGCGTGGGGGTTTCGAACAAGGATCGGCTCTCTCTTCAGCAGGGCCCTCACGCAGTCGGGGACGAGCCGGTCCGCCGCCCAGTCTCCCCCGCCGATGACATTGCCGGAGCGCGCGGAAGCGACCGCGACGCCGTGACGGGAATGGTCGGCCGCGTGGAAGAAGGAGTCCCGGTATGCGGAGGTGACCATCTCCGAGCAGGCCTTGCTGCTCGAGTACGGGTCGTACCCGCCCAAGGGCTCGTTCTCCCGGTGGCCCCAGAGCCAATCCCGGCTCTCATAGCATTTGTCGGTCGTCACGTTGAGGACGCCCCTCACCGTCCCGCACGACCGGACGGCCTCGAGCAGATGGACCGTCCCCATCACGTTCGTCGCGTAGGTCTCCACGGGGATCCTGTACGAGTCGCGCACGAGCGGTTGGGCCGCCAGGTGGAGTACGATGTCGGGCTTCGCTGCTCGAAGCGCTTTGGCGAGCGTCTCGCGGTCGCGGACGTCGGCAATGATGCTCCTGACGAGTTTCCCGATGCGGCACAGTTCGAACAGGCTGGGATCGGTCGGCGGATCCAGGGCATAGCCCGTCACCTTTGCGCCCATCGCGTTAAGCCACAGACACAGCCACGAGCCCTTGAAGCCGGTATGCCCCGTGAGAAAGACTCTCTTCCCGGAGTAGAACGAACCGTTTATCCTGCTCACCACACCTTCCAAGGCGGATTTCTGTCCTTCCAGAGGTCCTCCAGGAGGTTCTTGTCGCGCATGGTGTCCATCGGATGCCAGAACCCCCTATGCGTGTAGGCCATGAGCTCCCCATCCCGGGCCAGATTCTCCAAAGGGGCCTTCTCCAGGACGGTCGCGTCGTCGGCGAGATAGTCGAACACCTTCGGCTCGAAGACGAAAAAGCCGGCGTTGATCCAGCCCCCGTCCCCCCTCGGTTTTTCCTGGAAACCGGACACCTGGTTGCTCGCCGCCATCTCCAGGGCGCCGAACCGGCCTACCGGCTGGGTCGATGTGAGTGTCGCCAGTTTCCCGTGGGACTTGTGAAATGCCACCAGGCGGCCGATGTCGACATCGGAGATCCCGTCCCCGTAGGTCAGCATGAACGCCTCGTTCCCGATATACGGCTTGATCC
>MEWP01000054.1 GCA_001775395.1 candidate division Zixibacteria bacterium RBG_16_53_22 | reverse complement strand
TACAGGCAAGGGAATAGCGATTTCATTTATTGCCTGGATCATAGTAATTGCGGTAAGCGGCGCATTAGTAATGGTTTCATAATATACTCTTAAGGGAGATAGGGCATGAAGTCTTCAATATCATACTTTATTCTAACATTGTTGTTAGCTGGTGTTTTTCAAGTATCGAATGTTTCCGCCCAGACGCTTTCCCTCGATGACTGCATCAATACGGCGTTGAAGGGCAACTCCGGCCTGATAGCCTATCGCAACGCCTACAACGCCTCGATAGGCCAGGTGCAGAGCGCCTGGGGCGGGATACTGCCGACCGTCGATATATCTGTCGGCGCCAGGAATAACTGGCCTATCAGAACCCAGTTCGACCCAGGCACAGGCAGGATTTACAGCAACGAAAATCTATATTCCGGCTCTCTCGATATCCGGGCCAGCTATCCCGGCCTGGGGCTATACACATATGCCAATGTCAAACGAAGCGGCCACGACCGCCAGTCCTCCTTTTATGAATACCGCAACGCCAGGGCACTTCTGGTACTGCAGGTCAAGGGGTATTACTATGACTTGCTGCGCGCCAAGATGCTTCGCGATGTGGCCCAGGACGCGGTCAAGCGCGGTGAGGAGCGCCTCAGAGTGGCCCAGAGCCGCTATGAGCTGGGTTCGGCCTCCATGTCGGATGTCTTGAAAGCCAAGGTGCAATTCTCGACCGACCAACTGGACCTGGTCGACGCCACCAACACTTATCAATTGGCCAAGGGGAATCTGGCCTTCGTCATGGGGGTCGATGTCAACCGCGATTACGAAATCGCCGAGCCGATGGAGGAACGTACCTTCGATATCGATTTCAATTCCGCCCTTGGGGAGGCCCTGTCGCAGAACCCGGAATATCGGAAATCAAATTTCGATTTACTCGTGGCGCAGGATAACAAGACGATTGCTTTCAGCGCCTTTCTGCCGAGCCTCTCAATCGGTATGGCACATAGCACCTCGGTCGGCAAAATGGCCGATCTGCCTGACCTTGACATGGCCAACGCCAGCCGCACGATTTACGCCTCGCTGGGCCTTAACATCTTCAACGGCTTCAGTGATTACGCAAATTTGCGCACGGCCCGGCTTAGCGTGGAATCGTCTCGCGCAAATTATGAAAACTCTCGTAATAAGGTCGCGCTCGAGGTTCGCCAGGCGTTCCTTGACAAGGAGCGATCGCGCGATGCCTTAGACCTGGCTAAGGAGTCGGTGGCCGCCGCCCAGGAGGATGTCAACCTGGCACGCGAAAAATATAACCTCGGCGCCGCCACAATTCTTGAAGTCTTGGACGCCGAAGTTTCTTTAAAGCAGGCTCAGACCAACCAGGTCCAGGCCCTGTTTGATTATAACCTGGCCATATCGCGACTCGAGAAGGCGATGGGAAGGGAGTAGTTCGGAGGATTAAATGAAACGCAAGAAGTGGTTATTTATCGTTGGGGGAGTGATAGTCCTGGCCGTTTTTGTAATCCTGGCTCTTAAGTCCAGCGCGGTCAAGAAGATCGATGTGACGGTTGAAGGAGCCTCCCGCGGGGAGTTGACCTCGGTTGTAACCGCCACCGGCAAGGTCAAGGCTCAGGCCGACGTTGAAATCTCTGCCGATGTCATGGGCAGGATCGAGCAGATGCCCATCAAGGAAGGCAACATCGTCAAGACCGGCCAGCTTCTGGTTCAGATCGATTCCCGCTCCCGCGAGATGGATGTTGCCCAGGCCAGGGGATCCCTGCAGTCGGCCCAATCGGCTCTCGAAACCGCCCGCATTACGCTCGACCGCGAGCGCCGGCTATTCGAGAAGAAGTTGAGCTCGCAGGCGCAACTCGATATCGCGCAAAATACTTACGACCAGGCCCTGGCCCAGGTCCAGATCAACGAGGCAACATTGGATCGTGCTCAGGATCAGCTCGAAAAGACAACGATCCGGGCCCCCATGAGCGGAATAATAACAAAGCTCAATTCCGAGGTCGGCGAAAATGTCGTCATCGGAACGATGAATGCCCCGGGAACTGTTATCATGACAATATCCGATCTTTCGGCCATAGAGATCGAGGCCGAGGTCGATGAGACCGATATCGCCTCCGTTAAGGTTGGCCAGGATGTCAAGATATCGCTGGATGCCTTCCCCGATACCACTTTCAAGGGCAGCGTCATCGAGGTCGGTAATTCGGCCAAGACCTCCATTTCAGGTGGATTAAGTGCTTCCGACCAGGTAACCAACTTCCTGGTCAAGGTCCTGATACTCGACACCATCCCCGACATCAAACCGGGCATGACTGCCTCGGTCGACATCACCACGGCCTATCGCAATGACGTCGTCAAAATCCCGTCGGGCTCTGTCGTGATGAGGCCGGAGGGAACCGAAAAGGAGGATATCACTCGCAAAGCCGGTGGACGAAAAAGCGAAGCCAACGCCGTTGAATCCGTTTCCGAGGGTCAATTTTCGAAAAATAAGAAAAAGGATGTCGACGGGGTATTCGTTGTCAAACAGGGGAGGGCCATGTTTGTCCCGGTGCAGTCCGGAATACGCGATCAGCAGTATGTCGAGGTTACAGGCGGGCTGGCCGATGGCGACAGTGTCATAATCGGCCCTTACCGAACCCTGAGGACTATCAAGCATGGCGACCACATCAATCCCCAGAAGCCCAAATTTGGGCCGGATGCCGACTCCGTCGGTGTCAGAATAGACTAATTTGAGGTGATCTAAGTGCTGATTAAAACCGCAGACCTCTGGAAAATTTACCGGGTTGGCACAGAGGATATCCATGCCTTGCAGGGTGTCTCCATCGAAATCGAGAGGGGAGAATATGTCGCCATTATGGGGCCGTCGGGGTCCGGCAAATCGACTTTGATGAACCTGATAGGGTGCCTCGATACGCCGTCCAGAGGAACCTATGAGCTGAATGGCCGCCTTGTCTCGAGCATGAACGACGATGAGCTGGCGCACATCCGAAATAAGGAGATCGGGTTCGTTTTCCAGACGTTCAACCTGTTGCCCAGGGCGACCGCATTGCACAATGTCGAGTTGCCGCTCATCTACAATGGCACTTTCTCGGATCAAAGGAAGGGAAAGGCGAAAGAAGCCCTCAGGTTGGTGGACCTGACAGACCGAATGCATCACAAACCAAACGAGCTTTCCGGCGGCCAGAGGCAGAGAGTGGCGATCGCGCGGGCGCTGGTCAACAATCCGTCGCTGATACTGGCCGATGAGCCGACCGGCAATCTCGACACCACCACGGGAATTGAGATTATGAATCTCCTCACGCGGCTTAACGAAAAAGGAAACACCATCATTGTCGTGACTCACGAGCGCGATGTCGCCGCTTACACAAAAAGGACCATATTCATCCGCGACGGCAAGGTCGAAAAAGAGGAAAGAAAAGTCGCGGCGGTATAATCCATGCAATTTTTCGAGGGAGTTGTCATCGCCTTTCAATCGATCGTGGCCAACAAGATGCGATCGATCCTGACCCTGATCGGAATCATCATTGGTGTCACCACTGTGATAGCTGTCGTCTCCATCATCAACGGCATGAATAATTACGTGGCGGTCAAGATTAATTCACTCGGCTCCAATACCTTCATTATCGATAAAGAGGGCATAATCACCTCGGAGGAGGATTGGATTAACGCCCAGAAGCGCAAGGATATCACTATCGAGGACATGCGGGCTATCGAGAATGGATGTGTCCTTTGCGAAAACGTCGGCGGCTCGGTCGAACGGCCCTGGAGGGTCAAGTACGGATCGAGGTATCTCGAGGACGTCTGGGTTTCGGGAACGACCTACAATTTTCTCGAGGTTTCCGATATCGAGATCGAATATGGGCGCCCCCTTGACGAAAGCGACGAAATCCACCGCATGGCGGCCTGCACAGTCGGGCCCGATATCGTGGAAAATCTCATTAAGTTTGGATCGCCGCTGGGTAAGGACATTAAGGTCGGAGGTTATTATTTTCGAATAGTCGGGGTGGGAAAAGAGCGCGGCACGTTCATGGGCCAGAATCAGGATAACTGGGTTGTCGTGCCCCTGACGACGTTCGAGAAATATTTTGGACGTCACCGCACTATCGCTGTTTATGCCAAGGCCCGCGACGTGGCCATGCTTCAGGAAGCCCAGGACGAAGCCCGGATGATCATGCGCAGCCGACACAAACTTAAATACAATCAAAAGGACGATTTCGGCATAATGACCGCCGGTTCGCTGATGCAGGTCTACAACAGCTTTACGGGCGTCGCCTGGATGGTGCTTGTTATTATCTCCTCGATATCGCTGTTGGTCGGCGGCATTGTCATCATGAACATCATGCTGGTCTCTGTCACGGAGAGGACGCGTGAGATCGGGGTCCGCAAGGCCATTGGGGCCAGGCGCCGAGATATTTTGTGGCAATTCCTGGTCGAGGCCGTGACTCTGTCGATTATCGGTGGTGGGCTGGGTGTGGCGCTCGGCATCGCGCTGGCCCTTATTATCGGGAAAGTCTCGCCGCTGCCGGCCTCGATACAAACCTGGGCGGTGGCCAGCGGCCTGGCCGTGGCGACTAGCGTTGGGCTGGTTTTTGGCATTTTTCCGGCGCTCAAGGCGGCGCGCCTTGACCCGATCGAGTCGTTAAGGTATGAATGAGGCCCAGGCGTTTATATATCCCGGTTTTCGGGCTGGCGACAATATTGACGATACTGGTGCTCGCCAATTGGGCATCCGACGAAATGAAAGTATCGACATCGATCCTGCCCATTGTTGAGCTCTTCCTGGTGTGGGGTTGCGTATTTTTATTAGTTAGAAGAAAACGATGACGTTTCACGAAATCAGAGAGGCCCTCTGGTTGGCCCTGGGCACATTTCGGGCGCACAAGCTGCGTTCGTTTTTGACTGTCCTCGGCGTGCTCATCGGGGTTTTTACCATTCTGACGGTGGTTTCGGTAATCACCGGGCTCAACAATTCCATGACGAGGCAGATCGAGTCGCTGGGGTCGAATGTCATTTACGTATCGAAATACAAGCCGGGCATTGTCATGGGACACAGGCCGGCCTCGGAGCGGCGGCGCAAGGGCATAACGTTTGACGATTCCGAGGCGATCATGGAAGCCTGCCCTGCAATTGTGGCCGCGGCGCCTCAAAATTTCTATTTCGGGCCCGGCGGCAATATCGCGAAATACAGGGATCGCGAGATCAAGAATCCGAGCTTCTTTGGCACCCTTCCCGATTACGAGATTGTCCGCAATGCATATGTCGCGAAAGGACGTTTTTTCGACGATGGCGAGGTCAGATCGCGCGCCAAGGTGGCCGTTATCGGGTTTGACGTTGCCGACAAGCTTTTTCTCGGCGAGGACGCTTTAGGCCGGATAATCCAGGTTAACAACGACAAATTTGCCGTGGTCGGTGTCATGGGCAAGCGCGAGGCATTTGCCGGCAGCGACGAGAATCGATTCATTGCAATTCCCTATGGCACATTCGAGAAGATTCACCCCGAGGAGAAGGAGCTCTGGCTGACATTGAAGGCGGCCTCGCCGCAGATCATGCCGACAGCGATAGATCAGGTGACCGAGGTTATGCGCCGCCGCCACGGCCTGAAATATGACGACCCGGATGACTTCGCCGTTTTCACGCAGGAAAATCTACTTGAAATCTGGAGCAAGATCACTCAAGCGATCTGGCTGGTGATGATTGTGATCTCCTCGATTGGACTCCTGGTCGGCGGGGTCGGCGTGATGAATATCATGCTGGTCTCGGTGACCGAAAGGACCAAGGAGATAGGTATCCGCATGGCGGTAGGGGCCCGGAGAAGGAATATCCTCTGGCAATTCCTGATTGAGGCCATGGCGCTTTCGGGGCTGGGGGGACTGCTTGGCATAATATTGGGCCTGGCGGCCGGGCAGATTATTGGAGCAACCACCGCGCTTCCGGCCGACATTTCCATCCTCTGGATTTTGATTGGATTTTGTTTCTCGGTTGGCGTGGCGCTGGTTTTCGGCATCTACCCGGCGGCCAGAGCCTCCCGGCTCGATCCGATCGAATGCCTGAGATATGAGTGATATCGGCGCGAAACAAACCCCGACCTTCACAAGTTAAAACGATTGAATGATGGTTTTTTCTTGCATAATCCTCAACCCTGTAATATGAAGGGTCATATGCGCACAATTTGCTCCATGATTGTAATCGCTGTTGCGGCATACTCCTCGGCGGCGGCGCAGGATAACCCCGGAATAACCGATGAGCTGGCTCAGCAACCCTTTTGGGTCGACCATGCCGTATTTCGCCAGTCACAATCGGACAGCCTCGAAGTCGAAATATATTACAAAATCTACTCGTCGCTATTGCCGTTCCATAAATGGGGCGAGAAGTTCAAGGCCGAATACGTAGTGGATATAATAGTCAACAGGAAAGGCAAACAGGTGACCGGCACCTCGAACGAGGGCGAGATCGTGGCCGAGAGCTACGAGGCCAGCATTTCCAAGGATGATTTCATCATCAATCGGGTCTCGTTCAACCTTCTCCCCGATGAGTATCAACTTATCGCCCGCCTGAGCGACCCCGGCTCCGGCGAGCTTATCGCGCCGGTGAAGGATGATCTTAAGCTTAAGGATTTTGGCAAGGAAATGCCGGAGCTCTCGGGCCTTGAATTCATCAGGGAGGTAACATC
Source organism: candidate division Zixibacteria bacterium RBG_16_53_22 (assembly GCA_001775395.1). Taxonomy (GTDB): domain Bacteria; phylum Zixibacteria; class MSB-5A5; order UBA10806; family UBA10806; genus UBA10806. Next base: position 28,245 of record MEWP01000054.1, on the reverse strand, counting down.
GGTGACCGAGGACTCGCAGTTCGTCAGGTCGGGTCTGCGGATGATACCATCCGTTTCCCGCATTTATGGCGAAGGCGAGCCGGAGGTCATGATCTATTACGAGATTTATAATCAGCCCGATTTTCAAGGAGAATATCTGGCCACTTGCGATATTCTTGACCGCGACAAGAAACTTATCTCCGATTCCTCCATGTTCCCATCGGACGGGCAGATGACATCTCATCTCGAGAGGATTGCCGTCAACGATCTCCTGCCCGGGGAGTATCGGGTGGAACTGACAATCAAGTCGCCCGGAAATGACCTGAAGCTTTCAAGGGAGGATGATTTCAAAATCGCCTGGTCGGCGTCAGGGCTTGTCAAGAACGACTACAAAACGGCGGTCGAGCAACTTCGCTATATCGCCACCAGCGACCAGATGAAACATCTTCATGACGCTTTGGAGGAAGACAGGCTCAGGCTCTGGGACGAGTTCTGGAAATCGCAGGACCCGACCCCGACAACGACCGAGAATGAAAAAAAGGATGAATACTACAAACGCCTGCGCTATGCCGATTTGAACTTTGGGCATTTTGGGCGTGACGGCTGGAAGACCGATATGGGCATGGTCTATATCACATATGGTCCGCCGGATGAGATAGAACGACATCCTTTCGATATCGATGCCAAGCCGTACCAGTTCTGGTATTATTACAACCTGAGGCGCGTCTTCAGATTCGTCGATGTCAATGGATATGGGGAATATGAGCTCATTTATCCGTATGATGGGGATACGAGGAAATTTCGATGACCAAGATAAGGTGGAAAGTAATTAATGCAACCATCTTCTGGCTGATTCTTGCCATAACGGGCTACTCTGATTCCCGGGGTCCCGGCCGTCTTACGCTCGAGGCCGATTACGCGGCCTTTCGTTACCAGGGAGATACCACTTCGGCCTATGTCGAAATCCATTACAACCTGAACCGCAGCCAGTTGAAGTTTCAGCCCGATGAGAACGGGTATGTGGCCTTGATCGATTTCAGGCTTACGCTCAAGGACACCAACGGGACGACACTGGATACCGCCAGTTGGACGGCCGGTAATCGAATAGACAAGCTGTCATCCCTGGCCCAGAGCGGATTCCTGATTACCGACATGCTCGCCGATATTATTCCATTTGGGCATTACCTGGTCGAGCTGGAGGCATCAAACGATGGGAATACCGGGCGAACAGCTTTTCCCATGGAGATACCGGCTTTTGCAGGGGCGGGCCCTGAATTGTCCACAATTGAATTCGCCTACGAGATCAAGCCTGATACGGCCGGCCGGTTTGTGAAGAATGGTATCAGGGTCATGCCTAACCCGTCGCATGAATTCGCTTTGGAGTCCCGGCTCGGTCAGTTCTACACCGAGGCCTATGGTCTCGATACGACCTCGGTTGCCGACAGCGTCTTTCATGTGGCGATAGAGGTAGTTGACGTCAACGGTAGTGTCGTAAAAAAACATCCAACGTTGACTTACCAGAAACCGGGCGAATCCGCCGTCATTTCTTCGCAGTTCAGCATCGATTCGCTTCAGGCGGGAATATACGGGCTTAGGGTGACGTTGGTCGATGGTGACAGCTTGTCTACGCGGATGAGCAGCTTCACGGTCTCGATACCTCGAGCGGTGGCGCGAACCACGATGCTTCAGGGGATAATGAAGGAATTCCCCGAGGCCGTGAATATCACATCCGAGGAGGATTCCAAGAAATTTCATGACGAAATTACATTTATCGCCACGTCCGATGAGATGCGGCTTTTCGAGTCTCTGCCGCTGGAGGGCAGAGCGTCGTTCCAGAAGGATTTCTGGGCCAGGCGCGATCCCGACCCCTCGACCCCTCAAAACGAATTTCAATTGGAGCATTACAAGAGATTCAAGTACGCCAGCGATAATTTCAGTCGGTTTCAGGGGGGGAGCGCGGGATGGCGATCGGATCGCGGGCGCGTGTATATAATCTATGGCGAGCCCACGGAGGTCGAGCGATTTACCCCGTCGCCCGAGGCCCGTGGCTGGGAGCGCTGGTGGTATAGCGGCCTGGAAGGCGGTGTATATTTTGTCTTCGTCGACTATGAGACGGGGGGCGACTACACGCTGCTGCACTCGTCCAAGAGCGACGAAATCAAAGATTACGACTGGGAGAACAAGGTCAAATTTCTCTGGGATCATAGATAGAACGGCAATTGGCCCGCTTATCTGATTGCGTTAGGGCGGGATTTAGTATATATAAGGCCAGCCGCTGAAATCCTCGGCGGCTGTTTTCGTAAGGACTGGCAATGAATTTGCATTTAGATAATACTCAACGTGAATTGGGCTGGCCGATGCCGCTTCTCGACGACCTGACAGAGATAAACTCCGATCTGCGGATCAGAACGGCTGTCAGGAATGTCATCGGCGTGTTGACCAAGAGGTTCGATTGCGAGGCCGCCAACGTCATCCTTCTGGATCAACGGGTATACGCCCTGAGTTCTTATTCGATGTCATGCAATTCCGGCGAGGTTAGGTCGATTGCCCGTAAATGCACCGAGGATCTTATCGGCTGGCGCGATTCAAACCGCATCCCGGTCCTGGTCAACGACCTGGCCAGCGACCAGGCCTTTTTCTCGTCGATCGGAACTTGCTTCGATTTCAAACCGCGGAACATCATCAGCGCTCCACTTTTCGCCGGCGGAGAGTATTTCGGTGTCATCCAGGCTCTCAACAGCAGGAAAACCGACGGATTTTCGGATGACGAATTGAGCAGACTGGCGCTGATGGCCGGTCACGTGGCCCTTACTTTGCGCAATTCCTGGATTCTCGAAGAGGCTATCCGCGGTTCGAGGGAAGCGAAGTCGCTGTATGAGGTCGGAATCGCCCTGTCCACCACTTTCGATTTGGATGAATTGCTTGACAAGATACTGGAAAACCTGGGGCGGGTAATCAGGTTCGACACGGCGGTCATTTATCTGCTCGATCCACACTCTGGAACTATCAAGCAGGTTGTGGGATGCGGACTGCCGGATACCATGCAGGACAAACTTCATTTGAAAATAGGGCAGGGGATCACGGGGCGGGTGGCCGAGACCGGGCAGGGCATAATTGTATCCGACGTTACCAGCAATCCGGATTATATCGCCTTCAGGACTCAGACGAGATCGGAAATGGCGGTGCCGCTCAAAGTCGGCGAAACGGTGATTGGAGCATTCAACCTCGAAAGCGACAAGGCCGGGGCCTATAGCCAGCACGATCTCGACCTGCTCACGGCGTTCGCCAGCCTGGCCACAATCTCAATCGAGCGGGCCCGGCTCTACAATGAGAGAATGGCGTCAAGGAAATTGGCCGATGAGCTCATGATTGCCAGACGTATCCAAATGACATTCCTGCCGTCCCAGGACCCGATGGTAAGCGGCTTTGATATCTCCGGGATTAATATACCCTCGGCCGATGTCGGCGGCGATTATTACGATTTCATTCCAATAGTGGAAAATCACCTCGGTGTGGCCATCGGCGACGTTTCCGGGAAGGGGATACCGGCAGCGCTTATCATGGCGGCTTTCCGGGCCAGCTTGAAAGCCGAAATCAGGAATAATTTCGCCATCAGGGCCATCTTGATGAAGGTAAATAATCTGCTTTACGAATCGCTGGAACGGGGAAATTATGTGACAGCGATATATTCGGTTCTCGATTCCAAGCACAGGGTGCTGACCTTTTCGAACGCCGGCCATAATCCGCCGGTTCTCAGACGGGCTGACGGTAGAGTCGAGCAACTCAGTGAGGGCGGGCTGGCGCTCGGTACTTTTCCCAATTCAACTTACGAGGAAAGGCCGATCTCTCTTAGCACCGGAGATATCCTGCTATTTTACACCGACGGTGTCACCGAGGCAAAGAATGACCGTGACGAGGAGTTCGGGGTGGCGCGGCTATTAGCCTGCCTGGAGGAATCGAAGGAGCGCAGTTCCAAAGAGATCGTCAATTATATTGTCGACTGCGTAAATAAATACGCCTCCAAGCAAGCCGAGATGGATGACCTGACTCTGGTTGTTCTCAAGACGTTGTAGAGTCACACACCTGTTACAAATCTCCACACAAGTTCTCAGGACTAAGTTATTGTTCTATAGCGCCTTATCATAACACAAGAAATTCGCCTAACTTAATAACACAAAATTCATGATTCCCAAAAGACCCCTGTATCGTAACTTGCTGAATCTAAAGAACTTACAATTTCTATCATTTTGGCACGGTAATTGAGATGGTCTGGGGCGTAGTTTGCTTCTCTCCCCTCAGTTACTTTGGGTGGGGCCATCGTAGAACAAACGATGGCCCCTCGTTTAAGAGAGGCAAGGCGATACCGGAAAAGACGATCCGCAGTTAGTCCCACTGGACAAAAAGGCTTGAACAAGAGAGCGCAATCCTGAAACCGGATAATCCGAGGTAGGCGAAATGGTAAAATTCTCCAAAGAGAGACTGACAACCGAATTCGAGCAGGCCGCGGTGGTTCATCTGGAGTATCTTTATGGCCTGGCCAAGGCGCTGACGCACGATTCTGTCTATTCCGAGGACCTGGTGCAGGAGACCTATCTCAAAGCCTACAGCAATTTCGATATGTTCCGTCGCGGCACCAATTGCCTGGCCTGGCTGGTCAGGATCATGACCAACACCTATATCAACTACTATCACAAGACCAGAAAATCGCCCAAACACCAGGAGCTGAACAACGAGTTGGTACGCGAGGAGGTCAGGACAGAGGTCGAAGAATCGCACCTGGCCGGTATCGATGACGATAACCTGCTGGACAATTTTGTCAGCGACCATATCAAGAAGGCGATAAATTCGCTCCCGGGTGACTATCGCGTGATGGTTATCATGTCGGATCTGCGCGGGTTATCATACCAGGATATCGCCACGCATCTGGGATGCCCGCTGGGGACGGTGCGATCGCGCCTCTCGCGCGGCCGGACTCTCCTCAAGCGCAAGCTCCGCGATACTCATCCGGCGACAATGGCGCATTTGAATTAGACAAAACATTCCATGGGTTTTATATATGGCGGCTGGGCATGATGCCCGGCCGCCAAATTTATGGGAGGCAAATGTGACCAAAGCAAAGGTTGCAAGCAACCGGGAGCAGAACATTCCCTCATATTTCCAATCGATTTTCCGATAAAATAAGCGATGGAATCGGGGAAGCGGTATCTCTTGAATGTATATTTCGCCTGCATGGTTTTTTTCTATCTTCCGTCAATTACGGCCATCGGGATCTTTTGCCCCGCGCATGATAGCGTTCTGCGGGCCAGCGACCTGGGGCGCGAGGAATTGTTGGCCGATGCCGGCGGGCTAATTCGGGCCGAGGAATACGATTCGGCAATCGTCGTCCTTGAAAACGGCCTATCCAATGATAACCCGAATGCCGAACTTCTTTACCTTTTGGGCCTGGCTTACGATTTGAACGACAATATACCCAGGGCGACAGAGTATTATCATCGCGCCTTGCGGACCGATACCCTTTATTGGCCGCCATATCGAGGGTTGGGTTACCTATTCGATATTTTCGCGCAGTACGACAGCATGAATATCCACCTTTCAAAGGCCATAAGCCTGATGCCGTATCCCGAGAGCCTCTATTATGATTATGCCTATTCGTTCGACATGATGGGCTTGAATGACTCAGCGTTATGGTACTATCATCGGGCAATTGATTTTGATTCGTTGGATAGCCAGGCGATGCTGAATATCGGCGCTGTCTGGGGTCGGATGGATCATCTCGATTCGGCCTCGACTTATACCCGTCGCTCAATTCAACTTGAACCGGATATGGCGGCGGCTTGCTACAATCTGGCGGAAATCTTGATCGAAGAGCACAATTACGAGGAAGCGATAGACCAGTTCCAGAAGGCCCTGGCGCTCGAGCCTGCCCTGATAGCCGCCAAGAAGCGTCTGGGCGAGCTCTATGAAGCCCTTGGCGATTCAGCCATGGCGGAGATGTATTTCAGGGAGTTTGTCGGTACCGCCCCGATAATTTATCTGCAGGATATAGAATTGATAAGATCGAAACTCGAACAAGCCTATTAGGGATGCACCAAATCATCTTCTGCAAAGGCGTGCACAGCATTGAAAAGTAAGTTGCCCTGCGGAGCCACTATGGGGCGACGGCGATAATAATTTACTTCAAGTGATTATTATAACACCTTGTAAGGCAACATATTATTTTTTGCATGCTTCCGGCCACAATATACCCCTAAATTGGCACACAAGTTGCCCTGATAATTGTTGGAAAAAGAGGTTTTAGCGAGCGCATGGGAGTGGTGTGATCGGCGCAAGCTGATCCCCCCGAATGATTCGGGGCATCCCCCTCCGCCACTCCCGTGCCTGATTAAAAGGAAGAAAATATGCTGATAGCCAAATCAAAACCAAGCAAGCTGAGCAATCCCGAGTTGGCCATAATATCGGCCACGGTGATATTGGTCCTTGCGATCCTCTTTTTGCCAATTAGCTGATATCTGTCAAACACCATAGCTTGACTTTGGCGCCAGTGTTGTTATTTTTCCAGTCGTGGACAGTAACATTAAATTGGAGGTCAAATTATCGAATTTGCCCGAATCGTCCGGGTGCTATCTTTTTAAGAACGACGAAGGGCAGATCATATATATTGGGAAAGCCAGGTCACTCAAAAAGAGGGTTCGCTCATATTTTCAAAAGACACATTCCGATCCCAAGACCGAGCAGCTTGTTTCACTGATCGCAGACCTCGATATTCTGGTCACCAACTCCGAGATCGATGCTCTCATACTCGAATCCAACCTCGTCAAGGAACATCGCCCCAAATACAATATCAATCTCAAGGACGACAAGCACTTTCCGTATATCAAGTTGACTGTCAACGAACTCTACCCCCGGCTGTTCGTTGTCCGGCGAATGGCCGATGACGGCGCCCGGTATTTCGGCCCATATACAAGTGCCGGCGCCATGCGCAAAACCCTGGCCGTCATCCGGCGCATCTTCCCGATCCGCTCGTGCTCACTGGATCTGCCCTCAAAAAGGAAACATCACGTTTGCCTGGATTACTTCATCGGCCGATGCCCGGGATGCTGCGAGGAGGGAAAAACTACGCCGGAGGCCTACCGGACCATGATCGACGAAGTCATCATGTTCCTCTCCGGCAAATCCAAAGAGATAGTCAAGCGCCTGACCGAGCGGATGGAAAGGGAGTCCGAGGAACTGAAGTATGAGGCGGCGGCCAAGATCCGCGACCAACTCAGGGCCATTGATTCGGTCGTGCAGCGACAGCGGGTGGTTAGCTACGACATGCTTGACCGCGACGTGATTGCGGTGGCCGAAGAGGGTACCGACGCCTGCGTGGGTTTGCTTCAAATCAGGGAGGGCGCGCTTCTGGGGCAAGAACATTTCATAGTCGCCACCGCCGGCGAAAACGCCGCCGAGATTGTCAGGAATTTCCTGCCGCGATACTACAAGACCTCGATCATATACTCCAAAGAGATATTGATACCGGTCGAAATCGAGGACAGGGAACTGATCGAGACTTTCCTTTCCGAAAAAGCGGGCCAGAGGATTTATATCAAGGTGCCGCAAAAGGGTGAGAAGGCAGAGCTGATCGACATGGCATTCAAAAACGCCAAGCATAATTTGGATCTTTTCCTGGCTCAGAAGAGCGCCAGCAAGAAGAGGGCGCCTCATGCCATCTATTCACTGCAAAGGGACCTTTACCTCAGGACTATGCCCAGGACCATTGCGGCGTTCGACATTTCCAACCTGGGAAAGGAGCTGGCGGTAGGCTCGGCGGTTTATTTTGCCGATGGCCAGCCCAGGAAATCGGAATATCGCCGGATGCGGATCAGGACGGTCGAGGGGCAGGATGATTTCTCCATGATGAAGGAGATAGTCGGGCGCTATCTCAATCATTTGGCCGAGAATCAGAAGGACTATCCCGATCTGCTCCTGATCGACGGCGGCAAGGGGCAATTGAGTGCGGCCCTGGGTGCTGTCCGGGAGCTCAATATCGAAAGCCTGCAGATGGCCTCCCTTGCCAAACGGTTCGAGGAAGTATATCTTCCGGGTCATCCCGAGCCGCTCTCGATACCCAGGACGTCATCGTCGTCGCGGCTTCTGCAAAGAATCAGGGACGAGGCGCACCGGTTCGCCGTGAACTACCATCGCAACCTGCGCTCGAAGCGGCTCGAGGAATCGGCGCTGGATAACATTCCCGGTATCGGAAAGAAGCGGAAGCTCGACCTGTTGGCGGCGTTCGGCTCGGTCGAACGCATCAAGAGCGCGGCGCTGGAGGAACTTTCAGCTACGCCCAATATCCGGCCAAGTATCGCCAAAGCGGTTTACGACTATTTTCACATGCCTGCTGAGAACAACTCACAAGCAGGCGGGATTGATCAACTTCAAGATGAGCAGATGATAGATGAATGACGACCTCATTATAGAAATCCTGGAACTTGGACCTTTTTTCGTCAACTGCTATATAGTCGGCGATGCCGAATCGAAGAAAGGATTCATCATCGATCCCGGCTATGACGCCGACAGTATTATCGCTTTTGTCGAGAAACTGGGGCTTGCCATCGACAAGGTCGTGATAACTCATGCCCATGCCGATCATATCGCCGCTCTCGACGAGGTCAGGCGCCACTTCAAAGCCAGGGTTCTGGTCGGCGAGAAAGACGCCTCGATGCTGGGTGATCCGGACGCGAATCTTTCGGAATTTGCGGGTGAGCGGTTTGCGACCGGGGGGGCGGATCAGCTTCTGAGAGAGGGGGACATGGTCGCGGCCGGCAAATTCGCGTTCAAGGTGCTCGATACGCCGGGGCATTCGCCGGGTTCGATATCGATTTATGGCCATGGAGTCGTGTTCACCGGAGACGCGTTGTTTCTCGGCTCGATCGGCCGAACCGATTTCCCGGGCTCTTCGCACGAGACTTTGATCGAATCAATCCACACCAAGCTCCTGTCCTTGCCTGACGATACGATTGTTTACTCCGGTCACGGCACAGACACGACAATCGGGCAGGAGCGCGAGTTCAATCCGTTTCTCTTATGACATTGATCTCCGATTTCCATGTCCATCCCGACTATTCGATAGATGCCGCTGGCACGATCCGGCAATTTTGCGACCGGGCCCTTGAGATTGGCCTGCGAAATATCTGCTTCACCAGCCATTACGACTCCAACCCTCGCCGGATCGAAGCCGACGGTTATTGGCGTTACAAGGGGCAGAGGGTGCGTTTCGATGATGAACTGGTAGGGCGATATATAGACGAGATAGACCAGGCCAGGGAATATTACGCCCAGTATGGTTTAGGGGTGTTTCGAGGCCTTGAGATTGACTATTTCCCGGGCGTGGAAGGGGAAGCGCAGAGAGTTCGGGATAAATACAGGCTCGATTTTGTGGTAGGCTCGGTGCACTGCCTCGATGATATTGCGATTTCGGATAAGAGAGAAGCGCCGGGCTATTTTCTCAAGAAAACGTTGAGCCAGATGGTCGACGATTATTTCAGCCTTCTGCGCCGGGCGGCCGAGACGCCGGCATTCGATTGTCTCGGGCACCTCGATTATTACATTCGTTATGGTCATCCATACTATGGTGACGACATTTATGAAATTGAGCTTGAGCGTTTCGATGAAATTTTCGCTGTCTTGAAAATGAACGGCAGGGGCATAGAGGTTAATACGTCGCCCTTCAGATTCGGCAAAAGGAAATTCCATCCTGCGAAAGAGATTATCGTGCGCGCCGTGAATTCGGGCGTTTCCATAAGTTCGGTCGGATCGGATGCCCACAAGCCCGAGACGCTCAGTTGCGGCGTCGCAGAGGCGTATGAACTTCTTACGGCGCTTGGCGCGCGGCCTGTTTTTCCGAGAGGGCTGTGAGAAAATTACCGCGAGCATTTTATGATCGCAATACGATCGACGTGGCAATCCAGTTGCTGGGCTGCGAAATTGTCTCGCTGGTCGGCGGAAGTATGACAAAGGGGGTCATTGTCGAAACAGAGGCGTATCGCGGACCCGATGATCCGGCCTGCCATGCCTTTGTCGGTCGGACCCGGCGAAACGACGTCATGTTCGGCCCGCCGGGGAGGCTATACGTCTATTTTACATACGGCAACCATTATATGTTGAATGTGGTAACCGAGCATGACGGGTATCCGGCGGCAGTTTTATTGCGGGCGGCACAACCTAACTTTGGCCTTGACGCCATGCAGAAAAGACGTGGAACCGACGTCCCCGAGGAATTGTGTTCGGGGCCCGGGAAACTGGCCAGGGCTCTCGGAATTACGACTACGCAAAATGGCGCCGATCTTCGCGGTTCCAGAATTTACATCAAGGAGCCATCGCGCCGGACTTTCGATATTATGTCATCCCCGCGAATTGGCATAGGCCAACGAGGACATAAGAAACTCTGGCGTTTTTATATAAAGGACAATCCCCACGTCTCGATGGGTTCGAAGTATGTTCGGGACAATTGCCGTACTCTCACGGCTGCCAGGCATGTCGGTTTCAAGATAGGCTGAAGAGGGGTTCACCGGCCTTGGGATTTCATTTTTTGCGGATGCGGCGAGTACCATCGAATTTAAAAATGTCGATATTCCCGAAAAAGTCGCGGCCATATCGGTAGGCGTTGTTTGACCTGATGAAAAGCATCATCCTATCATCCGAGGAAAAGGACGTCAGGTAATCGATATAAGTGCCATCGTGCGGAATACGGTAAACACCGCCGTCGACCAGGTCAAAGATAAGAATCCAGGTAGGAACCTTGCCGCAGATAGCTGTCAGATACCTTCCGGTACTTGAGAACCTGTCCAGAAAGCAGGATACGCTGCCTGCAGAGATCTGCCTGAGTGAGTCACCTTCGACAAGAAACAGGGTATGAACCTGGTTTACGCCTTCGACCGTTTCGAAAGCGTAACTTGCGGAATCGGGAGAGGCCACTGCGAAGACCGGTTTCTTGCCGAAAGCATGGGGTAACCTGACTGGGTCAATCTCTCTTGCCGACGGGAATTCGCTGGCTTTTGAAAGGGTATAGAGCCGGCCTGTCGAAATATGCTTGCCATACGGCTTGATCAACTCATCGGGGTAATAGGCGAAAGTATCCTGGGCATCGGTAAGCAGCAGCCGGCGGTAGTATACAATCGTATCACCCGGGCCGAAAACGGGGTAAATCGAGCGGTAATCGTCTGTTAGTTGTGTGACAGTTCCGATGTCCGTGGCATCCCCAAAACCCTGACCGGACCAATCAGACGACCCCGGCCCCTTTTTTTCGGAGCAGGCCGACACCAGAAGTATCGCCAGGAGCGTTCTTGATATATATTTCATGCCCTTATTTTAGGGGGAGGAGGCGGAGAAGTCAACCTCCGACGCCGGTCCTTTAATTTTCGGTTGCCGGGCCGGCGATTTAAGGGTATAATGCGCGGTTGTATTTTCAAGGAACCTGTAAGCCCTTGAAAGTGATTAAGAAATACAACGTGGGGAATAATATCCCCAGTCGGACGTATAATGTCTGAGACCCATATGGATATTCATGACAATAATGACCGCAGAGAAGGCTCGATCTGGGCCGAGATGAGTTTAATGGCCTGGCTGTCGCTGATACTTCCTGTCTTTTTCATAATTCTGGGCACCGGAATCCTGGCGGGGATTTTCTTCACGAACAAATACGCGGCAATTGAAAATCCGATCCGGCTGCCGGCAGGAATCGGGCTGTGCCTATGGGGATTGGTGCGAATAGTAATGGTCTTCAGGAGGCTCAATAGGCAAAGAGGGATCAACCAACGTGGATAAAAAAATCTTGACAAGTCAAAGCGAAGTAGTATGTTGTAAATCTGACAATTTTGAGGGCCGTTTCTTATTGGGAGGAAAACCGCTGTTGAAAACTGTAACTTCGATAATTGTCGCGCTGATGCTGTACGGCTGTTCCGGTCCGGCTGTGGCGGGCCCGGGAGATGATGCCTTGGGGCAGGCTCAGTCACTTCAGTCCCAGGGCGATGCCCGGGGCGCGCTGAACGCCGCCTTGCAGGGGCTGACAGTCGAACCCGATAATCCCAAGCTCAACTTCTTTGTGGGCGAAATCTATTTCAATACCGGCCGATTTGACAGCGCCCTTTTTTACTATGATCGGGTCCTTCTTAAAAAAGGCAAGGATCCTGATGCCCTCTACGGAGCCGGCATGGCGGCCCTTAAGCTGAAAGGCTATGATGCGGCCTTTGGCTATTTCGAACGCGGGGAAAAGTCGGGCAAGGACAAAGCCAAATTCATGTACGGCCAGGGACTGGCCATGATGGAAAAAGGCGACTACGCCAAGGCCGATTTGAATTTCAGGAAGGCCATTGATAAGGATAAAAAGAATCCCCTGTATCATCTGGCCCTGGCCGAGGCCAACTATCGCAATAAGACATATCCAATAGCTCTTTCAGAATACGGCCGGGCCATCGAAATTGATTCGAGCCTGTTCCAGGAGGCCGGGATTCATTATAAAATGGCCCAGGCCCATCTGAACATGCGCAACATTCCGGCGGCTATCGAGGAATATAAGATCGACCTGCAAATCAGTCCCCAGGACACTTTGGCCTGGCAGGAGCTGGGGAAGATTTATTTGATAGCGGGCAAAGTGCCGGAGGCGGCATTCAGCCTTGAAAAATATGTCGGTCTCAAGCCTACCGATGGCGAGGCCTGGTACAGCCTCGGTCAACTTTATCTTCAGATACAAGATCAGGAGAAAGCGGCCCACGCATTCGAGAAGGCCGTGGAATTGAAAGCGAAGGTAGCTGAATCATTCGGCCACCTGGCCAGAATTTACTCCGATCGGAAGGAATTCGAGCGCGCTCTGGATGCGTACTCGAGGTACGAGGCCCAATTCGGACAGCCCGATAGCGTCGAATATTGGTTCGAGAAGGGCAAGACGATGATGAAGCTGGGCGAAAAGAATGCCGTCTATTTCGATTCCGCCTTGATGGCTTTCGAGAGGGCGGCGCAAATCGAGCCAACGTTTACCCAGGCATTTGAGTATGCCGGCCTGACGATGTATTATCAAAGGCAATACCAGCGGTCGATCGATTATTTCAACCGCTTGCTCCAGCAGGATTCGACCAATGTCAACGCTTATAGGAACCTGGCTTTCGCTTATTTAAAAACCGAGCAGTATCAGAATGCCGCCAGGTCGTTCAGGAAAGCCCTGGATATAAAACCCGATGACGTCTTGATGCGCTCGATGCTGGCCAAGATTTATTCTTTCAACAAGGATTTCGATAACGCCGCCGCGCAATATGAAATGGTGTTGAAAAGCAACGGGGGCCAGGTCAGCGATTCGTTAAAATGCGAGATTTATCCCGAATTGGGATTTGATTATTTGAATCTCGGGAAGTGTTCGGCGGCGCTGCCTATCCTGTTGCAGGCGGAAAAGTGCAAGCCGCGAGATACGGCGATCCTGATGAATATCGCGGCCTCTTACCAGCTTTGCAACAGCATCAAGGAGGCCAATTCATATTTCAGGAAAGTACTTGAAATCGAGCCCAATAACAAGCAGGCCTTGAGGGGCGAAATGGAAACGAGATTACAGTCGGGCGGATGAGGAGACTAAATGGCAGAAAAACAACCGAGCACGGATGATCTGATAAGATACCTGGGATATGAGGTTCATCCCGGGAAAATCGAGGAGTTCTGGAAATCCGAGGACGAGAAAAAACAGTATCTTCAGCGAATCAAGGGGAGCGGCGGGCAATTGTCGGCCCTTGATCGCGATGCGGCGATCCTTAACGTGAAGCTGATGACGGGGATAGATAAGGTGATCGGTTTCATCGGTTCGATTCTCCTGATGATTTCTTTCTTCCTGCCGGTTTATTCGTTTACGATGTTTCCGGATAGCGGCGCCGCCAAGCATGTTTCGGGATCGGCGATATCGTATTTCATAAATATGCCTCTTATCGGTGGATATGCCGCCTGGGGCGGGGGCGTCATGATCTGGGCCGTTCTGTTCTTTGGAGTCATACTGATCGCATGCCCGGTAGTGGGCGTACTAAATATTCTCGGACTTGTGAGCAGACGCACCGGTGAGGGATATTTTCATGCTATCAGGGAATACTCGCAGTATGCCTTTATACTGCTATTTCTATATATTCTTTTGGCTTTGGTTTTGCTTTTCGGTACGCCTCACCCGTTTGGCTCCCTGGGAGTTTTCGGAGAGAGCTTTAACCTGTCGGCGATTTTCCGTTTGACGGGTATCGGCTTCTGGTTTGGAATTGCCGGGCTGGCGATTGTCCTGGCCGAGAGGAGAGGCCTGTAAGGCCCGGACGTTGGTTCGAAAGTGTGAATTGCAAATAGATTTATGGCTAATTAATTTTAGGTAAGGAGGCTATTAACTTGCGTCAGGTAATCTTCGTCACGATCCTGTTGATAGTGGCATTCGGTGTCGGCGTGTTCATATGGGCGGGCATTTTCAAACCGGCCCCCGATGGCTCGCTGCTGCATACCATGTACAAGGGGGGGCCACTCGTCATAGCGCTTATCGCGCTTCTCGTTATGCTATTCGGATTTATCATCGAAAGGTCGATTACACTTTACAGGGTGGCGGCCGGTAAATCGTCGGTTCAATCGTTCTTCAAGAGGGTGGTCAACGCCATCCAGGCGGACGATTTTGATGGCGCCATCGCCGCATGTGACAAACAAAAAGGCACGGTGGCCAACATTCTACGCGCCGGTATCGAGCGTTTTAATTCTGTCAGGCATGACCCGACAATGAATTTCGAAAAGAAGATATCGGAGACCCAGAGGGCAATCGAGGAAGCCAACGCCCTCGAAGTACCGCTATTGGAGCGGAATCTGATCGCTCTCTCGACAATCGCCTCGATTGCGACCATGGTGGGTCTATTGGGTACCACTATCGGCATGATCAGGGCATTCGCTGCCACGGGCTCGAAAACCGGCGGCGTCATCAACGCCGAGCAGCTGGCAACCGGTATTTCGGAGGCCCTGGTAAATACAGCCGGCGGCCTGGCCAATGCCATCATCGGTATCGTGGCCTACAACTTTTTCGTGAACAAAGTTGATGCTTTCAATTATACAATTGATGAGGCATCATACGAGGTTGTTCAGTTGTTAAAGGACAAAGAAGGTAAATAAGTATGTCAAAAAGAGCCAAACGGAGAGTGGGCATCGCTATCGACATGACGCCGATGGTCGATATCGCATTCCTCCTTTTGATCTTCTACATGACCACGACCCAGTTCAAGCCGCCCGAGAAGCAGCAGGTTACGCTGCCGATCTCGCAGTCGCAGTACAAGGTTCCAATATCCGACATCATCAACATTACGGTCAACAAGGAGGATCAAATCTTCCTTGAATATATCACCACTTTTATTGCTAAAAGGGACACTACAATCGATGGGAATCCTTTTCAGGCGGGTGACACGACGACTATTCGACAGTATGTTGATGTCGACCCGCAGTCGCTGAATCGCGAGTTCATAAGGGTTCAGGCTGAATTTCTAAGGGGAGGCGGAAATCCGCTGGTCATAGTCAAGGCCGACCGGGATTCGCGTTATGGGACGGTCAGGAAGATCATGAACACTCTCCAGGATATTAACATAAACCGCTTCTCTCTCATGACCGAAATCGATAGGGGAGCAGGGACTGAGCCCGTTCCGGGCTCTACAGGGTAAGGGGGCCTTATGGCTGGTGTAGATTTAGGCGGAGGACGACCCGCCAAGAAAGCCAAGGGCGGCCTCAAGAGGCCCAAGAGACGCATCGGAATCCGAATCGACATGACGCCGATGGTCGATATCGCTTTTCTGCTTCTCATATTTTACATGGTGACAACAATCTTTTCGGCCCCGCTTTCGATGGAGATTGCATTGCCGCCCAAACCGGAAGAAGGCAAACAGCCCGATGTGCGGCAGATCGCGCAGTCGCACCTCCTGCAAATTTTCGTCGATAAATCTGATATTTTCTATTATCAAATCGGCGACATGAAGCAGCCCGTGAAGGTTGAATTTAATGAGCTCAAGAAAGTCATCGAGGATAAAACCAAATTGGAGATGAAGGACCTGGTGATCGTACTCAAGCTCGACCAGGCGGCATCATATAAAATGATGGTCAGAACGATCGATTCAATCCAGGATGTCGAGCGCCGGATCAACGCCGGGATTGCGGCGGCTGATCCCAATGCTCAGAAATTCTCATCGAAATTCAGCCTGCAAGATATGACAGCCTGGGACGAACATGTTCTGCAGATTGTCCAGGCAGGGGGGACGGTGGAAGAATGAGCCGTAGAACGCTCTTAGCCGGTTCGTATGACATCAAGCGAGCCTATCAAAGGAACATGGCGCTCGGGTTCGGGATCTCGGGAGCAGTTCACCTTATCGCCATGGGGTTGATTGTTTTGTTTATCTCGATGGGTAACAAACCTGTCGAGGCGCCGTCATATGTCATCAGATCGAAACAGGAATTGATCGTGCCGCCGTCGCTATCACAGCAGCAGGCACAACAGAAAATAGCCACGCCGGAGCGGCAGGTACGGCCGCCGGCCTCGGCAGTTCCGACACCAGTTCCCGATGAGGAAGCTCCTGAGGAAGTTGAAATGGAAACTCAGGATGAGTTGGCTGATCTGGCCCCGGTCAATCCAATGGAAGATATGAGTGGCAATATTGATGTCGATGTTGACCGCGTAGTTGAGGAGTTACTGCCATCCCCTGACGAATTCGTGCCGTTCGAGGAAGCGCCTGTACAGGTCGTGTCGGTGACTCCGAAATACCCCGACCTGGCCCAACGAGCCAATATCGAGGGCACGGTTTGGGTAAAAGCGCTGGTCGATAAAGAAGGCAAGGTTCGCGACGTCATTATCGTCAAGAATTCCGGCGCTAACGCCGGGTTCGAAGAAGCCGCTATCGATGCC
Source organism: candidate division Zixibacteria bacterium RBG_16_53_22 (assembly GCA_001775395.1). Classification (GTDB taxonomy): domain Bacteria; phylum Zixibacteria; class MSB-5A5; order UBA10806; family UBA10806; genus UBA10806. The sequence goes on along the minus strand of MEWP01000054.1, from coordinate 11,357 downwards.
GCCAAGCAGACCGTCTGGAAACCGGCCATATCCAATGGCCAGCCAATCGCGGTCTGGGTTACTTACAAGGTCGATTTCAAGCTCAAATAGGCTGATTCCTCGAGATACAGACGGGGTTCGTCATTGTGGCCGCCCCGTTTTTTATTTGCCCAAATTGGAATAGGGCCTCCAGCTGATTCGTATTTTATATGAGACCATAAGACAAAGGAGGCGGCCATGAGCAGCAAGTTTTCAAGCATCGGAGCATTTGATCTGAAGAGATCGTACCGGAAAAATGTCGCGATCGGTTTCGGCGTGTCCGGGATAATGCATGTTACGGCCCTGGTGACATTAACGCTGTTCGTTTTTCAAGCCAAGGAAATCAAAGTCGATATTCCGAATGATCTTGGACGGGATACGACTATATTCATCATGCCGCCTTATATCTCCAGGCAAGACTACACGGATCCTATCAAGACAACGGAGAACAAAACCGTGCCGGAATTCGAAATCCTAACGCCAGTCGCCGATGAGTTGGCCCCCACCACAGTCGAGATTCCCGATCAACAACAGCTTTCGGCGTTGGCGCCCGATACCCCAATCGAAAATCTGAGTGTCGGATTTGAGGCTAATATCGATAGCATCGTAAGCGCCATTGTTCCCTCGCCAGATGCGCCATCGTTCTATGATGAGCCGCCGGTTATCGTGTCACAGATGACGCCCAGCTATCCTGACCTTGCCGAGCGCGCCGGAATCGAAGGGTTCGCCTGGATAAAGGCATTTATTAATAACGAAGGAAGTGTACTGGATGTGATAGCCGTAAAATCGAGTCCACCAGATGTCGGTTTCGAGGAAGCCGCAATCACAGCCGCCAATCAAACCGTATGGAGGCCGGCTATCTCCAATGGCATTCCAATCGGGGTGTGGATCACATATAAGGTGGAATTCAAGCTGAAATAATAAACTGGCTTCTGATCGGCGCGGCCCGGCCCCCGCCCATTTGGGCGGAGAAACCCGCCTGCGAAGTGGTCCGATAATCGCAGGTCTCGGCGGGCGGGTTTCTCGCTTCCCCCCGGAGGGGGGAAGAGGGCCGGGCCGCGCCGGAGTGAATCCAATGCGCCAAAAACCGGTTGCCAGCGCCGCCAAATATGATATATTACCGGCTTAATTCGAGAGAAAGGCAAAGGGAACCAGCTTGTTTGATAAGATTCTAATCGCCAACAGGGGAGAGATTGCGCTTCGGATAATCCGGGCCTGCAAGGAGCTCGGTGTAAAGACCGTCGCGGTTTATTCGGAGGCCGATCTCAACTCCCTTCATGTTAGATTTGCCGATGAGAAGGTCTGCATCGGGCACCCGCCACCTGGCGAGAGCTATCTGGATCCGCGTCGCATAATATCAGCCGCGGAAATCACCAATGCCGATGCTATCCATCCTGGCTATGGTTTCCTGGCCGAAAATCCTGATTTTGCCGAAATTTGCGAATCCTGCAAGATCACTTTTATTGGCCCGCATTATGATGTCTTACGATCCCTGGGGGATAAGGCTCTTGCTAAAAAGACAATGAAGGCAGCCGGAGTCAGCGTTATTCCGGGCTCTGATGAGGTGGTTGAGGATTATAAGGCGGCAGAGGGTGCCGCTGAGCAAATTGGATATCCGCTCATGATCAAGGCCGTGGCAGGGGGCGGCGGCCGCGGCATGAGGCTGGTGTCATCGCCGGCCGAGCTGAAAAAATCATTCGAAACCGCGCGTGGCGAGGCCGCGGCTGCTTTCGGCAACCCCGATGTTTATTTCGAAAAATATATTTCCCATCCGAGGCACATCGAAATCCAGATCCTGGCCGATAATCACGGCAACGTGGTGCATCTCGGCGAACGCGACTGCACCGTGCAACGTCGCCACCAGAAACTTATCGAGGAATCGCCCTCGCCGGTGATGACAGCCACTCTTCGCGAAAAAATGGGGCAGGCAGCCGTATCAGGCGCCGTCGCTGCGGGATATACCAACGCCGGGACATTCGAATTTCTGGTCGATCCCGATGGCAATTACTTTTTCATGGAGGCCAATACTCGCATTCAGGTGGAACATCCGGTAACAGAACAGGTGACAGGTATAGACCTTGTTCAGGAGCAGATCAAGGTCGCGGCGGGTGCCAAATTGCCATTTGCTCAGTCTGACATCACATTCAGCGGGCACGCTTTCGAATGTCGGATCAATGCCGAGGATCCCGAGCGGAATTTTGCGCCTGCTCCGGGGCAGGTTTCGCAATTCCTGCCGCCCGGCGGTTTCAACGTCAGGGTTGACACGCATGTCTATTGTGGCTACACAATCCCGCCGAATTATGATTCGCTTCTCGCGAAATTGATCGTATCCGGCAAGAATCGGCAAGAGGCCATAGGGCGAGTTCTGCGGTGTCTCGATGAGTTTGTAATCGAGGGCATACCGACCACGCGCGATTTCTATAAGCGCGTTTTTAGAGACAGCGATTTCATATTAGGGCTTTACGACAACACGTTCGTGGAACGATTTATGTTGACCGGGGGCACCGATTCGGAGCAAAAGGAAAGCCAGTTGGCCAAGGAGGATTTGTGATTCCCAGCGATTTCAAATATACCAAAGAGCACGAATGGGTCAAAATCGATGGCAATATTGCGAGCATCGGAATTACCGATTATGCGGCGGGCGAACTGGGCGATATCGTCTTCGTGGAAGTACCGAAGGTTGGAACCAAGGTCCAGCAGACGAAGCCATTTGGGACAATCGAGGCTGTTAAGGCCATTTCAGATCTCTTCAGCCCGTTGTCCGGCGAAGTGGTGGAGGTGAACGGCGAGGTCGCCGCCGAGGCTGCCGTTATCAACAAGGATCCGTATGGTCACGGCTGGATAATCAAGATCAAGTACTCCAATGCCGGCGAGTTGGATACTCTTCTTTCGGCTGCTGATTACGAGGCATTGCTGAAGAAGATATGAGTTACATCCCCAATTCCCTGGAAGTCCGCCGGCAGATGCTCGATGAAATTGGCGTAGCCGATTTCGCGGATCTGGTAAAGTGCATTTCGCCCGACGTTTTGCTCGACAGGCCCTTGAATCTGCCAAAGGCCTTGAGCGAGTTTGAGCTCGAAAAGCAGCTTCGCGAGTTGGCCGCCAAGAACGCGGTTGTGACATCCAATTTTGCCGGCGCTGGTGCATATGATCATTTCTCACCCGCGGCGGTCGATCATATCCTGCTTCGCCCGGAATTCTATACCGCCTACACTCCATATCAAGCCGAGGTTTCACAGGGGACGCTACAGGTAATCTACGAATTCCAATCGTTCATCAGCCGCCTGACCTCGATGGATGTCACCAACGCCTCCATGTATGACGGGGCCACGGCCATGGCCGAGGCTGTCATGATGGCGCTGACCCACACAGGTCGCAAGGATGTTCTCATTTCCCAGGCAGCCAATCCAAATTATGTCAAGGTAGTCAGGGGATACCTGGCAGGGCAGAAAGCTCGTATCAGGATTATCGAGCAATTCGAAGGGATCACCAGCATAAGCGGCCTGAAGAACAAGCTTTCCGACAGAGCGGCGGCTGTTGTTCTGCAAAGCCCGAATTTTCTCGGCCAAATAGAGAAAGCCGCGGAATATGCCGAGGCGGCAAAATCGGTCGGCGCGCTGTTCATCATGGGTTATGATCCATTGTCGCTGGGTATCCTGGCGCCGCCGGGCGAGTGCGGCGCTGACATTGCGGTTGCCGAGGGGCAGTCGTTGGGCTTGCCGCTCAATTTCGGCGGGCCCTACCTGGGACTCTTGTCGACAAAAAAGGAGTTTATCCGTCGCATACCCGGCCGCTTGGCCGGACGCACCAAGGATAAGAACGGCAAGCCCGGTTTCGTTCTCACTCTTCAAACACGCGAACAGCATATCCGTCGTGAGCGGGCGACTTCCAATATCTGCACCAACCAGGCGCTTTGTGCCCTGGCGGCAACCGTCTACATGTCTCTTTTGGGCAAAATCGGGCTGGAAAAGGTTGGCCAATTATGTCTCTCAAAGGCCCATTACGCGGCCTCGAAAATAACGACCATACCCGGTTATTCGCTCAAGTTCAAGGGTCCCTTTTTCAAAGAGTTCGTGGTCGAGGGCCCGGCGGCGGCTGGGACACTAATTACCAGGCTGTCCAGGAAGGGGATAGTTCCCGGATTGGATTTGGGCCGGTTTGGACTCGGATTACGCGGTTCCCTGATGGTGGCCGTGACCGAGAAGAGATCGAAAGACGAAATCGATCGACTGGCATCAGAGCTGGCAGCAGCGGCATGAGAGACAACGAGGTGACAAAGATGGTCGAGCGCAGGGCCGGAGGAAGTGATCCCGACGATATCATATTAATTCTTCAAACCAGGAACCAGTTGTATATCGACATGGTAATTGCCGCCTTAGAAAATGAGGGGATACCTGTGCTCCTCAAATCGGTGACAGGTTATCACTGGCGCGGTATGCTGCCATTCGATCAGGGCTTTTTCGATTATCGCCTTTATGTAAGATCTCAGGATGACGACCGTGCCGGCCAGATTGTCGAGATCATAGTCCCGAGGGAGGAGATTAGATGAGGTACTTGACCATCTCGATATTAGCTCTCGGCATTGGTATTATGGGATGCGGTGGCGGCTCAAGCAATATCCCGACCCAAATTTCATTCTATAACAACCTGGATTCGGCGCGGGCGGCCGCGGCCAGGGCCGGAAAGCCGATGATAATCGAATTCTATGCCGATTGGTCTGCCTACTCCGACACTCTTGAAACCATCACGTTTGCCGATTCGATCGTGATATCGTTGTCGAAAGATATACTTTTTGTCAGGGTCGATTCCGAGCAGGATACGACGCTGGCCAGACAGTTTGCGATCGCCGGTTACCCCACGGTGGTTGTCGCTAAGCCCGATGGTACCGAGATCGACCGGATCCTGGGATATATGCCTCCCAATGAATTCTACAATCAGGTCCAACTTTATCTTCAGGGGAAGGAGATCCTCGAGGATTACTTGACTCGTCTCGAGGATGAGCCCGACAATCCCGAATATCTCATGTTGATCGGCGAGAAATATGCCGGCCGCTCCGACCGAACAAACGCCATCGAATTTTACAGCCGCGTGCTGCAACTCGATCAGGATAATCGGCGCGGGCTGGGAGCCAGAGCGCTGGCGGCTATTTGCGACGTGCATGCCAGATCACAAAATTACCAGGCCGCTCTCGAGGCTGCCAACGAGTTGATCAGGCGCTATCCCAATTCGCCCGAAGCCGAAAATGCCCTGGCCCTGACCGGATTTTTTGCGGCGCAGAGCGGCGACAATAAAAGCGCCGCCGCCATATACAGGACGTACTTGCGGCAGTTTCCCAACGGCAAGAACGACTGGGTCTTGAGAAGGCTTGCAGATATCGAGGAGAAGTTATGAGTTTGGAATATGATAAGCTCATTTTCGATTTATCGTCGCCGGGGACCGAGGGGATTTCCCTGCCGCCCCTCGATGTGCCCAACGTAAAGGCCGACGATTTGATACCGAGAGATCTTTTGCGGAAGCGTGAGCCTGATTTCCCGATGGTATCCGAACCGGAGGTTATGAGGCATTTCGTGGCTCTGTCTTTGAAGAATCACCATATCGACAAAGGATTCTATCCGCTCGGTTCCTGCACTATGAAATATAACCCCAAGATAAATGAAAAGCTGGCGCGCTTGCCGGCTTTCACGGAAGCGCATCCCAATTTTCCCGAGACTCTTGTCCAGGGAACGTTGCAGATTCTATACGAGCTCTCCGAAATGCTCAAGGAAATTGCCGGCATGGATGCCGTGACGCTTCAACCTGCGGCCGGAGCCCACGGCGAATTCACGGCGCTCTTGATGATACGAGCCTATCACGAGCACAACAAGCATACCCCCACCAAGGTCGTGCTTCCCGATTCGGCGCATGGCACCAATCCCGCCTCGGTGGCCATGGCCGGTTTTGAGGTTATCCAAATACCGTCAAATTCGGAGGGAAGGGTTGACCTGTCGAAGCTGGCCGAACATTGTAATGGTGATCTGGCGGCGTTCATGCTAACCAACCCCAATACTCTTGGCCTTTATGAAATGGAAATTAAGGACATAGCCAAATTGGTGCACAATTGTGGAAGCGTTCTCTACATGGACGGGGCCAATCTCAATGCGCTGCTCGGAATCGCACGACCCGGCGATCTGGGATTTGACATTGTCCACTTCAATACGCATAAGACCTTTTCCACGCCTCATGGCGGTGGCGGGCCGGGCGCCGGCGCCCTCGGGGTCAAGGCCTTTCTGGAGCCATTTCTGCCGGCTCCGATTGTAGCCAAGAAGCCGGATAAAAAGGGCAACATGGTTTATAATCTCGATTATAACCGCCCGCTCTCGATCGGCCCGGTGCACGGTTTCCATGGCAACACGGCCAACCTGATTCGCGCCTACTGCTATATCAGGCATCATGGCGGCCCCGGCTTGCGGGAGATCGCCGAGGCTGCCATCATCAATGCCAACTATCTGCGCTCGAAACTCAGCCGGCGGTATGACCTGCCCTTTGCCGGCCGATCTCTGCATGAATTCGTATTGTCCGGAAACAGGCAGAAAGCCCTTGGTGTCAAGACGCTCGATATCGCCAAGAGAATACTCGATTTTGGCATCCACGCACCGACCATATACTTCCCGTTGATCGTACCCGAGGCCCTGATGATCGAGCCGACCGAGTCGGAAAGCAAAGTCTCACTCGATAACTTTGTCGAGGTCATGTTGCAAATCGCCGATGAGGCCGAGAAGAATCCGGACCTGGTGAAGGGCGCGCCATATAACACGCCGGTTTCGCGGCTCGATGAGGCCGCGGCTGCGCGAGAGCCCGATGTCTGCTACTCGTGTTGACTTAAAATTGGCGAGGACTCGCCAATCGCGGGTATCATCAAGTGTGATACGGAGCCTCAGATCGATTTCTGACGCCTTATATCTGCAAGAAAAATAGGGATGGACCACTCGATCCATCCCCGCAATTCTGCACCTCAGCGACATCAGCGGCGGCCGATTGTTTTCCCCGCTCGTGATTCCAATTCCACGATGTGATTCTCTATATCGCTAATATTTTCCGCGCCGGGATTCTCCTGCGCGAAAATCCGCAGCCACTCGACAGCCTTCGCGTTGTCCTTGATGACAGTCTCATAAATCTCGCCGAGACGCAATGGGGCGAGCTTCCCCTCGGGCAATCGCGGAAAGCGGCCGTGAAGGACGGCCAACTGCTCAACGGCTTCGTCATAATTCCCATTTTCGGTGTAAGCTCTGACCAGGTATCCAAGGGCTTTGGAGACCGATACTGGATTGGCGGTGTTCTCCCCGGCGTATTTCTCGATATAGCGCACCGCGCTCTCGAAGGCCCTCTCAGCCAGCTCTGTCATGCCGCGACTGCGGTAATAACCGGGCACATGCAGGGCCGCCTCGAATGCATGATTCGTGCCAATGAAAGACGATTTCACTATGTCGAACTGCCCTTTGGCCAGCTCCCACTTATCCTCCTTCTCATAGCAAAGCGCCACCAGGAAAACTGCCTGGGCAGCAGTGTTCTGTCTTATCCTCGGTATCTTTTCGATACCCTGTACGGCTTTTCTGGCCTCGGCATACTTGGTTTGTTCGAATAGGCTCAAACCCAGCCCGAGTTGCGCGAGGGGCGCGCTCTCGTGTTTCGGATAAAACTCGAGAAAATCGCGATATGTCCTTTCGGCGCTCCGGAAATCGCGCAGACGATTCAAATAAATATCGGCTATCGTCATCAGGATAGACGAGCTGATATGTCCCGAAATATCATCGCGCACGGTCTGCAGGATCTCGATGGCGTCATGGTATTTCGACTGCTGCAGGTAGGCGCCGGAAAGCTTGCCAATCGCGGCGGCCTCCAGCAAAGTGCCCCTATGAGCACCTATTATGCCCCTGTAATATTTTTCCGCCTGGCTCATTTTCTCGAGATATCGATTCCTGTATCCCGCCTTCATCCACATTTCGGCGGATTTTACAGGCCCGTCGAGAGCGTCGAGATTGGGATTCTGCGGCGCCAGAACGGCCAAATAGCCGCCGGCAAGGGAATCGTAAAGCGCCGCGGCCTCTTGGTAGCGGCCAAGCCTTTCGAGAGCCAGCGCCATATAGCTGATGACGGCGTTTCTCTCGAGAGGCGTGGTGGTGGGATTATCCGCGACCGACTTGAAACGCTCGAATGCCTTATCGTAGATCTTGTGATTCAGGTAAAGAGTGCCTATCCTGGTAACAGCCAGCGAGCCTATCGCCCAGGCTTGCTTCTTATCTTCCGAGGCCCTTTTGATTTCGGCAAGGCTGCCTATGGCCGGGGCTTTGCCGGCAACTTCCTCATATGCCGCGATCAAGTTATTTAATTCGTTAGCCGGCAATACCGCGCTTTTTATTTTCAACCGGTCTTGAAGTCGATCGGCTTTGACAAGGAGACGCTCCATTTCGAATCTCAACGAGGTGTCGGTTTGTCGGCCGCAACCTGTAAGAGCCGATATGAAAATGGACAGCAAGAATAATAATGTAAGTTCACCAAAACGCTTTTTATTCACATCTCCTCCCCGGGCCTGGCTTCTTGGCAAATGAGCGGGCACAACGCGGTCATACACGACCTATTATAATATATTTGCATCTTCAATGACAGAATTTAATCTCCATCCCGGCTTGGCCGGGCCAATTGACCGAAAATAATAAGGCCGGCCCAGCGATAGGCCGGCTTATCAAACCTGTTTGTTGCGCTGCTATTTAAGGAAACGCCGCCGCCCGCCGTAGAGACCCACCAGTCCGATACCCAGAAGGGCTATCGTCGACGGTTCCGGGACCGAAGTCATAGTCGCGATATCGTTATTGCAGCTCATGCCCAGGGTCATTGTGACATTTTCGTCCTGCGGAGCGCCGCCCAGATCAGCGAAAGATATCGTGCCTTCTATCAAGTACGTGGCATATCGATGGGAGCCATATCCGCTTTCCATAAGGGCATTACCGTACTGGTCGAGATACCGCGTATAGCTAAATTGCATATTAGTAGTGGCCATCTCCTGGCCATAATTGATATAAGAAAGAGTCGGGTTGCCGCGCTCGGCAAATCCACGATGCGCATCCCTGTAAGTCATCACAGGATTATGATACAGATTGCCGGTAAATCCCTCGTGGGTGCCGACTACATACAGCTCCGAGCCGACTTGAAATCGTACATCACCGGCGCGGAAGACATATCCCGGGTACCAGGGCACTTGACTAAATCCGGTGTTCGGCATCGACGTGACTATCGAATAAACGAGCTGGCCGCTCTCCGTATCGAAATCCATATACATGGCCTCGATATCGAATACCTCCGAAAGATAATACTGCGGTCCGGGGTCGGGCGCCTGAGGGCCGCCGTCGAAACCCCAGTCTTCATGCATATATTGTCCGCGAATCGGATCCCAGGGCATATTAAATATGCCGTTCGAGTTGACGGATAGCTGGACACCAAAATAATCATTTAAGATACTGCCCATGGCAACAGAATAAAAAGATGAGGTCAATATGAGGGCCAAAAACCAGATCAATATTCGTTTCATCAAATCGCTCCTTTAACCCCGGAAATATCCCGTAATATTACCAAAAGACCGCCTCATGCCGATATTAAAGCAAAAGAAATGCCGCTAATCGACAACCTGGTTGGATATTATAATTCATTGATAAAAAAGAAGTTAGGGTAACTCATGAAAGGCTCGTCAGGAAATTGTATGTCCTAATTGCTCAATTATTAATCAATATGTGAAATTAATTGCAGAGTCGAATTGAAATGGCCCCGAAACATATAGTTGTTTTCCATATCTGCCGATATTATAATGTCTTGGCTCGCAGCCGGGATTTCGGAGGGGCCGATTTTCAAACACGACAGTGCAGGAGTAGCTTTTTGTCCGAGTCCGTAACCGCCATTAAGGTACATTTAAACAAACATCGCTTTCCATACATCTTATTCGGGCTGGTGATCCTGCTGAATTTCCATTTGCTCTGGGGCTTAATCGAGGATTGGCTCAGGGACGACAATTATTCTCATGGATTCCTGGTCATTCCGGTTTCGATATTTCTTATCTGGAGAGGACGGGCCCGGATAAGATTCCCGGCTCCGGTTAGCCGCACTGGATTCATATTTTTCGTGCTGGGATGCATCGGGCTTCTATTTGGCTCGGCGGCCTCGGAGTTCTTCGCGACCAGATTCTCACTGGTCCTGACCATAACCGGCCTGGCGCTATACTATCTTGGTAATGAAAATTTCCGTCGAGTCTGGTTCGCGTTTTTCTTCCTCCTTTTCATGATCCCGATACCGGCGATAGTATATTATTCGGCCACCATGCCGCTGCAGCTATTCGCCAGTAAAGCAACCACCGCCATTTTGCACGTCATCGGCGTGCCGTCCTCCAGAGAGGGGAATATCATCTATCTGCCGACGTATACCCTGGAGGTTGTCGAGGCCTGTAGCGGCTTGAGGAGCCTTGTCGCGCTGATGGCGCTGGCCGCGCTGATCGGCAATCTGATCCTGCCCGGACGAATCCGTCCGCTGCTCCTATTTGTCCTGGCGATACCGGTGGCCATTGTGGTCAATATTTTCAGGTTGGTCATCACGGCCATCGGAGCCTACACTATCAGCCCCAAACTGGCGGAGGATTTTCTGCATGAGGTTTCCGGCATTCTCGTATTCGCGGTAGCGTTCTTGATAATTATTGCAATAACCGGGCTTCTGAAATGGAAAAGAAAACCTTCGTAATTCTTCTTGGCTTGATAGCGGCCACCTTTGCCGTTACCCAGCTTATCTTGCACTATCGGGCTCCCGCCGGGTTACAGGCCGATTTTCGGAAGATTCCGCTAGCCAAAGGAGAATGGGCCGGCCGGCTGGAGGAAGTTCCCAAGCCGATAATCGAGCTTCTGAGCCCCGACGAAATTTTTGCGGGTTCATATATGAACCGCAACGGCGACCGGGTTCAATTATTCGTCGATTATTATTCTCCCGAGAACACCGTGGGGTCAATCCATTCGCCGCGCAATTGCCTTCCGGGATCCGGCTGGGTCATCATGGGGTCGGCGCCGAAGGCGATCGAGTATAATGGGCGCTCGATTGGCGCCGCTCGATTCTATCTGGCCCTGGGCCAGGCCCGCCAGGTGATGGATTTTTGGTATATCACTCGGATGGGCGAGACGGCCAGCGACTACAGGCTCAAATTCTATACGATGGTAAGTTCGCTTATCTTGCGCCCGACCGACAAAGCTTTCGTGAGATTCGTGGCCCTCGATGACCCTCGGAGCGTGGCGGCGATGGAGGCTTTCGAGCGACAGTTTATTCATGAAATATAC